>JBDTTJ010000239.1:0-5402 GCA_039930645.1 Acidobacteriota bacterium
CCCCTCCAGCTCGGCGCGCAGTTCGACACGCAGCGGCGTCACGGCCCTGATGACGACGAGAACGAGGGCCGTCATGAGAAGCGTGTAGAAGAAGACGATGCCGACCGTCGCGGCCTGGATTCCGAAGAGGGCGGCGTTCCCGAAGAGGAGGCCGTTGCCGCCGTCGGGGTTCGCGGCTTTGGACGCAAAGACGCCCGTCAGGAGCGAGCCCGTGATCCCGCCGATGCCGTGGCACGCAAAGACGTCGAGCGTGTCGTCGAGCGACGTGCGCCCGCGCAGGCGCAGCGCCGCGAAGCTCGCTGAGGCCGTCAGGGCGCCGATCGCGAGGGCCGAGAGCGGCGAGACGAAGCCGGCGCCCGGCGTGATCCAGACGAGGCCGACGACGGCGCCCGTCGCGGCGCCGACGGCCGTGGCGTGACCGCCGATCGCGCTCTCGAGGGCGAGCCAGGTAAGCGCGGCGGCGGCGGCTCCGGCGTTCGTCGTCACGAACGCGAGCGACGCGGTGCCGTTGGCCGCGAGCGCCGAGCCGGCGTTGAAGCCGAACCACCCGAACCACAGAAGGCCGGCGCCGAGAAGGACGTACGGCACGTTGTGCGGAATGAGGGCGACCCGCTTGAAGTCCTGGCGGGGCCCGAGGACCTTCGCGGCGACGAGCGCCGCCGTCCCCGCCGTCACGTGGACGACCGTGCCGCCCGCGAAGTCGAGCGCGCCCCACGTCCGGAGGAACCCGCCCGCCCCCCAGACCCAGTGCGCGACCGGGGCGTAGACGACGAGGCTCCAGAGCGCGAGGAAGATGACGTAGGCGCGGAAGCTCATCCGCTCGACGATCGCGCCCGACACGAGCGCGGGCGTGATCGTCGCGAACATTCCCTGGAACGCGAAAAACGCGAGCGCCGGGATCGTCGCTGCGTAGGCGGGCTCGGGCGCACCGCCGACCCCCGCGAGGCCGAGCCACTTGAGCCCTCCGAGAAACGGCGAGCCGGGCGCGAAGGCGAGCGAGTAGCCCGCGACCATCCAGACGACGGCGCCGACGCCCATCGCGACGTACGTCATCATGAGCGTGTTCAGCGTGTTCTTGCGCCGCACGAGCCCGGCGTAGAAGAACGCGAGCCCGGGGTTCATGACGAAGACGAGCGCGGCAGCGGCGAGGACCCAGGCGGTGTCGCCGGCGCTGATCGCCGGACCGTTCACACGCCCTCCTGGCCGGCCTTGAGCGCTTTGGCCCTCACTTCCTCGGCCGAGATCGGGGTCAGAGCCTGCACGTCCTGCTCGCCGGTGCGGATCCGGATCACGCGCTCGAGCGGCTGGACGAAGATCTTTCCGTCGCCGACCTCGCCCGTGCGCGCCGCCGCGACGATCGCCTCGATCGTCGGCTCGACGAACGGCTCGGACACCGCGATGTCGATCCGCACCTTCTCGACGAACTCGAAGACGAGCGTCGTCCCGCGGTACTGCTCGACCGTGTCGTGCTCGCCGCCGTGCCCCTGCACGCGCGAGAGCGAGATGCCGGTGACACCCGCCCGGAAGAGCGCGGCCTTCACGTCCGCGAGCTTCTCCGGCCGGATGATCGTCGTGATGAGCTTCATGGCGCTTCCTCCACCCATGGACTTGAGCGGCGATTCTGTACCATCATGAAAGGCCGTTCGGAGGTCCGCTTGGTTCGATCAGTCCGGGAGTCCCCGCCGGGGGCGGTCGCCCCGTATCCCGAGGCGGACGCGTCGGATGAGGCGCTGAAAAACGGCACGCGCGTCCACCTGCGGCCGATCCGGCGGGACGAGGGCCCGCACCTCCTCGAGCTCTACGACCGTCTCTCCCCCGAGAGCCTCTACTTCCGATTCTTCGCCGTGCCCGACAAGGACCGCTCGAAGGCCGAGTACCTCGCGCGCGTCGACTACGTCAACCGCTACGCGCTCGTCGCCGAGGTCGCCGGCATCCTCGTCGGCGTCGCCCGCTGGGAGCGCGACCTCTCCGCCCCGACCCGCGCCGAGGTTGCGTTCACGGTTGCGGACGCCCTGCAGGGGAAGGGCCTCGGTTCGCTTCTCTTCCGGCGGCTCGCGGCCCTCGCCCGCGCCCGCGGGATCGAGACCTTCGACGCGGAAGTCCTGCCGAGCAACGAGAAAATGCTGCGTGTTTTCGAGCGGTCGGGGCTCGCGCAGACTTCCCGGCGCGAGTCTCCGGCCCTGAGGGTGTCGCTCACGCTGGGATCCGCGCCGCCCGCCTGACACGCCCGCCTATACTTGCCCTTCGAGTGGCTGCAGCGGACGTTCTCCCCAGCAGCATCGGCCGGTACGAGATCGTCCGCCTGCTCGGGAAGGGCGGGATGGGGGAAGTTTTCCTCGCCACCGACCCCGCGCTCGGCCGCCGCGTCGCGATCAAGGTCCTCCCCGCCGCTCTCCGGCAGGACGCGAAGATGCGCGGGCGTTTCATGAACGAAGCGCGGGCCGTCGCGGCCCTCAACCACCCGAACGTCATCACGCTGCACGACCTCGCGCTCACGGACGAGAGGGACGCGGGCTTTCCGTCCGGGGGGCTCTACCTCGTCCTCGAGTATCTCGAAGGCAAGGGCCTGGACGAGATCATGGACGCGCGCCGGCTCGGCGTGGACGAATGCGTCGACATCGCGATCCAGGTCCTCGAGGGTCTCAAGGTCGCCCACCAGAACCGGATCCTCCACCGCGACATCACGCCGTCGAACGTCATGCTCGCGCCGGACGGCCGCGCCAAGCTCCTCGACTTCGGCCTGAGCAAGATCCTTCTCGAGGGCGCGCGCGACGCGTCCGGGGCAACGCGGCACACGGGCGAAGGGATGATCGTCGGAACGCTCGACTACCTCTCCCCCGAGCAGGCGCTCGGCGGAGAGCTCGACGAGCGCTCGGACCTGTTCTCGTTCGGGATCGTCCTCTACCAGATGCTCGCCGGGGTGCATCCGTTCTCGGGCGCGAGCGTGACGCAGATGGTCGCCAAGATGATGACGAAGGAAGCCGACCCGTGGCCCGAGCCCGACACCGTGCCCGACGTCGTCAAACAGGTCGTCGCGCGCGCGCTCAAGAAGGACGCGTCCGAGCGGTACGGGAGCGCCGGGCAGATGATCCTCGACCTCCTCATGGCGCGGCGCGAGCTCGCAGCGCGGCCTGCCCGCGGCGTCGTGACGCGCGAGGTCCCCGCGGCCCTGCCGCCCCCGGTCTACCGGCCTGCGGTTACGCCCGCCATGGTCCCGACGGGCGCCGGCACGGCCCTGACCGAATCCACCGCGCCGATGACACGCCCGAAGAAGACGGCGAGCCTGAAGGCGGCTCGCTCGGCCCGCCGCGGCCCGCTCCTCCTGCTCGCCGCCGCGGTGCTCCTCCTCGCGGCTGGCGGCGCGGCTCTCGTCGCGGCGCGCGGGTGCGCGCGCCTGTCTCCCGCGGGCTCGGCAAGCCCGCGCTGAGGTCCGAAACCGGCCCGCGGATTCTGTAATAGTCTCCCCGCAGCCCCCAGTGTCGTCACCCGCCCGGCCCCGATGGTCTCCGTTTTGAATTTCGCTTTGATGGAGGATCTTCAGATGGTTCGTGTGTACCGAGTCTCACTCGCTCTCGTGATCGCGCTCGCCCTGAGCGTGGCGGCCGGCCCCGCGCTCGCACAGAGCTCCACCGGCAGCATCTCCGGCGCCGTTCTCGATACGGCCGGCGCGCCGCTCCCCGGCGCGGCGATCACCGCGAAGAACGCAAAGACGGGCGCGGTGCGCAACACGACGTCGAACGCGAGCGGCGCCTTCGTATTTCCGCTCCTGCCCGTGGGCCTCTACGACGTCTCGGCGGCCCTCCAGGGCTTCACGCCCTCGAACACCGGGCGCGCCGAAGTCAGCGTCGGCGCGGACACCAGCCTGAAGCTCGCAATGGCGATCGCGGGAGTGAAGTCGACGATCGCGGTGACCGCGGAGACCCCGATCGTCGAGATCACGAAGAGCGAGCAGGCCTCCGCCGTCAACGAGGCCTACATCCAGAACCTCCCGACGAACGGCCGCAACTTCATCGACTTCGTCCTCACGACGCCGGGCGTCTCGAAGGACACGCGCCTCGGCGACATCAGCTTCGCCGGCCAGCGGGGCACGCTGAACAGCCTCGTGATCGACGGCGCGAACAACGACAACACGTTCTTCGGCCAGGCCCTCGGCCGCACGGGGTCGGGACGCGCGCCCTACCAGTTCAGCCAGGACGCGGTGAAGGAGTTCCAGGTGAACCGCAACGCCTACACGGCCGAATACGGCCGCGCGGGCGGCGCCGTCATCAACGTCGTCACGAAATCCGGCACGAACGAGTTCCACGGGACGGCGTTCGAGTTCTACCGCGACAAGGGGATGAACGCGAACGACTACATCAACGTGATCAACGGCCGCCCGATCAGCAACTACCACTACAACCAGTTCGGCGCGAGCCTCGGCGGCCCGATCGTCAAGGACCAGCTCTTCTTTTTCGCAAACTACGACGGCCAGCGCAACACGAACGGCCAGCCCGTCATCCTGAACACGTCCGGCCTGAACCTCTCCGACCCGAACACGGCGGCCGGCCTCGCGAAGCTCACTCCCCTCACCGACCCGTACGACCGCGGGCAGAACCAGGACGTCTTCCTCCTGAAGGCCGACTGGAACGTGGCGCCGACCGCGCAGGTCTCGATGCGCTACAACCGCCAGCGTTTCACGGGAGTCAACAACGAGAACGGGGGCACGACGCAGTCCGTCCAGCACTCGGGCGACTCGCTCGTGAACACGGACACGGTCACGGCGTCCGTCACGAGCACGTTCGGGTCGTCGCTCTTCAACGAGCTGCGCGGCCAGTACGCGAAGGACTCCGAGCCCGGACTCGCGAACAGCGCGGACCCGGAGGCCCTCGTCACGGACGGCGCGTTCTCGTTCACGATCGGGCGCAACAACTTCAGCCCGCGCGAGACGACGATCACGCGCTACCAGGCCGCCGACGCCGCGACGTTCATCGCCGGGAACCACACGTTCAAGGCGGGCTTCGACTGGAGCCGGGACCTCATCACGAACTGGTTCCCGGGCAACTTTTCGGGCAGCTACTCCTTCAACTCCGTGGCGAACTACAACCGGGGCCTGCCGACGCAGTACGTCCAGGCCTTCGCGGGCGCGGGAACGTCGGGTCCGTACACGTATCCCGACCTTTCGGAGATCGCGTTCTTCGTCCAGGACGAGTGGCGCCCCATCCCGAACCTGACGCTGAACCTCGGTGTCCGATACGACAAGCAGGGCATCGCGAGCGCGAGCGTGCGGAACCCGGACGCTCAGCTCCTCGCCGCCGGTCTCGACACGAGCAGCATCCCCGAGGACGGGAACAACGTCGCCGTTCGCGCGGGCTTCGCGTGGACGCCGAAGGGCCAGGACAAGACGGTCGTGCGCGGCGGCTACG
>JBDTTJ010000240.1:0-5325 GCA_039930645.1 Acidobacteriota bacterium
GAGCGGTACCAGTGGTACGCGGACCAGAGGACGCCAAACGTCATGAGGGGCACGCCGGCCGAGATGAAGACGGACACGACGTTGAAGTCGCGCAGGAAATACGTCGAACCGATGCGGCTCAGCGTCCGACCGAGGAGGCGCCCCGAGAACTCGAAGAGGGAACTCGTCGGGCTCAGGGAGCTGATCTCATCGCCGTAACGGGGGGGCATCGCGACGTCGACGACGACGCCCTCGGCGCGATACGACTCGCAGAGCAGGCTGATCTCGAAGAAGTAGCGATCGGCGAGCCGGTCGCGGCGAATCTGCCGAAGGAAATCGCTTCTGACGGCGACGTACCCGTTGCAGGGATCGAAAAGACTCCAGTAGCCCGAGGCCGCCTTCACGAGGAAGGACAGCGCGAGGTTTCCGACCCGCCGGAGCGGCGGCATTGCGCTGATGACGGCGAGGTCCGCGAACCGGTTTCCCTTGGCGAGGTCCGCTTCACCAGATGCCAGCGGCGCGAGGAGGTCCGGAATCCGGGCCGGATCCATCTGGCCGTCGCTGTCGATCTTGACGACGATGTCCGCGTCGAACTCGAGGGCGCGCTCGAGCCCCGTCTTCATCGCCCCTCCGACGCCGCGATTCTCCGGGTGGGAAACGACGACCACGCGAGGATCGCCGGCGGCCGAGGCCGCGGCTCCGACCCCGTCCGGCGAGGCGTCGTCCACGACGATCACGTGCGCCACGCTCGAGGGAATCTGCTCGATCACCGCCCGAATTGACGATGCGGTCCGGTAAGCGGGAAGAACGGCCGCGACGACCGGCGCGCGATCCGGCGAGCCGTCGAGGGCCCGGCGCTCGTAGGCGCGACGTCGCTGCATTTCGGAAAGGATACCTCGGCCGAGGCCCTAGAATCGTGCTCACGTGACCCGGCGGTTCTTCCTCGCGACGCTCCTCGCGCTAGCCACGGCCGCACGGGCCGACGCGCCCCGGCGTCTGCGCCGCATCCTGCGGCTCCGCACGGGGAAGGTCGAAGAAATCCCGCTCGAGGACTACGTCGCGGCGGTGCTTCCGCCCGAGATCGGCGGGCGCGCGCCGGCGGCGGCTCTCGGAGCGCAGGCCGTCGCGGCGCGCTCTTACGCCGTCGCGCGGGCCGAGCGCCACGCCGAGGACGGCGCCGACCTGTGCGACGGTACGCACTGCCAGGTGTTCGCAGGGCTCGCAGCCGCGACGCCGGCGTCGCGCGCGGCCGCGGAGGCCACGACCGGCCTCGTCCTCACGCAGGGAAGCCGCGTGATCGCGGCGCCGTTCCACGCGGTGTGCGGCGGCCGCACGGCCCGCCCGCGCGACGTGTGGGACGACGAGGAGACGCCGGATCTCGAGCCGGTCGACGACGACGCGTGCCTCTCGGCGCCGGGAGCCGCCTGGACGTTTTCGCTCGCCCGGGGGGACGTGCCACCGCTCGCCGCGACCCTCGGCTTCCCCGAGGGGCGTCTCCTCGAGATCTACGGGCACGACGCGAGCCGCCGCGTCTCGATGGTTCGCTTCGCCGCGCCGGGCGGCGCTTCCCGGATCGTGCGCGGCTTCGAGTTCCGGAAGGCGGCCTCCGGCCTCTGGGGCTGGGCGTCCGTGCGTTCGACGGATTTCGAGGTCGAAGAGTCCCGCGCGGCGTATCTCCTCCGCGGCCGTGGCACGGGTCACGGCGCGGGCCTCTGCCAGGCGGGCGCCATCGCGCGCGCGAAGCGGGGAGAGACACGCGATGCAATTCTCGCGCTGTACTACCGCGGGGCATCCGTCATCCGGCTAGACTCGAGGGCGTGACGAACGGCCGCCTCGAGTCCGGTCTCGACGTCCTACTTGGGGGAGGCGCCCCGCATCCGCGCGGGCGCCTCGGCCTTCTCTGCAACCCCGCCTCCGTGACGCTCGGCTTCGTTCCCGCGCCGCAGGCGCTCCTCGCCGCGGGTCTCGACGTTCGCGTCCTCTTCGGCCCCGAGCACGGCCTCACGGGCGCGGCCCAGGACATGGAAGCCGTCGCGGCGGGGGAGCCGTCGCGCCTGCCCGTGATCTCGCTCTACGGCGAGACGTTCGACGACCTCTCGCCGAAGGACGAGCACCTCGAGGGCCTCGACGCCGTCGTCTGCGACCTGCCCGACGTCGGAAGCCGCTACTACACGTTCGTCTGGACGACCGCGCTCGTCATGAAGGAGTGCGCGAGACGGAAGATCCCCGTCTGGGTCCTCGACCGCCCGAACCCTCTCGGCGGCGAGGTCGTCGAGGGAAACCTGCCGGAAGAGAAGCTTCTCTCGTTCGTCGGGCTCTACCCGGTCCCCGTGCGGCACGGGATGACCCCCGGCGAGATCGCGCGCTGGACGAACGCGACGCAGAGCTTGGGCTGCGACCTCACGGTCGTGCCGATGCGCAAGGGCGGCAGCGCGCCGACGCGCTGCGAGATCGCCGAGACGCCGGCGTGGGTCCTCCCGTCTCCGAACATGCCGACGCCCGAGACGGCGCTCGTCTATCCCGGTGCGTGCCTCCTCGAGGGCACGAACCTCTCCGAGGGGCGCGGCACGACGCGGCCGTTCGAGCTCCTCGGCGCGCCGTGGCTCGACGCGGACGAAGCGGCGGAGCGCGCGAACGCGGTCGGGATGCCCGGCGTCGCGTTCCGCCCGCACGTCTTCAAGCCCACGTTCCAGAAGCACGCGGGCAAGACGTGCGGCGGCGTGCAGGTGCACGTGACGGACGCGGCCGCGTTCCGCCCGTACGAGACGTACCTGCGGCTCCTCAAGGCGCTCTTCGACATGGACCCGGACCGCTTCCGCTGGCGGACGGAGAAATACGAATACCGCGACGACGTCCCCGCGATCGACCTCCTGACCGGCACGGCGACGTACCGGCGGCTGGTTGCGGCCGGCGAGCCGCTGGACGGCTGGATCGCGAGCTTCCGAAACGACGAGGCGCGTTTCGTCGAGCAGAGGCGGCCCCACCTGCTTTACTCCACTCGAAGAAATTCTTCGAGGGTTCTCCTCATCACCGGCGCGCACGAGTCGGGCAAGACGACGGTGGCCGTGCAGCTCATCGAGGCGCTCGTGAAGGAGGGGCTCAAGGTCGGCTCGCTCAAGCACACGGACCACGAGTACGAAACGGACATGGAGGGCAAGGACTCGCAGCGTCACAAGGCGGCTGGGGCGAACCCTGCGGTGCTGGTGGCTGGAGGCAGGAGCGCGGTCCACCGGCAGGCGCCCGAGCGGCCGGCGCTTTCGGATTTCTTAGAAGGTGAATATGGCCTTCGCCGGTGCGACGTCGTGGTCGTCGAGGGATTCCGCGGCGAGGTGTCGTACCCGAAGATCGAGGTGTGCCGTGCCGCAACGGGCCGCGAGCCGCTCTGCGAGAGCGACCCGAACACCATTGCCGTCGTCACCGACCGCGCCACGCTGCACCCGTCCTCCGTTCCCCGATTCACATTCTCAGAAATCCCCTCTTGTATTCTCTTTCTAAGAGAATCTCTCTTAGGCCTCTCATGAAAGCCATCCTCGTCCCGAAGCCCGGCGGTCCCGACGCACTCGTCTATGGCGACGCTCCCGAGCCCGTGCCGGGGCCGGGGGAGGTCCTCGTCCGCGTCCGCGCGACGGCCGTGAACCGCGCCGACCTCCTGCAGGCCGAGGGGAAGTACCCGCCGCCCCCGGGCGCGCCGGAGATCCTCGGACTCGAGGCCGCGGGGGAAGTCGAGGGCACGGGAGAAAAGGTGTTCTTCCTCCTCTCCGGCGGCGGCTACGCCGAGAAGGTCGCCGTTCCCCGCGCGATGCTCATGCCCGTGCCGGCGCGCCTCTCGCTCGCCGAGGCCGCGGCGATTCCCGAGGCGTGGTTCACGGCGTACATGAACCTCTTCCACGAGGGCGGGCTCAGGGCCGGCGAGCGGCTGCTCGTCCATGCCGCGGCCTCCGGCGTCGGGACGGCCGCAATCCAGCTCGCCAAGCGCGCCGGCTGCTCCGTCGTGGCGACCGCGCGCTCCGAGAAGAAGTGCGAGGCGCTCTCGGCGCTCGGAGCGGACCTCGTCGTCGACACGTCGCGGCAGGAGTTTCTCAGCAAGATCGAAGCGAAGTTCGGGAAGGAATCCGTGGACCTCGTCCTCGACTCGGTGGGTGGACCGCTCTTCTCGCCGAACATCCGCTCGCTGCGCCGCGGCGGCCGCATCGTCCTCATCGCGAGCATGGCCGGCCCGGGCGCCGAGATCGACTTGCGCGCCGTCCTGTCCAAGCGCCTCCGGATCATCGGGTCCACGCTCCGCGCGCGGCCGCTCGAGGAGAAGGCCGCGCTGACCGCGGCGTTCGTCCGCGACGTCCTGCCCGCCTTCGCCGACGGGAGCCTCGCGCCCGTCATCGATTGCGCGTACCCCCTCCGGAACGCCGCCGAGGCGCACCGGCGGATGGCGGCGAACGAGAACGTCGGCAAGATCGTCCTCCTCGTGGATTGATGGCGCCCATTCCGGCGCCTCCCCGGGCGGTCGTCTTCGACCTCGACGGCACGCTGCTCGACTCGTACGCCGCGATCCACGAGTGCCTCTCGCTCGTCCTCGCGGCGTTCGCCCGGCCGCCCGTCACGCCGGACGAGACGCGGCGGATGGTTGGCCATGGGCTCGAGGTTCTCATCACGAAGGCCGTCGGCGAGGCGAACGTCGCAGAGGGCGTGCGGATCTTCCGCGACCGCTACGAGCGGGTCGGCCCGGAGAGCTCGACGCTTCTTCCCGGGGCGGAC
Source organism: Acidobacteriota bacterium (assembly GCA_039930645.1). Lineage (GTDB taxonomy): Bacteria > Acidobacteriota > Thermoanaerobaculia > UBA5066 > UBA5066 > Fen-183. Next base: position 4,732 of record JBDTTJ010000240.1, read on the forward strand.
GCCGTCACGCGGCGGCTCGTCGAGGCCGGCATCCCGATCGCGATCGCGTCGAACAAGCCCGCGCGGTTTTCGCGCGAGATTCTGGAGCAGCTCGGCATCCTGTCGCGCTTCGCGTTCGTCGGCGGCCCGGACGACGGATTCCCCCCGAAGCCGGCCCCCCACATGGTCTTCATGGCGCTCTCGACGATGGGCGCGAAGGGGAGCGAGAGCGTTTACGTAGGGGACATGCCGGTCGACGTGGCCACGGCCCGGGCGGCGGAGATCCCGGTCGTCGTGGTTCCCACCGGGAGCGCGACGGAGGCCGAATTGCGGGCCGTTTCGCCCGATCTTCTGATAGGCGATCTCAACGAGCTTCCCGCGGTCCTGCTTTCGTAGAATCCCGCCATGAGCAACTTCGATTCGACCACCGGCTCCGCAGGCCAGGTGCGCTTCTTCAACCCGGGCCCCGTCTGGGTCCGGCCGCAGGTGCTGCAGGCGCTCACCGGCCCCATGCTCTCCCATCGTTCGGCTGCGTTCATGGACCTCTACGGGCGCATCCTCGAGAAGCTCCCGAAGGTCTTCCGGACCGCCCCCGGCCGCGCGCACACCCTCGCC
>JBDTTJ010000241.1:0-5319 GCA_039930645.1 Acidobacteriota bacterium
GCAAACACGTGTTCTTCAAGGCCCGATTCCTGAGCGTGACCCCCGTCGAGCTCGTCGCGATCGCGCTCATCCTCCTTCTCACGTGGTGGAACACCACCAGCGTCGAGAACGGCGCCCGGCTCCAGAACGTCTTCACGGCGGCAAAGGTCCTCTCCCTCGTCGGCCTCCTCGCCGTCTGCTTCACGGCGGGGAACGGCCTGGCCACGACGGCCTGGACTTTCCCGGCGGCCGCGGACCTCAAGATGCCGCTCATATGGGCGTTTGCCGTCGCGACGGTGGGCTCCCTCTTCTCCGCCGACGCCTGGAACAACGTGACGTTCCTCGGGGAAGAGGTCCGCGACGCCGAGCGGAACGTCCCGCGCGCGCTCGTCTACGGCACCGGCCTCGTCACGACGCTCTACGTCCTCGCGAACGTCGGCTACCTGAACGCCCTGCCCCTCTCGGGGATCGCCTCGGCGCCGGAGGACCGCGTGGCCACGGCCGCCATCGCCGCCGTCACCGGGGGCGCGGAGTCGGGCACGCCGGCGCTCGTCATGGCCGTCGTCATCCTCGTGTCGACGTTCGGCTGCCTGAACGGCCTCATCCTCTCGGGTTCGCGCGTGCTCTACGCGATGTCCCGCGACGGCCTCTTCCTGAAGTCGCTCGCCCGTGTCGCCCCCCGCACCCTCATCCCCGTCAACGCGCTCGGGGCGCAGGCGCTGTGGGCGGCCGCTCTCTGCCTCTCGGGCACCTACGGCGACCTCCTCGACTACGTGATCCCGACCGTCCTCATCTTCTATGTGGCCACGATCGCGGGGCGCTGGAAGCTCGCGCGCACCACTCCAAACCTCGTGGCGAAGACGTGGGCGGACCGGATCGTGCCCGTCCTGTACGTGATCGCGACTCTCTACGTCACGCTCGCACTCGCGATCTACAAGCCGACGTACACGCTGTGGGGCTTCGTGATCGTCGCCCTTGGAATCCCGGCATACCTCTTCTTCAAGTCTCGCCAGACGCCGGCCCCGCAGCCCTAGACGAGAGCCGAGAAGACCTCGTTCGACAGCAGGACTCCCTTGCGGGTGAGGCGGACGAAAGAGGAGATTTCTTCGAGTAATCCGGCGGTGAAGGCGTCCGAAAGCCGCGAGGCCGGATCGGCGGGAAGCGCCCTTCGGATTTCTTCGAATGTGGAAGAGCGGACGCCGCTCGACAGGCGCAGGCCCAGCATCAACCGCTCTCTCTTTCTCCCCTCTTCCCTTCCAAGAAAATCCGAATCCTGGTCCTCTTCGAACGTGGCCACCGGCGAGATGCGTTCGCGGGTGCGCTTGAGGTATTCGGCGAGCATCCCCGTATTTGCATAGCGTTTTCTTCCGTCGAACGAGTGCGCCGCGACGCCGAAGCCGAGGACCGGGACGAGCGTCCAGTACTTGAGGTTGTGGCGGCTCTCGGAGCCTCTCTTCGCCCAGTTCGACAGCTCGTAGCGCGCGAGGCCGGCCTTCTCGAGCCTCTCGTCCACCTCGAGCCAGCGGTCGGCCATCTCGTCGTCGTCCGCGAAGAGCTCGGGCCGCTCGCGTTTCAGCGCGACGAGCCGGGGCGCTTTCTCGATCTCGAGGAGGTAAACCGACAAATGGCGGACGCCGGCCTCAAGGAGGCCGTCCAGGCTCGCCCGGAGGCTCTCCGGCGTCTGCCCCGGGATCCCGATCATGAGGTCCGCGGAGACGTTCCCGAAGGCCGCCACCGCCTCCCCGACGGCCTTCCGGGCGGCCGCCGCGTCGTGCCGTCGCTCGAGGGGGACGAGCTCGGCGTCGACGAGCGACTGGACGCCGACGGACAGCCGGTTGATTCCGGCGGCCCGAAGGGCGTCGATCCGGCCCGCAACCAGATCGTCGGGATTCGCTTCGGCCGTGATCTCCACACTCGAAGAAAATCCGAAGATTTCTTCGAGTAGGAAGATCAGCCGCTGGAGGCGAAGCGGTTCGACGTACGACGGGGTTCCCCCTCCGAAATAGACGGTGTCGAAGCCCTTCAGGCCACCCGCCGCCTCTGCGCTCCTCGCGCGCACCTCCCTCTCCAACCCCTCAAAGAAATCTCCCTCTTCTTCCTTCCCTTCCAAAGCGACAAAAGAACAGTACGTGCAGCGGTGCGCGCAGAAAGGCACGTGGACGTACGCGCCGGGCGCGGACGTCGCGCCCGGGGGGAGGTCGGCGAAGCGGGACGTCACGCGCCTTCGGCCAGGAGGTGTTTCAGGCGCTCGTCGCGCGCGGGGGCGTCCGCGTCGCCGAGCCGCGCCGCGAGCAGGCGCTCGACGTACTTGCCGAGGAGGTCGACCTCGAGATTCACGCGGTCGCCCGCCCTGCGGTCGCCGAGCGTCGTCTCGGCGAACGTGTGCGGGATGACGGCGACGTCGAACGAGCCGGCGCGCAGGGCCGCGATCGTGAGCGAAATGCCGTCGACGGCGATCGAGCCTTTCTCGACGGCGTAGCGCTCGAGAGCGGGCGGGAGGCCGAACGTGAACGTCCACGAGTCGCCGGCCGTCACGACCGAGAGGACTTCCGAGGTCCCGTCCACGTGCCCCGCGACCACGTGCCCGCCCATGCGGTCCGTCGGCAGGAGGGCCCTCTCGAGGTTCACCCGCGCGCCCGGCGCGAGGCCGCCGAGCGTCGTGCGGGCCAGGGTCTCGGGCGACACGTCGAACGAGAGCGTTTTCGTGTCGAGCGGCGCGATCACCGTCAGGCACACGCCCGACACCGCGATGCTCTCGCCGAGCGCCGCGTCCGCGTACCCGGACGGCCGCTCGACGGAAAGGACCGCGCCGCCCGGGGACGTGCGGCGCGCGGCGACCCTCGCCGACGCGGAGACGAGGCCCGTGAACACGCCCCGATCCTACGCCACGGGCCGCCGGCGGGCCGACAGGCGGACGTCGCCGCCGATCCGCACGACCTCCAGGTCCGAGAGCGCGATCGCGTCGAGGATGGTCCAGGCGCCCTCGCCGGCGACCGGGACCCGCGCGCCGACGCCGCCGAGGATCTTGGGGGCGATGTAGGCCGTCACGCGGTCCGCGAGGCCCGCGGCAAGGAAGGACGCGGCGGTAACGCCGCCGCCCTCGACGAGAAGGGACCGGGCCTCGGCCGCGTAGAGGTCCGCGAGGAGCGCCGGGAGGTCGACGCCTCCGGAAGGGGCCCGCTTCGAGACCACATGGACGCCGCGGTCGCGGAAGGCGGCGAGGCGCGGATCCCCCTCCGGAACGGCCGTCACCAGCCAGACCTCGCCGCCGGCCGCCGAGAAGACGCGCGCGGACGCCGAGACGCGGAGGGCGCCGTCGAGGACGAGCCGGCGGTGTGGCACGATCGCGGTGGACAGGGCGAGCCGGCGCGTGAGGAGCGGGTCGTCCGCCAGTACGGTTGCCGCTCCAACGAGAATGGCGTCGTGCTCCTCGCGCAGGAGGAGTGCGTCGCGCCGGGCCGACTCGCCCGAGATCCACTGCGACTCGCCCGTCCGGGTTCCCGTCTTCCCGTCGAGGGAAGCGGCCCACTTGAGGTGGACGAACGGCCTGCGCTCGCGCGCGGACGTGAGGAACGGCTCGTTGACCCGCTCGGCCTCGGCGGCAAAGGCCCCGACGAGGACCTCGACGCCCTTGTCCCGGAGCCTCCGGACGCCGCGGCCCGAGGTTCGCGGATCCGGGTCCTCGACGGAGCAGACCACGCGCGCGACTCCCGCGGCGAGGATCGCCTCCGTGCACGGCGCCGTGCGCCCGAAATGCGAGCAGGGCTCGAGGTTCACGAGGAGGGTGGCGCCGCGCGCCTTCTCCCCCGCCATGGCGAGCGCGGTGGCCTCGGCGTGCGGGCCGCCGGCCCGCTCGTGCCAGCCCTCGCCGACCACGGTGCCGCCCGGCTCCACGACGACGCAGCCGACCCGCGGATTCGGGGACACGGAGAACCGCCCGCGGGCGGCGAGCTCGAGGACACGCCTCCAGAGGAAGTCGAGACCAGTCGGGGAGGTGGGCGACGAGTCAGTCATCGACGAGCGCGGACGCGAAGGCGTCGGGATCGAAATCGAGCAGGTCGTCGGCCGTCTCGCCGACGCCGACGTATTTCACGGGCAGGCCGAGCTCCCGGACGATCGCGAGGATGACGCCGCCCTTGGCCGTCCCGTCCATCTTCGTGAGGACGAGGCCGGTCACGCCGGCCGACTTCGTGAATTCGCGGGCCTGCGAGATGCCGTTCATGCCCGTCACGGCGTCGAGGACGAGGAGGACCTCGTGGGGCGCACCGGGGACGAGGCGCGCGGCGACGCGCCGCATCTTCGAGAGCTCCTCCATGAGGTTGTGCTTCGTGTGGAGGCGCCCCGCCGTGTCGACGAAGAGGACATCGGCTTTCTTCGCGACCGCCGCGGCGCACGCGTCGTGGACGACGGCGGCCGGGTCGGCGCCGGACCTGTGCTTCACGAGCGGGATGCCGACGCGGTCGGCCCAGATCTGGAGCTGCTCGACGGCGGCGGCGCGGAACGTGTCGGCGGCCGCGAGGATCACGGACTTCCCGTCCGCGACGGCGCGCGCGGCGAGCTTGGCCGCCGTCGTGGTCTTGCCGGTCCCGTTCACGCCGACCATGAAGACGACGTGCGGACGCCCGGCCGCGACCTCGGGCCCCGCAACGGTGAGGCGCCGCGCGATTTCGGCCTTGAGGACGCGGCGCACGACATCGGCCTCGCCCGCGTCGCGGCGCCCGGCTTCCTCCCGGACGGCGGTGACCAGCTCGGCGGCCGTCGCCGCGCCGACGTCGGCCGACAGGAGAGCGTCCTCGAGGGCCTCCAGCGCCCGCGGGTCGGGCTCGAACTTCGCCTTGATCGCCCCGCCCACCTTCGCGATCAGCTCGGTGTGCGTCATGAACAGCCCGCGCTTCAGGCGGGCGAACACAGAGGTGCGGGAGGGGGACGCGGGCTTCTCGGGGCCGTCGGAGGACGCCATGGGTCCGCGAGACTAGCAGGAAGGCCAGGCTTTCCCCGAGGCGAACCCGTACCTCAGGCCGCGCCTCACTAGCCCCAGCGACCGAACCTCGCGCTGTATGTTTCTGCAGATAGAAACTTCGGATGCCGTCTAATACTAGTTAGGTGGCGAAAACGCATCACCGTGTACTCGTTTCGAAACGTCCTCACCAGCCTCCTTGTCGCGCCTCTTGTAGCTGTCCCCGTAACGGTACTCATCTTCACGATTCTCGAGCTCGTGTTCACCCCAAGGGGCTCAGTAGCAGACCTTCTTGGCTGGGGCCTCATCTGGTGCATCGGCACCGTCCCTACCGCCTACGCGGCTACGCTGCTGGTTGCACCCATCTATCTTCATTTCGCTAG
>JBDTTJ010000242.1:0-5312 GCA_039930645.1 Acidobacteriota bacterium
CTCCCGATGATCAACGAGGCGGCGTACTGCCTGTCCGAGGGCGTCGTCGCGAGTCCGGCGAAGCTGGACCTCGCGATGATCTTCGGCACGGGCTTCCCGCCCTTCCGCGGCGGTCTCTGCGCGCACGCGGACACCGTCGGCGCCAAGGCGGTCGTCGAGGCGCTCCAGAAGCTGACAAAGGAAAAAGGTGGCCGGTTCGCTCCGGCTCCGCTCCTGATCGAAATGGCGCGCACGAACAAGAAATTCTTCGAATGAGGGGAGCCGAGATGTCCACAGTCAAGGAAGAGACGAAGCCCGAGACCACCACCGAAGTCGAGTCGTTCCTCAAGTCGCTCTACCAGGGCCACATCGCCGAGGACCTCGTCTTCCCGTATCCGGAGATCCCGGCCGACGTGAAGGAGACGGTGGGGGCGTTCGCGGACGCCTGGACGGACTTCGACGCGGCGCACCTGAACTCCGAGAAGATGGACGCCGAGCACCACTTCCCGCGCGAGGCCGTCAAGGCCATGGGGGAGCTTGGCGTCCTCGGGATGACGATTCCCGAGGAGTACGGCGGCAGCGGATTCGGCGCCGCGGCGTACTGCCGGATGACGGAGACGGTCGCGCCTCTCGACGCGTCCGCGTCGATCGTGATCGGGGCTCACCTCTCGATCGGCACGAAGCCGGTCGTTCTCTTCGGGAGCGAGGAGCAGAAGAAGAAATGGCTCCCGGACATCGCGTCGGGCAAGCTCATCGGCGCGTTTTGCCTCACGGAGCCCGAGGCCGGTTCGGACGCGGGCTCGCTCAAGACGACGGCGGAATACGACGCGGCCACGGACACCTACGTCCTGAACGGGACGAAGCAGTGGATCTCGAACGGCGGGTTCGCAACGTTCTTCACCGTGTTCGCGCGCATCCCGTCGGGCGAGAAGGACGGCCACAAGGAAGTGTCCTGCTTCGCGGTCGTCACGAACCCGGACGGGACGCTCCCGGGGTTGATCCGCGGCCCCGAGGAAAAGAAGCTGGGCCTCTGCGCCTCTTCGACCTGCCAGATCATCTTCGAGAACTGCCGGATCCCCGCCGCGAGCCTCATCGGCGAGAAGGGCCACGGCTTCAAGTACGCCCTCGAGACGCTCAACACGGGCCGCACGTCCCTCGGCGCGGGTTCGGTCGGCGGCTCGAAGTGGATGATCAAGCTCGCGGTCGAGCACGCGACGCAGCGCAAGCAGTTCAAGCAGCGCATCGCCGACTTCGAGATGATCCGCCACAAGATCACGAAGATGACGGCGACGACGTACGCCCTCGAGTCCATGGTCTACCTGACCGCGAGCCTCGTCGACCGCCACATCGACTATTCGCTGGAAGGCGCTTGCTGCAAGGTGTTCGGGACCGAGGTCCTCTGGCAGAACATCAACGACGGCCTCCAGATCGCGGGCGGCAACGGCTTCATGAACGAGTACCCCTACGGGCGCGCGCTCCGCGACAGCCGCATCAACATGATCTTCGAGGGGACGAACGAGATCCTCCGTCTCCTGATCGCGCTCTCGGGCATGAAGGAGCTGGGCGATTCGCTCAAGGAAGTCCAGAGCGCGCTCAAGAGCCCGCTCGAGAAGCGCGGCATCCTGACCGAGTACGCCCACAAGCGCATGAAGGGCGTCATCACGCACGACAAGCTCACGAAGGTCCACCCGTCGCTCGCGCCCGAGGCCGACCAGGTCGGCCGGTACGCGGGCATTTTTGCGAACGCCTGCGAGACGATCCTGCGCAAGCACGGCAAGAAGGTGATCGACCGCGAGTACCAGCAGGAGCGCATCGCGGACATCCTGATCGACCTCTACGCGCAGATCGCGACGCTTTCGCGCGTCACGTCCTCGATCGCGAAGAAGGGCGAGGAGAGGGCGGCCGGCGAGATCGAGATCGCACGGTGGTTCTGCAACGAGGCCAAACACCGCATGGTCGCGAACCTCAAGGCGCTCGACAAGAACCGAGATGCCGACTGCACGAAGATCAGCGACCGGGTCTACGAGGGCGGCGGGTATCCGTACGACCTCTGGGTCTGATCGCGGCTTCATCCGGACGTTGATCGTCCCGACCCCGTTTCCGGTCGGGCCGGTCAACGTCCACCTGATCCTGCGCGACCCGATCACGATCGTCGACTCCGGCCCGCTCACGGACACCGCGTGGGAGGTCCTCGTCGCCGGGCTCGCCGCGAACGGCCTCGCCGTGGCCGACGTGAAGCGGATCCTGCTCACGCACGGGCACCACGACCACTACGGCCTCGCCGCGAAGGTCGCGGAGGTGTCGGGCGCCGAGATCTGGGGCGGCGCTCTCGACCGCAACAACTTCCGCCAGGAGAGGCATCCGAAGCTCCTGCTCGACGACATGGCGCGCTCCGGCTTCGGGGTCGCGACGCGCTTCGCGGTCGTCGCGGCGATCGCCGCCGTCGACCACTTCGCCAAGCCCCTCGAGGCGTGGGACGAGCTCGCGGGAGGCGAGACACTCGCGGGCGACGGCTGGAGCGTGCGCGTGCGCTCGACGCCGGGGCACACGCCGGGGAGCCTGACCTTCGAGGTGCCCGAGGCCGGAATCCTCTTCACGGGCGACACGGTTCTCAAGGACATTACGCCGAACGCGATCATCGACGAAGACCCGCTCGAGCCCGGCAAGCCCTTCCGGAGCGTCTCGACGTACTTCCGGACGCTCGAGGAGATCGGCCGGACGAACGCGGGGGAGACGCTCCTCACGGGCCACGGCGCGCCGATCCCCGACTGGCACGTCCACAAGGGCGGGCTCGACCGCCGCTACCGCCTGCGCGTCGACCAGATCCTGAGGCAGCTTGCGAAGGGTCCGGCGACGGCGCGCGAACTCGTGACGGCGATCTTCCCGCGCGTGAAAACGCTCAACGTCTTTCTCGCGTTCAGCGAGATCGCCGGATTTCTCATGTACCTCGAGGACGAGGGCCGCGTCGAGAAACTCGTCGAGGAGACGCGGGACCGCTACCGGCTCGTCGCCTGAGCGGTCCCGCGTGCCCGCTCAGCGGCACTGGACCCGGATCGAGGAAACGCTGTCTTCGCCGACCGGCGTGTTCCTCAGGTTGTTGTCGCGCTCGCGGAAATCCGTGCTGCGGCCGCGGTACCCGGGCAGCTCGTAGAGCGTCACGACGCAGCCGGGCGAGACGTCGATCGAACTCGCCATTCGCGCGCCGAAGCGCGTGCGATCGAGGTCCGGGACGTCGCGGTCGAAGAAGGCACGCGGCCCCTCCCCTTCGCGGTCGCGGTACAGGATCGCGCCGCGCTGGCCGGAATCCCAGTGTCCCCAGCCTTCTCCGCCGCGCCGCGGCGCGATCGGCTCGACGGGCGCGATCGGCTGGACGGGCTCGATCGACTCGGGCCGCTCGTTCCGTTCGCGTCGCCAGCCCGGGTAGTTTCCGCGGCAGTTCACCCGGAGAGACGAAGCGGCGTACTCGCCGACGCCCGTGTTGCCGAGGTTGTTGTCGTCGCCGCGGAAGACGGTCGAACGGCCGCGATAGTACGGGTGCTGATAGAGGACCGCGGTGCAGCCCGTCGGAACCGCGATCGAGGCCGCGCGGCGGCTGCCGAGCTGCGTGTACTTGAGGTCGGGGACGTCGTCGTGGAACGTCTGGTACGGCCCCCTCAGGTTGTGGCCCTGAAAGAGCGTGACGCCTTGAGCCCGAGCGTGGCCCGAGGCGGCGAGACCGTACGCCACGAGGCCTGCGACGAAGAGTTTTCGAAGAAGTTCCGTCCGCATGAGTCCTCCCTTGGGCCGAACTCTACAACGCCGCCGCGATCGTGCGGCGCACGAACGCGAGTCCGCGCTCCACGGCATCCGGCAGTGTTTCCCCCCGCGCGAGGTACGCGGTGATGGCCGCCGAAAGCGTGTCACCCGCGCCCGGCACCGCGCTTTCCCCGAGGCGCGGCGCGGCGAACGCGCGCCACGTCCGGCCGTCCAACAGCCCGTCGACGACGACGTCGCCGTCCGCGTGGCCGCCCTTGATGAGGACCGCCCGCGGGCCGTACGCCTGGATCGCCCGGGCGGCGCGCTTGGCGTCTCCCTCGCCGCGGATCGGGAAGCCGGCGAGGAGGGACGCCTCCGGGAGGCTCGGCGTCACGAGCGCCGCGGAGGGGAGAAGGTCCTTCAGGAACGCCGCCCACGAGGGGGCCGCGAGGAGCCGCGGACCGGACCGGGACACGAGGACCGGGTCCACGACGATCGGGACGCCTCGCCGGGCGAGATCGGCAGCGACGAGACGCACGACAGGGGTTCGGGACAGGAATCCGACCTTAACGGCGGAAGGGAGGGGGCCCTCGGCGAGGGCCTCGAGCTGCGCCCGGACGGCCGCGGCCGGCAGCTCGTGGAGGACGCCCGCCGCCCGCCCGGTCCGGGCGGCGACGGCGGTCACGACGGAAGCGCACCGGACCCCGAGCGCGGCGAAAACGGCTAGATCACCCTGGAGTCCGCCCGTCCCCGTCGGGTCGGCGGCGTGCACGGTGAGAGCGGTCGCGAGCGCCACGGGCCAAGCTTACTTTGGTATTCTCCGGCGCCGGAGGAATCGCGCTCATGTCTGAAGAAAACACGGCCCCCGCGGCCCTCGCCGCCGGGTCGACCGCCCCCGATTTCACGCTTCCGGCGCGTTCCGGAAAGTCGATTTCCCTGCACGATTTCGCGGGTCAAAAGGACGTCCTCGTCTACTTCTACCCGAAAGACGACACGCCGGGCTGCACGCGCGAGGCCTGCAGCCTGCGCGACGGCTGGGCCGACCTCGGCAAGGCCGGCATCGAGGTGCTCGGCATCTCGCGCGACGACGCAGCCTCGCACAACGCGTTCGCTGACAAGTACAACCTGCCGTTCGAGCTCCTGACCGACGCGGACCACGCGGTCCACGAGAAGTACGGCGCGTGGGGACAGAACCCGAATCCCGCGTGGGGCGTCGGGCCGCTCAGGAAGTCGTTTCTCGTCGGCAAGGACGGCAGAATCAAGCACGTGTTCGACAAGGTCGACACCGAGCGTCATGCCGACCAGGTCCTGAGGGCGGCGGGCGTTGTCCCCGCTCCAAGGCCGGCCCCGGCGCCGGCCCCCGCCGCGGCTGCCCCGGCCCCGGCTCCGAAGCCGGCGGCTCCGCCCGCGCCGAAGCCGGCCGTCCCCGCGGCGCCCGCCGCCGCGGCTCCGGCGCCGAAGCCCGCCGCGAAGCCCGCCGCGAAGCCAGCGCCCCCGAAGGCCGCCCCCAAAAAGAAGAAGGCTGCTCCCAAGAAGAAGGCTGCTCCCAAGAAGAAAGCCGCCCCCAAGAAGAAGGCTGCCCCCAAGAAGAAAGCCGC
>JBDTTJ010000243.1:0-5298 GCA_039930645.1 Acidobacteriota bacterium
TCTACAACTCGATCGCTCACTGGGCGCCGGACATGTCGACGGCGCGAGTCTGGCCTCTTCCCCTCGACATCTACGTCAGCGCTCCCTCGAAGATCGTCCGTCTCGGTGGAAAGCTATGGATCTCCATGTACTTCTCCTCGCAGATCGCACGATTCGACGAGACGACCGGCCAGATCGACTTCTTCGACACGGGCGCGGGCACGAACCCGTACGACCTGCACGAGTACCGGGGCCGCATCCTCTACTCGGACCAGGCGGGCCAGATCGGGTTCCTGGACCCGGCCGGCTCGGTGCCGGTCACGAGGACGCTCGCGCCCACGGACGTGAAGCCTTTCGTCCAGGCGGTCTATGCCACCGCGGCCAACGTGTCCACGCTGTCCTCCGTCGATGAGCCCGTCGCCACCACGTACCTCGGCAGCATCGCGGGCGTGCAGGGCGCCGACGGCGGCATCCTCTCGCCCGCCAACGGCAGCGCCGTGTGGGGAATGGTCGTCGACGAGAAACGGGCCCGCATCTATTTCGGGACGGCCTCGGGCGTCGGGGCGCTCTCGGCGCCACCCTTTGTCCAGGCCGACGAGCTGTATTTCCCGGTCGCCTCGGCAGGGAGCCCGGCGGACGGCACGACCACGCAGATCGTCACCTGGAACCGCGGAACGCCGGACGCCACCGGCGCGACGAAGACGCTCAACCAGGTCGAGCGGCTCCTCCCCGAAGGGTGGATCGCCGGCTGGGCGCCCGCGGCGCAACAGGCGGTGGCCCCCGGCAAGCTCCTCGTCCAGTCCGACGTCGTCGGGACGGACATGAACTCCCCCGGGGCGTTCGGTTCGATCCGCACCGTCTCGGACCAGGGGGCGGACACCTTCGCGTGGTCCCGGATTTCCGTGCCCGCCGCCGGGGGCGGGACGCTCGGCGCCGCGACGCGCGCGGTCGTCGGGACCGCGGCGATCGCCGCCGGCGACAGAGGCTTCCTGCTCGCCCCGGCGGATCCGACCTTCCGGACCCACGCCGGCGTTCTCATCGTGCAGGACGCGAAGGGCTCGATCTCGATCGTCGACGCCGCCGGACAGACGCGCGGCTCGTTCACGTTCGACTGGCCGTCGGGGTTCCGGGTCCAGGGCTCCACGATCTTCGACGCCTTCGGGATGCCCGCATTGCCGTCGGCGCGGATCGTCTGCACGGTCGACTCCGGCAGCGTCCTGCTCTTCGGGACGGCCTACGACCCGGTCAGCGGCGACGCCGTGCGGCTCGAGCCGTTCCGCTCGGGCGACGTCGGGCTCTGGCCCGTCCTGCCCGGGTTCGTCCGCGGCAACGGGCTCGCGGGCACGCTCCAGATCTTCAATCCGGCGACGGCGTCCGCGCACGTGAACCTCTCGTTTCGCGCCGCGCAGGCGGCCGGGGCGCCGGCGGCTCCCAGCCAGGCGATCGGCAGCGTGACCGTGCCGGCGGGCGCGGTCGTGGCCGTCGATCTCGACGCGGGCGCCGCCGCGCAGGGCGCGCTCGACCTCTCGTCGGACCAGAACGTCGCGGCGTTCGCGACCTACCGGCGTCCGGTCGCGGGTGGAGGCACGGCGGGGTACGGCGTGGCCGCGCGGTCGCTCGGAGCCGCGATTCCCGCGGGCTCCCGCGGCGTCTTCGTGTCTTCGACCGTGAACGACGCGTTCACGTCGACCCTTCAGCTCGTGAACGCGGGATTCGACCCGGCCGTCGTCACCGTGGCCTTCACGGGAGCGGACGGCGCGGCCGTCGGAAACGCGCAGACCGTCTCGCTCCCCGCGCAGGCCGTGGTCAACCTCCCCGCCTGGCCGGCGGGAGAGACGACCGACATGGGGCGCGTGGACGTCACGCCGGCGGACGGTGGCCCGTCCGTCCTCGCCATCCTCGCGCGACGCGATCGCGTGAGCCAGGACACCGACGCAATTTCCCCCTTCGTGGTACCCAAGTAACCGCGAGGAGGGCTTCTCCATGACGCGACGTGGAATTCGCGCGGCGGCCGCCGGGGCCGCCGCGGTTCTGGCCGCATTCGGGGGCGCGCCCGCCGCCGCTGAGGACGCCCCCGGCGTCGCGACGACGGTCGGCAACCACTTCGTCCAGACGTCGACGCCGCTCACGAACGAGAAGGGCGCGTTCGAGGCGTACATCACGCACCGCTTCAACCAGAACGTGAAGGACGCCGGCGGCGGCAGCCTCTTCGGCCTCGATTCGGGCGCCTCCACCGGCATCGGGATCGAGTACGTGCCCATCAAGAACCTGGCGGTGCAGATCTACCGCGTGAACAACTACGCGGACTACGAGTTCGCGCTCAAGACGACGCTCCTCCGCCCGACCGCGAAGCTCCCGTTCGCCGTCGGCGCGCGCGGCGGCCTCGACTGGCGGACGGCCTCCTACGCACCGAAGGAGACGAGCTGGTTCGGGCAGGCGATCGTCTCGTACACGATCGCCGACCGCGTGACCCTCGCGGCCGCTCCGGCCTGGGTCCAGAACACGCAGTTCCAGAAGGACGTCTGGAACGTGCCCGTCATCGTGCAGGTCAAGGTCACGAAGACGATCGCGCTCATCGGCGAGTACATCCCGAAGAAGGACTACGTGCCGGACTCGGTCGGCCAGTGGTCCGTCGCGATCGAGAAGCAGGTCTTCAACCACCGCTTCGCGCTCTGGATGGGCAACTCGCAGCCGACGACGATGGACCAGATGATCGGCGGCGACTACAACGGCGGCGTGACCGACCGCAACGTGAAGATCGGCTTCAGCCTGAGCCGCGCGTGGGACCTGTTCCCGGCGGCGAAGTGAACTAAGGCGCTCTCCGGGGCGCCTCGGGAGCCCAGGCGGCGTCCGGCGCGACGACCCAGTTGCGATCCGTCCGGGGGCGCACGTTGCCGAGCTTCTTGAGCCGCTCGATGAGGAGCTCGCGGATCTCGTCGGGGAACTCCTTGACGATCTTCGCGCCCTTGAGCGCCCTGTACCCGCCCGAGCCCTGCGCGCGGTAGGCGTTCACGGCGAGCGTGAACCGGTCCGAGGGCTGGACCGGCCGTCCCTTGTAAGCAAGCTCCTTCACGCGCGAGCCGACGGGCGCCGTGGGGTCGATGCGGTACGCCGCGCCCTGCACGACGTCGAAGTTGTACGGGATCATGTTTTCCTTCGGCCTGAGGACGAGCTTCCCGTCCTCCCATTGCGCCGCGCCGTAGAACTCGGCCGCGTGCTCGAGGCAGGCCTTGAGCGTGGCTCCGTCGACCTCGATCTCGACGAGCTGGTTCTCGTACGGGTAGAGCGTGTAGACGTTGCGGACCTTGATCGGGCCCTTCCGGAATCCTTCGAAGCGGAACGGGAGGAGCGACGTCATCGAGAGGTCCGCCCCCGTCGCGTCGCGCATCGTGTCGTTCACGAAGTCGAGAAGAGCCGTGTCCTCGAGGCGCGCGCGCGCGCCCGGAAAGTCCTCTTCGGCGGTCGCGACGACCGTGTCCATGTACGCACGCGCGGCGGCGTCGTGGGGCGCCGCGATGGCGGCGACGCCCGGATCGGTCGCCACGGAAGAGTCCGAGGGCAGGAGCGCCGCCGTCAGGTCCGCCACGGCCGCCTTCCCGCCGCTCGTCTCGAACGTGACGTCCACGCGGGCGAGGACGTCGCCCCATCGGCCGGGCTGAATCATCGCGACGCCGTTCAGCCGCGTGAGCGGGATCCGCCGGTGCGTATGGCCCGTGAGGAGAAGGTCGATGCCGGGCACCTTCGAGAGCGCCGCAACGCGGTTCTCGTCTTCCGTGCCGTCGGGCGCGCCCGTCTTGAGGTCCACCTCGGGCCCGCTGTGGATCAGCGCGACGACGAAATCGCATTTCTCCTTGCCGCGCAGAACGGGCACGAGGCGTGCGGCCGTAACCACGGGATCCTCCCAGCGCAGGCCGGGGCGGTTCCTCGCGGGCTCCCAGTTCGGGATGTTCGGCGTCGTGAGGCCAAGGATGCCGATGCGGATTCCGGCGACCGTCCTGACGACGTACTCCGGGAACGCGGCCGAGCCGTCCGCGACGTTGCGCGTGTTGGACGAGAGCCACGGAAACGACGACTCCTTCTGAGCTTTGCGTAGAACCGCGAGGCCGAAGTTGAACTCGTGGTTCCCGACCGACATTGCGTCGTATCGCATCGCGCTCATCGCTTCCGCCATGGGATCGGCGCCCTTCGAGAGGTTCTTCGCGTGCAGGAACTCGATCGGCGTGCCCTGGATCGTGTCGCCCGCGTCGAGAAGGAGGACGTTCGGCGTCTCCTTGCGGATCGCCGCGACGCGCGTCGCGACGCGGGCGAGGCCGTCGTCCGCGGGCTGCGCGCGCTGGTAGTCCCACGGAAGGAGGTGGCCGTGCAGATCCGTCGTCTGGAGGATCGTGACGGTCACGCGCTCGGCCGACACGGAGAGAGCACCGGCGAGAAGAACGGCGAGGAGCGCGGACGGAAGGAGTCTCGGGAGGCGTGCGTGCGATCTCAAAGTGCGCGAATCTTGGCATATCCTCCGGCCCCATGCCCTCGAAGAAATTTCCTCCCGCGCCGGCGCCCGAGACGTTCGCCCGCCTCGAGCACCTCTACGGGGACGCGGGCTGCTCGCTGGACTTCGGGCGCCCGCTCGAGCTCCTCGCGGCGACGATCCTCTCGGCGCAGTGCACGGATGCGCGCGTGAACATGGTGACGCCCGAGCTCTTCCGGCGCTTTCCCGACGCCGCGGCGCTCGCCGCCGCGCCGCCCGGCGCCCTCGAGGACGTCATCCGCTCGACGGGCTTCTTCAACGCGAAGGCAAAGTCCCTCCGCGGGATGGCGAGGGCGCTCGTCGAGAAGCACGGCGGCGAGGTCCCGCGGACGATGGCCGAGCTCCACGCCCTGCCGGGCGTCGGGCGCAAGACGGCGAACGTCGTCCTCGGCAACGTGTGGGCGACGCCCGACGGCGTCGTCGTGGACACGCACGTCGGCCGCCTCGCGCGTCGCCTCGGATGGACGAAGAACGCCGACCCCGTGAAGATCGAGCAGGACCTCAACAGGATCGTCCCCGAGAAACGCTGGACGTGGATCAGCCACGCCCTCATCCTCCACGGCCGCCGCATCTGCGCCTCCCAGCGGCCGAAGTGCGACCTCTGCACGCTCGCGGACATCTGCCCGAAGGTCGGCGTCGAGGGAAAGAAGAAAAGAAAATGACGCCTCCCGGAATCGGTTCGATCGAAGTCATCTGCGGCTCGATGTTTTCGGGCAAGTCCGAGGAGCTGATCCGTCGCCTCACGCGCGCGCAGATCGCGCGCCGCCGCGTCCAGGCGTTCAAGCCGGTCCTCGACA
>JBDTTJ010000244.1:0-5204 GCA_039930645.1 Acidobacteriota bacterium
CCGCCCAGAAGAAGTTCCTGCTCCGGTTCGCGCTGTTCCTCGTGGGGTTCTACGCGCTGGTCGCGATCCAGCCCGTCAACGACGCCGTCGTGGTGCCATTCACCGGGTTCCTCGTGAAGGTGTCGGCGGGGATCCTGCGCGCGGTCGGAGAGCCGGTCGTCACGCGCGGCACGGTGATTCAGTCGGCGCTCTTCGCGGTGGACGTCAAGAACGGCTGCAACGGAATCGAGGCGGCGCTCCTGCTCGTTGCCGCGATGCTCGCGTTTCCGGCCACGGCAAAAGCGCGCGTCGCGGGCATCGCGGCGGGCCTTCTCGCGATCCAGGTCGTGAACCTCTTCCGGATCGTGTCGCTGTTCTGGCTCGGCGCGCACCGGCGCGACGTGTTCGACCTTTTCCACGCGGCGATCTGGCAGACGCTGCTGATCCTGCTCGCGGTCGGGATCTTCCTCGCCTGGGGCCGGAGGCTCCGCGGCGGAGTGGGCGCTGAAGCTCGCGCTTAGGGCCGCCCTGGGCTTCGCGCTCGGACTCGGCCTCTGGCGCGCCGGGACGCCCGCCTACGACCGCCTGCTCGTCGGCTTCGCCGAGCCGGTCGTGCGCCTTCTCGAGAGGCCGGCCGCGACGCGGCTCTACGCGGAGGGAACGCGCGTCGTGATCGACCGGGCCGACTTCACGTCCAGGTCGGACCGCCCCGCGTTGCCGGCGGACGACCTCACGTTCGACGTCATCATTCTGCTGACTCTCGCCGCCGCGACGCCCGGCCTCTTCCGGGACCGCGCGATGAAGGGGCTCGGGATCTCGCTCCTCGCGCTCTTCGCCCTGCACGTCGTGGCGCTCGTCGTCGCCGTCGAGTCGTTCTACGCGATGAAGCTGGGCGCCTGGAGCGCGGCGACGTACGGGCCCTTCGCGCGGAACTTCTGGGCCACGGCGGCGCACTTCTGGCGCCTCGCGGGCTGCTTCGCGGCGCCGTTCGTCCTCTGGTGGCTCTTCATCCGGCCCGCGGGCGGGGACGTCCCCGCGCCCGGCGCGGCGAAGAAGGGGAGCCCGTGGAAGAGGCGGAGGAAGACCTGAGGGCCGCCGCCGCCAGGGATTCAGGGGCCACCTGAGGACGGACTTCCAAACGCGCGCGCCACGGCCGCGCAGAGGTCGGGCGGCGAGGTGACGAGATATTGCCGGCACACAAACGGCCGGTCTGCTGCGTCAGATCCGGGTCGCGGACAGGCCGAGCAGCCCTTGGCGCAGGAGATCCGCTCGCCGGTCGCTTCCAGCCTGGCGACGGCTTCGTCGATGAGGCGATCGTCCATCGCACGGAGCGCCGGCAGGAGTTCGTCGAGTCGCACCGGCCGGTCCGGTACGCGGGCCTCGATCCGCACCGCCAAGCCGCCGACGCTGACGCCGACGCGGACGTCGACGCGGACCGGGAAAGACGGCTCCTGCGTGGGGCCCTCAGTCACGGGCTGTGGCTCCTCCGACGGCCGCCGGGCGCTGCCGTCAGGGTTTCAGCGGCCCCTTGATGTCGGACTTCTTTGCGAGCTGCATCTGCTCGTGGGCCATCGCGAGCTTCTCGGCGTCGGGGAAGAGGGTGAGCGCCTTCTTGAGCTGGACGTCGTTCTCGAGGCTGGCCCGGTAGCCCGCGTCGCGCCCGAATTTCGCCGTCAGGATCTCCTCGCGGATCGCGTGATCGACGACGAGGGGATTCTTCTCCTCGGCGTACGTCGCCTTGGCGCCCTTGTCGAAGGGGAGAGCCGGCTTGGCGTCGACGAACTTGAAGAAGTCGTCCTTCACGGCGTCGGTCACCGGGAAGTCGCGGGGGACCGTCGGGTGCTTCGCGAGGTAGTCGACCGCGAATTCGAAGAAGAGCCCGCGCGCGTAGAGCGTCGTCGCGAAGCGCGAGAGCGTGGGCGCCTTCACGAAGACGTCGGGCGTGATGCCCCCGCCGCCGTAGACCGTGCGGCCCGCGTCCGTCTTGAAGGATTCCTTTTTCCGGGAGGACGCCGCGTCGCGGGCCGGGCCCGTCTCCTCGGCGTCGCCGCCTTCCTCTTCCTCGTGGGAGAGGTACTCGAGGACGTCCTTGTAGTCGCGCTGGATGCAGCGCCCGGAGGGCGTGTAGTACTTCGCGGACGTGAGCGCGAGTCCCGCTCCGTCCGAGAGGTTGTAGACGGACTGGACGAGACCCTTGCCCCAGCTCGTCTGGCCGACGATGACCGCGCGGTCGTGGTCCTGCAGCGCGCCCGCGACGATCTCCGAGGCGGAGGCCGAGCCCTTGTTCACGAGGACGACGACGGGGATGCGCGCGTGGTTGTTCTTCCCGGGCGCCGCGAAGCTCTGCTCCTGCCCGCCATTGCGGCCGCGGGTCACGACGACCTTCTCGTTGCGAGAGAGGAAGAAGTCCGACACGGCGATCGCCTGGTCGAGGAGGCCGCCCGGGTTGCCGCGCAGGTCGAGGACGAGCTTTTTCATCCCCTGCTTCTCGAGCTTGTCCCAGTTCTCGGCGAGCTCGGGAGCGGACGTGTGCGTGAAGTCCTTCAGGCGGAGGTAGCCGACGCCCGGCTCGACGAGGAACGCGTAGGAGACCGAGTTCGTCGGGATCTCCGCGCGGGTGACGGTCATCTGGAGGGGCTCGTCGAGGCCCGGCCGGAGGATCGTGATGCGGACCTTTGTGCCCTTCGGGCCCTTGAGCCTCTTGACGACCGCGTCGACGGGGAGGTCGTCGATGGGCTGGCCTTCGACCTTGTCGATCACGTCGCCCGCACGGATGCCGAGGCGGTCGGCCGGCGAGCCCTCGACCGGCGTGATGACCGTGACCTTCCCGTTGCGCTTGCTGATGATGATTCCGAGCCCGTAGAAAGACCCGCGCTGCTTCTCGACCATCGAGGAGTACTCCTCGGGCTCGAGGAAGTTCGTGTGCGGGTCGAGCGTGCCGAGCATTCCGTGGATCGACGCGTAGACGAGCTTGTTCGCCGGGACTTCATCCGCGTACCACGCGCGGGCGGTGGCGAGGATGTCGGAGTACTCCTTGAAACCGGGATTCGTCGCGTCCGAGACGGCGCCCAGGCGCCCGCCCGCGATCCCCCCGCCGACCGTGACGGCCAGGAGGAACGCGGCTGCGACGAGGGCGCGCCGGATGGAACGGGAACGCATGGAAACAGAGGCGTTGTTCACGTGAAGGGATCCTCCCGGACGCAGTGAGACTAGCACGCAGGGGAAGGCCGCCGCCTTGACTTCGCCGGGTGCCGAGCGGAGCATCGGCGCTCCAGAGGAGGGGACCGGATGGGCAATCTCGGGATGCCGGAACTGATCATGATCATGGTTCTGGCGCTGCTTCTCTTCGGCCCCAAGAAGCTCCCCGAAATCGGCAAGCAGGTCGGCAAGGCGCTCGGCGAGTTCAAGCGCGCCTCGAACGACCTCAAGCGCACGATCGAGGACGAGATGGAGAAGGCCTCTTCGGCCGTGAAGATCGACGATCCGCCGAAGGACGAGCCGGAGAAGGCCGCGCCCGCGCTCGCCCCGGCCGACGGGACGATCTCCCGCCCGTCCGAGACGACGAAGACGCCCGCGCCGTGACCGACGCTTCGCGCCGCCTCGGAGGCGACCCCGAGGAAGACCTCCCGCGGATGTCGTTCCTCGAGCACCTCGACGACCTGCGCAAGCGCCTCTTCTGGTCCGCGTTCGCCGTGGCAGCCGGCTTCATGGCGTGCTGGTGGAAGGCGAAGCCGATCTTCAACTGGCTCGCGAAGCCCGTCCTCGCGGCGCTCCCTCCCGGGACGAAGCTCGCGTACACGCAGCTCACCGAGCCGTTCATGCTCTACATCAACATCGCCCTCCTCGCGGGCGTGTTCGTGGCGAGTCCGGTGATCCTCTACCAGCTCTGGCTCTTCATCGCGCCCGGCCTCTACAAGCACGAACGCCGGTGGGTCTGGCCGTTCGTCGTCCTGTCGGTCATCTTCTTCGTGGGGGGCGGCTACTTCGGCTACGCCGTCGGGTTCCCGATGGTGGCGCAGTTCCTCGTCGCGACGGGCGAGGACTTCATGCCCGTCATCAAGATCGACGACTACCTCGACATCACGTCGAAGATTCTCCTCGGGATGGGCCTCGTCTTCGAGACGCCGATCCTGATTTTCTTCCTCGCGCGCATGGGCGTCGTGACGGAGAAGTGGCTCCTCGCGAAGTTCCGCTACGCCGTCCTCGTCATCTTCATCATCGCGGCGCTCATCACGCCGACGCCCGACATCCCGACCCAGTGCGCCTTCGCCCTCCCGATGTGCGCGCTCTACCTTCTCGGGGTCGCCATGGCGTGGGTCTTCAAGAAACGCGACCCGAAGGACACGGCGAAAACGGAATCCTGACGAGACTCATTCGCTGAGGTATCGTCCGCGCGGTGCGCGACAAGCTGACGACGGTCTTCAAGGCCTTCACGTACCGGGACTTTCGTCTCTTGTGGGCGGGCTCGTTCACGTCCAGCGTCGGCACGTGGATGCAGTCGGTCGCGCAGGCCTGGCTCCTCCTGACGATCTCGGGAAACCCGCAGTACCTCGCATGGGCCGACGCTCTTCAGCAGGCGCCGTTTCTCGCCCTCTCGCTCGTCGGCGGCGTCCTTGCGGACCGGATGGACCGGCGGCGGATCCTCCTCCTCTCGCAGGTCGTCCAGCTCTCCTCGGCGTTCCTCCTCGCGTACCTCGTCTACACGAATCGCGTCGAGATCTGGATGATCCTCGCCCTGTCGCTGATCGTCGGCGTCGCGCAGTCCTTCGGGGGTCCGGCGTACCAAGCCCTCGTCCCGACGCTCGTCGACCGGGAGGACGTCCCGAATGCCGTCGCTCTGAATTCGATCCAGTTCAACCTCGCGCGCGTGATCGGCCCCGTCCTCGCGGGCGCGGCGTTCGCGACACTCGGGGCGGCCGCGTGCTTCGGGCTGAACGGCCTCTCGTTTTTCGCCGTCATCATCGCGCTCCTCTTCCTCCGGCGTGGCGCCCCAACCGGGGTGGCGAGCGGCAGCGTCTTCGAGAACCTCAAGGCGGGCCTCGCGGCCGCGAACAAGGACAAGGCGCTTCGCGGCCTGATCGGCCTCTCCTTCATCGGCAGCCTCTGCGCGTTCCCGCTCCTCACGTTTCTGCCCGTCTTCGCAAAGGACGTTTTCAAGGGCGACGTCAAGGTCCTGAGCACCTTCCTGGCCGTCTTCGGCCTCGGGGCGGTGGTCGGTGCGGTCG
>JBDTTJ010000245.1:0-5195 GCA_039930645.1 Acidobacteriota bacterium
GCGTGCCTCCGGCTTCGACTCGGTCCTTATCTCTTCCCGCGCCGGCGGGGCGGCCACCTCGGGCGCCGCGGGGCGCGCGGCCGGAGCCTGTGGCATCGCGAGGTCACGCGAGCGCGCGCGGATCGGGTCCGGGGGAGGGGCGCCCTCGGCATCCTTGCGCGGTGCGAACTGCACCTTGCGCTCGGGGAGCACGACGGGACGGATCGCGACGGCCGGACGTGCGCCCTCGGACGACCTCGCGACCAGCGCGTTCGATGCCTGGGGGCTGAGCGGAGCGCCGCGGCCCTCACGGATCGCCTCGACTTTCCGCGTGAAAGCCGGAGGCGCCGGCGGCGGGGCGAGGCGCGCGGAGACGGAACGCGAGATCACGTTTTCAGGCGGCCGCGGAGCCGCGATGGCCGTCGAGCGGAGCGAGTCCCGGGTCGGAAGGACGGGCAGCGGCCCGCGCACGACGGGCGCGCTCTGGAGCTGCCGCATGATGGAGACGTCGCGCACCGGGGCCATCTGCGCCGGGCGAGAGCTCACGAAGGCGGAGCGCTCCATGACGGTCGCGTACGCGCGGTTCGTGTACGCGACGTTTCGGTCGTACGCCGGGCTGCTCGCCTGGCGGCCCCACCACGGGCGGAACGGATCCCGCGGCGCGAGCGGGAACCAGCCCACGTACCCTCCTCCGCCGACGCCCACGGTGAGGGACCAGCCCGGTCCGCCGCCCACGAACGCGACGAGCGCGGGTGCGTAGGCGACGTGGCGCACGTTCGGGGCCACGGGCACCCAGCACCAGCGCGAGGAGACGACGACCCAGCGGCCGTAGTGATACGGCGCCCAGCCCCACGGCTCGGACGACACCCAGGTCCAGCCCCACGGGTCCTGCCAGATCCAGCGCCCGATGCGGTAAGGCGCCCAGCCGGCCGCCACGGAACGGGGCCGCCAGACGCGGCCGTATTGGGGCACCGACTCCCAGTCGCCGTACGCGTCGAGGTCCTCGGCTCCGAGAACGTCGGTGCTCGTATAGTCGTACGCGACGACTTCGTGCCGGCGCTGCTCACGCGAGCGGACCCAGCGGTCCCACGAGTCGGCGAACGGAACCGCGACGACGTCGTACTCGGGGTCTTCGATCCCGGTCACGATCATCTCCTCGCCGGTGCGGAGCGCGACCTCGCCGCCGGCGGCCGAGACCCGCGCTTCCCCGAGCCGGACCGCGAAGCGCGTGTTGCCTGCCGCATCGACGAAGACGCGGTAGATGCCCGGGCGCTCGAGCGAGATGGCCGCGTTCGGCGTGTCGATCTCGAGCTCGTCTTCGTCGTCCATGGAGGTGACGCGGAAGGTCGCCGTGCCCTGCGCGACCGAATACTGCTGCACGTCTTCCGTCAGGTTGAGCGCGGTCAGTTCCGTGCGCGGCGCCACGAACGCTCGGAAGCCGGGAGCCTGAAGCTCGAGGCGTCCCGACGCGCCGGTCCACACCCGGTCGCCGATCGTCATCGGCACGTTGATGGCCAGCGGCTGCCAGCTTTCGGGATCGTCACCGCGCTGGAAGGACCCCTCGCCCTGCACGAATGCGACGCGCGCCACGGTTTGGCGGAAGTCCTGCTGTGCGCGGGCCGTCGGAGCGGCGGCAATCGCGACAAAGAGGGCGGAAAGAATTACAGCGACGCCATGGGGGCGCGAGTGTTTCATCAGGTGCCTCTCGTATCCGGCCCCGGAAGAGCGGGACCTATGCGGATACAGAGCAAGTGCCGTACCACGCGCGGGGCCGGCCGCGCGTCTTCTCAGTCCAGGTGCCCCATCAGGCCGCTGCGGTAGTCCTCGATCGCCTGCCGGATCTCGTTCTCGGTGTTCATGACGAAGGGCCCGTAGCCGAATACCGGCTCGTCGATCGGCGTCCCCGAGAGGAGGAGGATCGTGGAGTCGGCGGCTGCCTCGATCGAGAGCGTCTCGCCCTCGCGATCGAGGACGACGAGTTCCTCCTCGTCGACCGACTTCGAGCCGTTGACGCGCCCGCCGCCGTGCAGGAAGAGGAGCGCCGTGGACTGTCCCGCCGGAACGTTGAGGTTCGCGGTCTTCCCGGCGCGGAGCCTCACGTCCCACAGCTCGATCGGCGTGAACGTCCGGGCCGGACCCTTCTCCTTCTCGAACTCGCCCGCGATGACGCGCACGCTTCCCGCTTCGCCCGCGAGAGGGACCACGGGCGTGCGGCTCCCGACGACGTCCTGATAGCTGGGCGGAGACTTCTTGAACTTCGCCGGCAGGTTCACCCAGAGCTGCACCATCTCGAGCGTGCCGCCCTTCTTCGTGAATTCCCTGCCGTGCATCTCCTCGTGGACGATGCCCGAGGCGGCGGTCATCCACTGCACGTCGCCGGGTCCGATGCGGCCTTTGTGACCGGCCGAATCCCGATGCTCGACTTCGCCCTGATACGCGATCGTCACGGTCTCGAAGCCGCGGTGCGGGTGCTCGCCCACGCCCCGTGGGGCGAGGGCCGGCTTGAATTCCGCCGGCGCCGCGTAGTCGAGAAGAATGAACGGGCTGAGGTACGGGGCCGAGTCGTACGAAAACATCGAGCGGACGGGAAAGCCGTCGCCGACCCAATGCCGGGGCGGCGCCTGCTCGATTCCGAGAACGCCCTTCGAACGATTCAGAATGGCCATGAAGAAGATCCTTTCCGGGAGAAACCTGTTTACGCCGCGGCCGGGGCCGGGGCGGGTTTGCGCCTGAGGGTCAGGTTCACGGCGCCGCCGAGGATACCGGCGACGAGAGCGGTCCAGCTGACGGCCGGGGTCCAGTAACCCGAGAGGCCGAGGAGCGAGTCGAGCGAGTAGCTTCCAGGCCCCGTGAGGGCGAGTGCCGCGCCCCCGATCCCGTAAAGCAGCGGCATCTCGATGCCATTCGACGACGCGAAGAGTCCGTTCGGGCCGTGAACGCTGACCGCCGCCACGACCATGACGGAGACCATGAGGGCCGGACCGACGGGGCCGAACAGGCCCAGGGCGATCAGAAGTCCGCTCCCGATCTCGGCGGTCGCGGCGGCTGCCGCGAAGACGCGCCCGGGGCGGAACCCGAGTCCCTCGAAGAAGCCGCCGGTGCCGGCCAAGCCGTGACCGCCGAACCACCCGAAGAGTTTCTGGGCGCCGTGAGCGGCCATGAGAAGGCCCAGAACGATTCGAAGGACGAGAATTCCTGAGTCCATGTGTCGATCTCCTTTCCGGGGCCGAGTTCCCCGGCGAGAAGAACTATATTAAGTATAGCGACTACTTGTCAAGTAGCTGCTTGTCATTCAGGCGCCGGCCGGGGTATCCTCCTGCCCGTGAAACAGATGCGAGGCTCCCGCGCGCCCGACCTGGCCCTCTGCGGCCGGTACCACCGGGCGATCGAGCTGGTCGGTCGCCGCTGGACGGGCGCCATCGTCTACCTGCTACTCCGCTCCCCCTGCCATTTCGCGACGCTGCGCGACGCCATCCCGGACATCACCGACCGGATGCTGAGCGAGCGGCTGAAGGAGCTGGAAGAAGAGGAGATCGTCCGGCGCACCGTCGTCCCCGCGACGCCGGTCCGCGTCGAGTACGCGCTGACGAAAAAGGGCCGCGACCTCGCCGCCGCGATCGACGCGATGGCAGCCTGGGCCGAGCGCTGGTCCTAGCGCCGGCCGCGGATCGCGGCCTGGACGCTCTGGGCGCTGCGAACCGCGTTGTTGCGGGCCCTGCTCGCCGCCGAAGCGCGCTTCGAGTCGCGGGCCGACCGAGCGCGGAAATACCAGATTCCGAGGGCGCAGAGAACGAGGACGAGGCCGAGGAGGAACGGAGTAGACACGGATACCACCTGACGCAGGATAGCCCTCTTCAGGTTCCGATGCGCCGGATCCGCAGGATCGGGCCGTCGGGCGCCGTCGCGTCCGCCAGGTCGATCTCCGCGAAAACCGCCCACGTGTTGTCGCTCTTCGGGTCGAGAAGCGTCTGCGCGACTTCCCACCGCCGCGCCCCCGAGGCCGTCAGCTTCGTCAGATGGTGAAGGCGGGCCTCGGCGCCCGAGAGCAGCTCTCCGTATTCCTCGAAGAACGGCGCAAGCGCGGCCTCGAACCGCGCGGCGTCCCAGGGATCGCCCACATCGGCATGGACGCGGTCGGCGGCTTCCTCCCAGTCCCTCCGCGCGAGCGCCCGCACGAGGAGCTGCGCTTCGGCGCGGACGCGCGCCGCGAAGACGCGCGGGTTCGCGAGGAGCTCCGAGATCCAGGTGGCTTCGATCTTCTTCGCCGGCGCGGCGGGCGCCGCCCTCTCCGCGAGGAGGAGCTCCGGATGGCGCATCCGCTCCCATTCCTCCAGAAGGCTCGCGTCGGTCTCTCCCACGAGGGAACGGAAGAAGCCCAGAACGTCCCACACCTCGTCGGTCTTCGCGAGCTCCGGGACGGTCTGGTCGAGCGTCCGGTAGAGCTGCGACAGGTAACGGAGGAGGACGCCCTCGCTTCGCTCGAGTCCGTAGCTTTTCACGTAGTCCGAGAAGCCGGAGAACGTCTCGAACATCTCGCGTCCGATCGACTTCGGGGCGACGTCCGAGCCCGCGGTCCAGGGGTGCGCCGCGCGGAACGCGTTGAAGGAGGCGTACAGAAAGTCCGCCAGAGGCTTCGGGTGCGTGACCTCTTCGAGGCGCTCCATGCGCTCCTCGTAGGGGACGCCCTCTTCCTTCAACTCCGCCACGAGGCGGCCCTTGGCCTTGTCCACCTGCCGGCGCAGGATCACGTCGGGGTTCTCGAGAATCGACTCGACGACGCTCAGCACGTCGACGGCGTACGTCGGGGACGCGGCGTCGAGCTCCTCGAGCGCCGAAAGCGCGAAGAGCGACAGCGCCTGGTGGAGCGAGAAGTCGAACTGAAGGTCCTTGGCCACGGCGACCCGGTACGGCCCCTCGCCCTCGAGGACGAGGATTCCCGCCCGGTAGAGCGAGCGCACGAGAACAGCCGCCTGTTTCACGAGGCGGCGCTTGGCGCCCTCGTCCTCGTGGCAGCGCGCGATCAGGTCGCGAAGCGACGCGAAGTTGCGGGCCGGCGCTTCGGCTTCATCCCGCTGCAGGAGCGACAGCACCATCCCGTGCGTGAGCCGGAAACGGGAGACCAGCGTCTCGGGCGGCCGCGAGATCAGCTTCTGGAAGGTCTCGAGCGTCCACGAGACCTCGCCTTTCGGCGGGCCCTTCACCGTGCGCGCCTTCTT
>JBDTTJ010000246.1:0-5127 GCA_039930645.1 Acidobacteriota bacterium
CCTCGACGCGCCGCGCACGGTCGCGATCGCCCGCACGACCACGCCGAACCCGAACGCGGCGACGGGCGGCGCTTTCGGCGTGGCGTACCCGGCGGCCGCGAGGGGCGGCGGGGCGCGAGCCTCGGCGCTCGTCCCGGGCCTCACGCGCAACGTGGCGGTGCGCTCGAACCTCGCGGTCGTGCACCTCGGAGGCGCGTCGGAGTCGATCCTCTCTCTTTCCGTCCAGCTCTGGGACGCGGCCACGGGGCAGCCCGTCGGCAGCGCGGTCTCGGTCTCCCTCACACCCGGCGACTGGGCGCAGTGGTCCGGCATCTTCGACGTGGCGGGTGTCCCCGCCTCGGTCACGAATGCCTACGCCGTCATCAGGCGGGTTTCCGGCGACGACACGTGGCTCGCGTACGGCGTCCTGAACGACGCGCAAACCTCCGACGGCAGCTTCATCCGGATGATCCCGGCGACGGAGTACTGAGAAGGGGGCGTGAGCCCGCGGGTCCTCGCCGCACTTCCGGTTGAGCCCGGAACGTCCGAAGCCCAGGAGTCGCCATGAAACGCGTCCGCCCGGCCCTCGCCGCCGCCGCCCTCCTCCTCGGGCTGTCGGCCGAGGCCCGCGTCGTCTCCTACGCCCCCATCACGAGTCGCCAGTCGATCCCGGCCGTCCAGAAACGCACCAACCGCCATGCCCTTCTGATCGAGCAGGTGTCGGTGATGTCCCCGCCCGGACCAGCCTGCATCTCCTGCTTCACGCCACAGGCGCGCCTCGTCCTCTACGACACGGCGGGCCTCGAGGAGCCGCGCGACGTCACGCCCGGTGGAGCACCCGCCGTCCTGTACTCCGCGGCCGCCTTCGAGGCGGGGGACGGCGTCCTCACCCTCCTCGCGACCGGATGGGCGAGCCTCTCGCCGGGCGACAAACCGACCGGAGTCAGGGCGTTCTTCAGCCGGGACGGGGGCACGACGTGGTCCACCCTGTCGCTGCCTTCTCTCCCCGGCGCGACTCCGTCCGCCGACATGGGCGGACCGATCGTCCGCGAGAGAGGATCCGGCATCCGCCTCGGGACACGCGAGAATCCCTTCCTCCTCGCCCTCACGGAAAGCGACGCCGATGGCTGGCGACTGGGCCTGTGGGACGTCTCGTCCGCCGGCGTCGCAAGGCGCCGCGCCCTCGCCTCCGTGGAAAGCACCCTGGTCGGCATGGACCGTGAGGGGCGACGCGCCTTGCTCTGGGGCACGCCTCTGAACCCGGGGCCGGGCGGACCGCCGTCGGCGCCTGGCCTCTACGTCGTCGGCGTCGATGGCAGCCTTCAATGGCTGAGCCCTTCTCCTGCGGCCAACTGGTTCCAGGGGTGGATCACGCCCGACGGCCGCGCTTACGTCGAAGGCTACGTCTTCACCTCGTCGGGCTGGCGCCTCTCTGTCTCTTTCGTCGGGGGAGGAACGCGCACCGAGATCGCGTCGGATCTGCCCCTCGAGAACACCTCCCACCTTTTCGCCGTTCCGACGGCCGACTTCTCCGGCGCGTGGATCATCCAGCGCGGCGCCGGCCCGACGATCCTGTCCTCGCACACGGCCGCCGCTGGCCTCGTCGAGGCGTGGCGCGACGTGACGCGCCCTGAGGTCGAAGCGCTGCACGCGGGGGCGTCGGGCACGCGGCTCCTCGTCCAGGTGCACCGCCCGCGCCCGCAGGTCGATCAGCGCATTTTCAAGGATCCCGCACTCGCGATCTGGGACGTCGGAACACCCGCGCCGACTTCTTACGACGAGCTGTTCCTCCAGGAAACGGACTACAAGGGCTTCGTTCACCTCGACGTAGACGCGGCCGCGACGGGCGCGCCGTTCCTCTTCGATTCCGGCGCGTCGTCTTCCGTGTTCTTCCCGCCCATGGCAGGGCCCTCCGGCGCCGGCGGCGGCGGCGACGTCGTCCAGGAGTGGGGCGTCGTGCGCGGCTCGCTGCGCCAGCGCCTCGTGGTTCCGGCTGCCGCACGCGCCTCCGGAATGTTCGGCGCCTCGTGGCGGACGGACCTGGTTCTCAGAAACCCCGACCCCGCGCCCGTGGCGGTCGTCGTCCGGCTCCTCCGCACCTCGGACGCCTTGCCCGCTGTGCCCGATCGGAGCGTGATCCTGCCCGCCTCGTCGGTCCTGACGTATCCGGATGTCCTGGCGTCCCTGTTCGGCATCGACTCCGGCTCGGGCGCCATCCTCCTCATTCCCGAGGGCGCCCGGTCGATCGAGGCGACGAGCCGCACGTATACGGCCTCCGGCGGCGGCACGTACGGGATGTCCGTCGGAGCCATCGACGTTTTCGCTGCGCTCGGCGCCAATTTTCCGGTCAGCTTCTCGGCGGGCCTCCTGGGCGACGGCTTCCGGACGAACCTCCTCGCGACGGACGTGAGCGGGCGCGGCGCAAGCGCGGATCTCGGTCTTTCCGGCGATTCGAGCGCGCCCGAGCCGCTCCGGGGCGCGATCACGACCCCGGCGTCGGGACAGCGGCAGCTCTCCGACCTCGCCTCGGCGCTCGGCGCCCCGGCATGGCGAACCGGCTCGCTCCTCTTTACGCCGACGAGCGGAGAGAGCGTCGCGGGCCTCATCGCGATCGACAACGCGACGAACGATCCAACGTGGTTCCCTCCGGACGTCCCGTCGCTCGTGCCTCGTACGATCCCCGCCATCGTCCACGCGGACGGCGCGAACGGCGCGAAGTTCCGGACGGATCTGTTCCTCTACAACCCGTCCGAGCGGACGCAGAGCGTGACTCTCGCCGTCAAGGCGTGGAGCACGAACACGTCCGAGCAGCTCCTGACGCTCCCGCTCCTCCCGCGCGAGTCGAAGACGATCCGCGACGTCCTCTCCTCCGCGTTCGGCCGGACGGGCGTCGCGCGTCTGAGGTTCCAGACTCTCGGGACGCTCGACGATTCGGGCGGCGTGCGCGTGACGTCGCGGACGTACACGGTGACGCCGTCGGGCGGCACGTACGGACTTCTCCTTCCCGCGCTGAACGCGTTCCAGTCGGCCGGCGGCGGCGAAGCGCTCGAGATCCTCCTGCCGGCAGGCGGTGCCGGCTTCCGCACGAACCTCGCGCTCGTCGACCTTTCCGCCGCGCCCGGATCGGGCTCCGTGGCCGTAAAAGTGGAGGTCTTCGACGAGGCCGGGATCAGGCGCGACGTCTTCGAGACTCCCGTCCCGCTCGCGGGAGGCGTCCAGATCGACGACCTCTTCCACGGCCGAGGACTCGGCGACGGCCCCCGGGCGGGTGTGATCCGCGTCTCGCCCGCCGGCGGCCTCGTGGCGGCCTACGCAAGCGTGATCGACAACGTCACAAACGACCCGCTCTACGCGCCCCCGTTGCTCGCCGCGAAGCCGTGACCGACGGTCACGCCCTCAGGATTCGGAACGCCGCAGGACGAACCGCTGCAGGAGCAGCGCGACGAGCGCGAGGCAGACCGCGAGACCGACGAACGAGCCGACGCGGTAGAGGCCGCCGAGCTGCGCGAGGTCGAAGAGGAAGCACTTGAGGATCGTGACGACGAGGAGGACGAGCGCGGCGGCACGCGCCCCGCGGCTCTCCTTCGCGATCCCCGCGACGAGCAGCGCGATCGCGAAGAGCGCCCAGCCGAGCGTGTAGGCGAGCCCCTCGGCGCGCGTCGTCGAGAACGGGTTCACGACGATCCGCCGCCCCTCCGCGAAGAAGTCCGCGATCTCGAGGTTCAGGAGCGCGAAGAGGATGGCGGTCCCGCCCGCGGGAAGAAGAGCGACGCCGACCGGCCACGCTGCGGTACCGGAATGCCGGAAGAGGACCGCCCCGGCGAAGAACGCGGCGGCGGCCGCCGCGTAGACCCAGAGATACCAGTTGAGGACCGGCGCCGCCGCCCGCGCGTGGTACGTGAGGACGGCGGGATTGAGCGCCAGCCGTACGAACGCCGCCGCGAAGAGCGCGAGCGACCAGACGACGAGGCCGCGGTGCGGGATCCGCCCGAACAGCCATGCGAGCGCGGCGCCGAGCAGCGCCCAGCCGAGCGTGAGCCACTCCTTCTCGAACTGCAGCGGGATCGCCACCGTCACGAACGCGAGCGCCGCGCCCGCCACGAGCGCGAGGCGCGAGCGGTCTTCCTCGGGAGGGATGCCGAGCGTGAGAAGGCGGCCGAGGAGGGCTGCCATCCCGAGCGCCATCGCGAGCGGAAGAAACCCGATCACCGGGCGGTAACCGCCCTCCTCGAGCGCGACGCGCAGGACCGGGAAGAAGCCCGCGCTCGCGAGCACCGCCGCGAGGTACGGCGCACGCGCGCGGCCCGCGCGCCGCCCGAGCACCAGCGGGTGGACGACGAACAGCGCCCAGAGGACGCCCGCGAAGAGGGCGACCTCCTGCCACGGCGCACCGTCCCGGCGCCAGAACCCCCATGCGAGGGGCGCGAGGATCGCGGGGCCCGCGGCGAGGACGGAAAGGCGCGGCTCGGGGGCCCCGGCCGCCACCGCGAAGAGCGCGACGAGGAAGAGGGCGTGGGCCGCGAGAACGGCGCGGAGCGGCGGCGAGCCCGGCACGACGGACACCGCGATCGCCACGGCCTGTGCACCGACGATCGCCACAGCAGAGGCGCGGCCGAAGGCGAGCGTCCCGTCGAAGACCCACGCCGCCAGGCTCCAGAGGGCGAGGGCGGCCGCCGCCGCGAGGGCGGCCAGCGGCCACGGCGCACGATTCGCCGTGAACGTGAAGAGCGCGACGGCGAGAAGGGCCAGCGCGAGGCCAGCCGCATTCACCCACGCGGCCCCCGCGCGGCGCGCCGCGAGCGTCGCCGCCGCGGTGAGGACGAAGAGCGCGAGCGCCTCCGGAACGGCCGGCGGGACGACGAGCGCCCGTTCCGCGGCGACGAAGAGGAGGAGCACGTGGCCCAGGAGCCCGAGGCCCGCCGCCCCGGCGGGCAGCGGGTCGGGCGGCGCGAGGCGCGCGCCGAGCGCCGGCGCGAAGAGATAGAAGAGCGAGAGGCCGACCGCGGCCGTGAGGGCGGGGACGAGGAGGTCAGGCGTCAGCGACCGGACGAACCACGCCCCGAGCACCGCCAGCGCCGCAAGTCCGGAGAGCGTGTGAAGGAGCGGCGCCTTCCGGAGCACGGCGAAGACGAAGAGGCCCGCCGCGAG
>JBDTTJ010000247.1:0-5125 GCA_039930645.1 Acidobacteriota bacterium
TCGATCGAGGAAGTCGTCCGCGAGACGGTGCTGTAGGACCGGTTCTTACTTCTCGGCCGGCCCTTCCACGTTGAAGCACGAGCGAAGGTCGCCTCCCGCCGGTTTCGCTCCGTCGGAGGGAACGAGCGCGCACTCCTTTTCCGTCTGAAGCCCGCGCTGGTTCTGGCACTCCGTGAGAGCCCGTGCGTTCGCCAACTGCTGCGATGCGTATCCGTACGCGTAGCCCCAGACTCCGCAGCCGCTGTCGCTCCGGAACAGAGCGAGCGCACGGCTGCCCGGGAGATTCGCGAGGAGCCGGATCGCCTCCGAGAGAGTCCGGGCGGCGTCCATCCCCGCGAGTGCGGTCTTCAACTGTTTCGCCTTCGCCTCCGCCTCGCGCGCGCGGGCCTGTATGTCGGTGTCGCGGGGCTTCGATGGAACGCCGAGCGCGGCGAGGTCTTCGGCGGCTCCCGAGAGCTTCTTCGAGCGCCCACAGGGGCTGACAATCCGCCGGCCGTTCTCCATTTCTTCGACGTAGAAAAGGTACTCGCTTCCGAGCTCGACCAGGAATCCAGAGAATCCCTGCGGGGCCGCGATCGTCTGGAATCCGTCGTCGGCGCCCTTGAAGACGCCCGAGACCCGCACCGCCAGGCGAACATAGTTCTCGTCGGTGTCGAGGGCTATTCCCATGACCCGCCCGGTCACCACGTCCACCGCGGAGGCGAGGGCCTGCGCGGGTGAGGGCGTCGAAATGCACGAGCATGCGGACGACGAAGCGGGCCACCCCAGAACGCCCAAGACCGCC
Source organism: Acidobacteriota bacterium (assembly GCA_039930645.1). Lineage (GTDB taxonomy): Bacteria > Acidobacteriota > Thermoanaerobaculia > UBA5066 > UBA5066 > Fen-183. Next base: position 785 of record JBDTTJ010000247.1, read on the forward strand.
ACGATCGCGACGCCCCCGACCTTCGTCACTTCCAGAATCTATCGCGTCTTCTCCTCGCTTTCGGTGATGCAGATCCTTGTCTGCTAAAATCTGCATTGGGAGGCAGATCGTGCGGACCACGCTGAACATCGACGACGAGGCGCTCCAGGCGGCGCTCGCGGCCGACCCCGGGAAGACGAAGACCGCCGTCATCAACGACGCGCTGCGCGACTACGCGCGGCGGCGCGCCCTGCGGGGCCTGCGCAAGCTCGCCGGCAAGGTCGGCTGGACGGGCGACCTCGACGCCCTCCGCAAGCGGAAGCCCCGGCACTCCTGACGCCGTGACGCCGTGACGCCGTAACGTGAGGGTCCTCGTCGACACGTCCGCCTGGGCAGAGTTCCTTAACGGGACCGCCTCCCCCGAAGCCCGCGCGGTCGATCGCCTTCTCGCGGGCGAGGACGACGTCGTGACGTGCGGCCTCGTCGCCGCCGAAGTCTTCCAGGGAATCAAGCGGGACCGCGAGGAGCTCGAGGCGTTCTTCCGGAAGATGACGTTCCTCGAACCTGCCGGGATCGACGTCTCCCTGAAGGCCGCAGACCTCCACCGCGCGCTTCGGCGGCGGGGGATCACGATTCGCTCGACGATCGACTGTTTCCTGGCCGTTCTGGCCGCCGAGAACGGCTGCGAGATCCTCTTCCGGGACCGCGATCTCAGGCTGATCGTCGAAAGCGGCCTCCTCGACCTCCGCGCCCGGACCTGATGGGAGCGCGCGGCGACGGTTTCTCAGGGGACTGGCGTATCATTTCGGGGTACTCGGGAGGGACAGTTCTATGGCGGTGACCCTGCACCAGCTCCTCAAGACGCTTGTCGAGAGGGGTGGGTCCGACCTCCACATCACGACGAACTCGCCGCCCATGATCCGCGTGGACGGGGATCTGATTCCCCTCGACTACCCGCCGCTGACCGTTCCCGAGACGAAGCAGCTCGCCTACTCGATCCTCACGGACGTCCAGAAGCACCGCTTCGAGGAGCAGCTCGAGCTCGACCTCTCCTTCGGCGTCAAGGGCCTCGCGCGCTTCCGCGGCAACTGCTTCCTGCAGCGCGGCGCGGTCTCGGCCGTCTTCCGGCAAATCCCCTACGAGATTCTCGGCTTCCGCGAGCTCGGCGTCCCGAACGTCGTCGAGACGCTCTGCAACAAGCCGCGCGGCCTCGTCCTCGTGACGGGCCCGACGGGCTCGGGCAAGTCCACGACGCTCGCGACGATGATCGACAAGATCAACCGCGAGCAGCCGCGGCACATCGTCACGATCGAGGACCCGATCGAGTTCCTCCACACGCACAAGCGCTGCATCGTGAACCAGCGCGAGCTGCACGCCGACACGCACTCGTTCCCGAACGCGCTCCGCGCCGTCCTGCGCGAGGACCCGGACGTCGTCCTCGTCGGCGAGATGCGCGACCTCGAGACGATCGAGTGCGCGCTCCGCATCGCCGAGACGGGCCACCTCACCCTCGCGACGCTCCACACGAACAGCGCGGTCCAGACGATGAACCGCGTCATCGACGTCTTTCCCGCGAGCCAGCAGCCGCAGGTGCGCGCACAGCTTTCGTTCGTCCTCGAGGGGATCCTCTGCCAGACCCTCCTCCCCCGGGCGTCTGGCAAGGGCCGCTGCATGGCGATGGAGATCCTCGTCCCGACGCCCGCGATCCGGAACCTCATCCGCGAGGACAAGCTCCACCAGGTCTACTCGATGATGCAGACCGGACAGAACAAGTACGGGATGCAGACCTTCAACCAGTCGCTCGCGACGCTCGTCCACCGCCGCGTGATCTCCCAGGAGCTCGCGATGACGGTCTCCTCGCTCCCGGACGAGCTCACCGAGATGATCGCCCGCGGCGCCGGCGTCGTGACGTCGACGGCCGCAGGCGGGAACCCACCGCCTCCGCCGGCGAACGCCGCGCGGCGCGCCTGATTCCGGAGGAAGCTATGGCTCAGTTCGTCTGGAAAGGCCGCACGCGCCAGGGCGCCACGACCGGCGGCGTCCTCGTCGCCGACTCGAAGGACCTCGCGATCGCGGACCTCCGCCGCCGCCAGATCGACGTCACGACCGTCAAGGAGAAGGGCAAGGAGCTCGCGGTCCCGAAGCTCGGGATCGGCAAGGTCAACGCGCGGCGCCTCGCGATCTTCACGCGCCAGTTCTCGGTCATGATCGACGCGGGCCTGCCGCTCGTGCAGTGCCTCGAGATCCTCGGAAACCAGCAGGACAGCCGGCTCTTCCAGAAGATCATCCTCGCGGTGCGCCAGGACGTCGAGGCGGGCTCGTCGCTCGCCGAGGCGATGCGCAAGCACCCCAAGGCGTTCGACGACCTCTTCGTGAACATGGTCGCCGCCGGCGAGGCGGGCGGTATTCTCGACACGATCCTCCGCCGTCTCTCGACCTACATCGAGAAGGCCGTCAAGCTGAAGGGGCAGGTCAAGACGGCGCTCATCTACCCCGTCTCGGTCCTCCTCGTCGCCGCGATCGTCGTCTTCATCATTCTCTGGAAAGTCATCCCGACGTTCGCCGCTCTCTTTGCGTCGCTCGGCGCGGAGCTTCCGCTCCCGACGCGCCTCGTCATCAAGGCGTCCAACTTCGTCGCGAGCTACATCATCTTCATCATCGCGGGCATCGCGGCCCTCCTGTACGCGCTCAAGCGCTACTACGCGACCTACCGCGGCCGGCGCGTGGTCGACGGCATCGTGCTCAAGCTGCCCGTCCTCGGCGACATCATGAAGAAGATCGCCGTCGCGCGATTCTGCCGCACGCTGGCGACCCTCACGTCGTCGGGCGTCCCGATCCTCGACGGCCTCGAGATCACCGCGAAAACGGCCGGCAACGCGATCGTCGAGGACGCCATCATGGGCGTGCGCAAGTCGGTCGAGGCGGGCCGGACGATCGCCGAGCCGCTCGGCGAGACGAAGGTCTTCCCGTCGATGGTCGTCCAGATGATCGGCGTCGGCGAGCAGACGGGCGCGCTCGACGCGATGCTCAACAAGATCGCGGAGTTCTACGAGGAAGAGGTCGACAACGCGGTCACGGGCCTCATGAAGCTCATGGAGCCGATCATGATCGCGATCCTCGGCACGGTCATCGGCACGATCGTCGTCGCGATGTACATGCCGATGTTCGATTTGATTAGTAAGATCAACTAGGGTCTCGACGCCCTGAGGGGAGGCCAGCGGTACCAACCGCCGGCCTTCCTTGTCTCACCGACCTGCTCCCTGGGCCGCGAGCACCGGTGCCGGGCACGCCCTCGGTTGGCTCATCAGGGGATGCTACGTGGGAGGCTGAGTGAAACTGTGTTGTTCTGGTTGCTGATGACGTAGGCGAGGGGATAGAGCCGCGTCGTGGCGGTGATGGTTGCGCGCGCGGCCACAGCTTTCAGTTCATCGTTCTTCACACGGACGGCGCCGAAGTACGCTGAGCCGAAGATGTCGTTACTCTGCAGGACCGTGCGTCCTGGCACCACCACGCTCGCCACCGTCGGCGCCGAGCCGTCCGCCGGGAATACCGACACCGTGACGTCTGCCGCAGCTGCTTCCGGATTGATGAGCGACAGGTTCACGCGCCGCTTGGAGTCCGTGTGAAGCCAGGGGAGCAGGATCGTAGTGCCGGCCGCGAAGAAGGTCGACCCGTTGTCGATCAAAGGTCCCGCCCCTTCGTTACAACCGTCCTGACCCGCAACGGTCCCGTCCGGATAGACGATACCGCCGACCTGATAGACCCATCCCCCAGCCCACTGAGGACAGCGCGCCGAATCGCCCGTCGTGATGTATGCGCCACGGGGGTTCCCCGTCAAGACGGCCGTCTGGACAAACAAGCCATCTTCAACGTCCGCTACAGCCGCCCCGAAAGCGCTCCGCGAACCGAGCGTATTGTCGTACGCGTGGCTCCCGGCATAGAGGGCCCACCCCGAAATCGAGATCGTTGCTCCCGGAGCGATCGAGTACGAGCTGGGAGTCCAGCCGGGGGTTCCAATCCAATCGACAATACGTAACGTTCTCGCCAGCGGCGATAAGTTGGTAACGCGCACCTCGCTCGCCCAGACCGATCCATTCGCGCCTTCCACGTGTGCGGCCAGAGCCGGCAATAGCACATCGGCGCTCCAAGCGTCCCCATGCGGAAATACGAGAACGGCGAGTGCAAGCCAACGCGTCATACGGACAAGAGGATTAGTACGCATTGTAGACGAACAGCGCCCAATCCTGGTTGGCACCGCTGTCTCCTGCGCCCGGCACAGCAACCTGATTCACAGCACCGGCAACCAGTTGAATTGTAAAGGCGCCGGAAAAGCTGTTCGGGGCGATCAGCGCACGCTTCACA
>JBDTTJ010000248.1:0-5107 GCA_039930645.1 Acidobacteriota bacterium
GCCCGCGGCCGCGCCAGCTTCCAGTCGCCGCCGGGTGATCGAGGTGATGAGGGTCTCGGGCACGCCCGCGCTCCGGAGGCGCACGACGTCGTCGGCCGTCAGATCCCGGGCGAGATCCGAGTGGGCGACGTACTTGCTGATGAACTCCTCGGAGAGGTTGGCTCTCCAGAGCCGGGTGATGTCGTCGACCAGAGCGGAGTTCGCGGAGACGGCGGCCGGCGCGGCGACGGGTTCCGGCTGCTGGGCGTCGCTCCGCCCTCCGAAGGACACGGCGGCGACGAGAGCGAGGGCGAGAACGGGTGTTTTCATCTGATGTCCTATTTCTTGATGGTCTTGCCGAGATTCGTCAGGGCCTCGCCGACCTTGCGGCGCGCCTTGCCGAGGCCCTCCTCGATCGAGCCTTCGGCGCGCTGGAGAGAGCCTTCCCGTTCCATCTTCTTGTCGCCGGCGAGAATTCCGACGGCTTGCTTGACGCTTCCCTCGGCCTTTTTCACTTTTCCGCCGATTTCCTGCCGTCTCATGAGTTCTCCTTGCCCTTCTTCATCATCGGGCATTCCATGGGGCCCTTCGTCCCGTTCATCTGCATGTGGTGCGACATGTGCGTCATCGATCCGTGCTGCATCTCCGTCATCATAGTGCGTGAGGCCTTGCGCTGGGCGACGAGCTCGTTGATCACGGCCGCCATCGGCTTCTCGAGCGCGTCGGCCGCCTTGGACTCCTTGGCGGCGTTCATCTCAGCCACCAGCTTGTCCAGCGTGGCGTCCATCGCGACCTGCTTCTCCTGCATCTCCCGGTGCCTGGCCATCATGGCCTCGCACTCCTTCTTCATGTCCGCACCCTTCATGTCCGCACCGTGCATTTTCGCCGCGGCGCCCTTGTGGGCGTGGCCGGTCGAAGGGGTGGCGGGAGACGGAGCAGCGGGCGCAGGCGTCTGCGCGCCGGCGCTCATGGCCAGGGCGAGCGCGGTCGCGCCGACGATGCCGGGAACGAAAGCTCTGAGTTGGATCGTGTTCATGTTTGATTTCCTTTTCTGGCGGCCGTTGCGGCCGCCGCTCGGGCGTACTGCAGTCGCGGGGCGCGGGGAGTGGATGCGCGGTTAACCCTTCGGGCGAGCGAAGAGGAGAGCCCCGCCGACCACGATCGCTCCGACGCCGGCCCACAGCGGCACGTTGACAGTCTCCTTCTCCTTGACCGCCAACTCGATAGGCCCGATCTTCGTCTGATGCGTCTTCTTCGTGTAGGTGAAGCCCCCGTAGACGAGGGCCAGGACGCCGGCCACGATCAGCGCGAAAGCGAGACCCTTGAGGTTGTTCATATGGGGTGCCTCCTTCAGGGGAACGACTGGGCCATCCGGCAAGTCTTGCCGAGCCGATCGGCAAGCCGTGCCGGGACGGGACGGGGCGTCGAAACGGACGCCCGGGGGCGGGCCTCTACGCTCCCAGCTTCACCGTGATGCGGCGGACCTTGTCGGTGCCGGTCTCGTCGGTGACCGTGACGCGCTTGCCCACCATCACGGCGCCGTCGACCGCGTAAACGACGTCCTTGTCGTCGAGGCTGAGACTGTGCATTTTTTTCTCGCCCGTCATCACTTCGATCTTCTTGCCGGCGGTGAAGACGGTGACCGTTCCCACGATCGTCTCGGTCTTCGACTTGACGTCGCCGGCGGGCGAGTCGACCTTGGTCTCGCTCTTGGCCTCGAGCGTCGAGCCGACCTGCTTGGTCTCGCTCGTGGTCTTGACGGTCCCTCCGGACGTCTCCGTGGTCGACTCCGACTTCTTCGTGACGGTGTCGGACGACTGGCTGCAGGCCGTGGCGACGGCGAGGAGTGTGGCGGACGCGAGGAATGCGAACTGGCGGTGAATCATGTTTCTGGTCCTCCGTCCCGAGAGTGCAGAAGCCGTGCCAGCCCCGCACGGGCCCTGGACTGGCATGCGGAGTGCTCTTGGGACGGCGTGATCGAACCCCTCAACTCCCTCCTGCGTGTCGAACTCGCCGCGGTGGCCGGATATCAGAAAGCCCTCGGCGTTCTGCGGAAGAAGGCCGTGGCCGACGGGAACCACATCCTGCGGCTCGCCTCCGATCACCAGCGAACCGTCACGGCTCTCCACGGATCCGTTCAGGCCCGGGGCGGGGTGCCCGTGGCCGCGGCGGCGCCGTGGGAAGGCTCGGGTGTCACCGCGCTGACGAGCAACGGCTCGTTCCAGAGGCTGGATGACCGCGAGTTCGTGGGCGCGCTTCTCGAGGCCGAGCAGCGCGGCCTCGCGGAGTACGAGGCCGCGCTGGCCTCGCTCGACGCGGACGCCCGGGAGCTCGTCGAGCTCGAGCTGATCCCGCGGCAGCGCAGGCACGTCGAGGCGCTCTCCACCCTGCTCGTCAGCCTCGCCGCCTGACCCGCCGCCAGCCACGCGGAGAGGCGCGCCTCGCTGCGCCTGTGCTACTTTGGCGGATCTCCGACATGGACGCCGCGTCGCTTCCCGACCCTGCTGGCGAGCCCGCTCGAATCCTGCATGTGCTGCGCCACGCCCTTGCGGACCCGCTCTCGGCTGCCGCGCTGAAGCTCGACCTCGTCGAGCGGCGGCTCCTTTCGCCTTCCGGGGCCGACCCGTCGTGGGCGGCGGAAAGGGTTCGCGCGGTGCAGGCCGACCTCGCCGCGACGACTCGGCTCCTCGACCTGCTGCTGCGCCTCGCGGCGATCGCCGGCGAGCGACCGGAGGAAAAAGCGTCTCTTCGCGACGTCTGCCTTCGCGCGGCCGTTCCGCTCGACTCGGCGGCCACGGCGCCTTCGCGCCTGCCTCTGCGAGCCACGGCGCTCGCCGAAGCGATCCGGAGCGTCGCGGTTTTCGTGGCGGGGCCCGGCGCCACCGCCGCGGCGAGCGGGCGCGAGGGGCTCGAGAGCGGCCGGGTGACGCTGACTCTCGAGGGGTCGCGGGAGAGGGCCGACGCGGCGCGGCTCCTCGACCTGCCTCACGGCAGCGAAGACGCGGCAGCGCTGTTCGTGGCCCGGGCCGCCGTCGCGGCCGACGGCGGACGCCTCGAGCTGACCGAACGCGAGGGACGCCTCTCGGCGCTCTTCTCGTGGCCTCTGCGGGCTGAAGGCGACGCCGGGCCGAGGGGCGACGCGTGAAAGTCCTCGTGGTGGAAGACGAGCCCCGCGTCCGGGCCTCGCTCGTCGAGCTCGTCGAAGAGCTCGGATACGTCGCCTTTGCCGCGGGCTCGGTGGCGGACGCGCGCGACTCCCTCTCGCGCGAGACGCCAAACGTCTGCATCACGGACCTCGGTCTGCCGGACGGGAGCGGGCTGGACGTCGTGCGCGCGGCGAAGGCCGCCCGGGCGGACTGCGCCGTCCTCGTCCTGACGGGCAAGGGCTCCATCCTCGCCGCCGTCGAAGCCATGAGGGCCGGCGCCCACGACTTCCTGCTCAAGCCGCTCAAGCCCGCGTTCCTCGCCTCGTCTCTCGCGCGCCTCGCGGAGAGCTGGACTCCGCACCCCGCGGCGCATCCCGAGCCCGCGACTCCGGGCCGGCTCGGGGAGATGGTCGGCCGGTCGGCCGCGATGCGGGAGGTCTTCCGCCTGATCGCCCGCGTCGCGGGCTCCGAGGCGCCCGTCATGATCACCGGGGAGAGCGGCACGGGCAAGGAAGTCGCCGCCCGCACCCTGCATGCCCTCTCGCGCCGCGCCCGGGGGCCGTTCGTCGCGGTCAACTGCGGCGCGATCTCGCCGCACCTCGTCGAGAGCGAGCTCTTCGGCCACGAGAAGGGTTCGTTCACGGGCGCGGAGCGGCGCCGAGCCGGCACGTTCGAGATGGCCCACGGAGGGACCCTCTTCCTGGACGAGGTCACCGAGATGCCGCCCGATCTCCAGGTCAAGTTCCTCCGCGTCCTCGACACCCGCGCCTTCCGCCGCGTCGGCGGCAACGAGGAGCTGGACGTGGACGTGAGGCTCGTGGCGAGCTCGAACCGCGACCTGGCCGAGGCCGTGAAGAACGGGTCGTTCCGATCCGACCTCTTCTACCGGCTCAACGTCTTCCCGCTCTGGATGCCTCCGCTCCGCCTGCGCAAGGAGGACATCCCGTCTCTCGCGAGCCATTTCCTGTCACAGGTCGAGGAAAAGGAACGCCGCGGTTTCACGGCACTCGAGAACGCGGCGCTCGCGGCTCTGGCCCGGTACGACTGGCCCGGCAACGTGCGCGAGCTGAAGAACGCCGTGCATCGGGCGTACGTCCTGAGCGACCCGCCCACCGTTCCGCCCGAGGTCGTGGAGGCCGTCCTGAATACGCCGCACGCCGCCGAAAGTGCGCCGGCGGCGGATGCGAATGCGGAAGCGTGGCCCGAGGTGCCCGTGCGCGTCGGAGAGAAGCTCGAGGCTGTCGAACGCAAGCTGCTGATCGCCACACTGCAGGCCGTGAACGGCGACCGCCGGGCGGCGGCGGAGATCCTCGGCATCAGCCTCAAGACCGTATACAACCGGCTCAAGCAGTACGGGGTCGACCACCCGGCGCTTACAAAAGGACGAGCTCGAGGCTCCTGAGCTGTATCGGCTTTGCGAGGTGATGGTCGAAGCCGGCCTCGCGCGACCGGGTCCGGTCGTCCAGCTGGGCCCAGCCGGAAAGAGCCACGAGGAGGACTCCCCTCAGCGCCGGATCCGCCCGGAGACGACGCGCCACCTCGAAGCCGTCGAATCCCGGCAGGCCGATGTCGAGGATCGCGACGTCCGGGCGGAGGCGCCGCGCGGCGTCGACGGCGGACGGGCCGTCGTGCGCGACGTGCGTCTCGTGCCCTTCGAGGGCGAGCAATTCGGCGAGCGTGAGAGCCGCGTCGACGTTGTCGTCGACGACGAGGATCCGGCGGGGCGGCGGCCGCACTCTCGGCAGAGCCTGCGCCGCCGAAGGAGCGGCGGAGTCCTCGGCCGCGCACGCGAGGCGGAGCGTGAAGGTGCTTCCCTTGCCCTCGCCCTCACTCGCGGCGGTCAGGCTGCCGCCGTGCAGCTCGGCGAGGCTCTTCGCGAGCGCAAGGCCGATCCCGAGCCCTCCGTAAACCGGCTCGTGCGCGCGGTGGCCCTGCCCGAACATCGTGAAGACGTGCGCGAGGTGCACCGCCGGGATCCCGAT
>JBDTTJ010000249.1:0-5069 GCA_039930645.1 Acidobacteriota bacterium
AGCGACGCGCGGCGCGCGGCCGACGAGCTCCTCGAGACGCTCGAAGCCGGAGGATTTCCGCTTCTTCCGCCCCTTCCGCTCCACACCTCCTTCGTGACGCAGCTCCGCCAGCGGATGCACGAGGCCGACCCTCGCGTCTCGGCCCTGCACGCCGAGGTGGAGCGCGTGCTCGCCGCGAGCGGGACGAGCTCCGAAGACGCCGTGCGCGCCGAGCACCAGCGGCAGGCCACTGACCAGGCCTCCACGGGGAACTCGATCACGAGCCTCGAGCTCTGCTCGACGCTCGACTGGAGCCGGTTCGTGGAGCGCGTCAGCATGGTGGAGCAGGTGCTTCGGCGCGACCCGTCGGGCGTCCATCCGCGGATGGACTTCTCCAGCCGCGACCGCTATCGCCAGGCCGTCGAGAAGCTCGCGGATCCCACGGGCGAGGCCCAGGTGCGCGTGGCGCTCCGCGCCGTCGAGAGCGCCCGGCAGGTCGCGGAGCAGAAGGGGAACGACGACCGCGCGGCGCACGTGGGCTACCACCTGATCGGGCCCGGGCGCCAGGGACTCGAGATCGACGTCGCCTTCCATCCGGGCCGCCTCATGAGGCTCCGCCGTTTCGTCTTCCGCCACGCGATCGTCCCCTGGCTCTCGGGAGTCGGCTTCATCACGGCGCTTGGCGCCGTGGCGGCGACGGCGTACGTGCGCGCGCAGGGACGCGAAGACATGGCGTTCGCGGCGGGGCTCCTCGCGCTTCTCCCGGCCAGCCAGCTCGCCGTCCTGATCGTCCAGCGTTTCGTGAACGCGTTCGTGGCGCCGCGCCGGCTCGTGCGCATCGACTTTTCTTCGGGCGTCCCCGAGAACGCCCGCACGATGGTCGTGGTCCCGACGCTCCTCGGAAGCGTCGCGGGCGTGGAGCGACTCATCGCGCACCTCGAGGTGCAGGCGCTCGGAAACCTCGATCCGCACATCCACTTCGCGATCCTGAGCGACCTGAAGGACGCGCCGGCGGGGGAAATGGAGGGAGATTCGGCCATCCTCGCGGCGGCGCGCAGCGGAATCGAGGAGCTCAATCGCCGCTACCCGGCCGCCGAGGACCGCTTCTTCCTCTTCCACCGCGACCGGAAGTGGAATCCCAAGGAAGCGGTCTTCATGGGCTGGGAGCGCAAGCGCGGGAAGCTCGAGGAGTTCAACCGTCTCCTCAGGGGAGGAGCTGCGGGAGCGTTTCCCGTCCAGGTCGGGAACGTCTCGATCCTGCCGTCGGTGGCGTACGTCCTGACGCTCGACACGGACACGCGCCTCCCGCGCAACGCGGCGCAGACGCTCATCGGCATCCTCGCGCACCCGCTGAACCGCCCCGTGTTCGACCCCGCCATCGGCCGCGTCGTGGAGGGATACGGCATCCTGCAGCCGCGCGTCTCCGTGATGCACGCGAGCGCGGCCGGGTCCCTCTTCGCCCGCGTCTACGCAGGGCACACGGGCGTCGACCCGTACACGACCGCCGTCTCCGACGCGTACCAGGACCTCTTCGGGGAAGGGATCTTCACCGGCAAGGGCCTCTACGACGTCGACGCGTTCCGCGCGTCGCTCGAGGCCCGCGTGCCGGAGAACGCGCTCCTCTCGCACGATCTCTTCGAAGGGCTCCACGCGCGGACGGCCCTCGTCTCGGACGTGGAGCTCGTGGACGACTTCCCGTCGAACGTCCTCGCGCACGCGCGCCGCCAGCATCGCTGGATGCGCGGCGACTGGCAGATCCTCGCGTGGCTTCTTCCCGTGGTCCCGACGCGCCGAGGGTTCGCGAAGAACCGGCTGCCGCTCGTCAGCCAGTGGAAGATTCTCGACAACCTCCGGCGAAGCCTCGTGGCGCCGGCGCTCCTCCTCCTCTTCGCGGCGGCGTGGACGATTCTCCCCGGCAACCCGCTGGTCTTCACGCTCGGCGGCCTCGCCGTCGCGGGCTTTCCGCTCGCCGACTCCCTCCTGAGGCTCCCCCGGCGGTCCCGCGACGATCAGCCCATGCGCGTCTACGTCCGCGGCGTCCTCGAGGAGATCGCCACGTCCCTCGCACGGGCGTTTCTCACGCTTGCACTCCTCCCCTTCCACGCCTGGGAGACGGCTCACGCGGTCGGCCTGACGCTCGTCCGCCTTGTCGTCACCGGGCGACGCCTTCTGGACTGGGAGACCGCAGCGGCCCAGGCGAAAAAGACCGCCGGCCTGCTCGAGGGGGGAGCCCGCGCCTTCTTCGTGGAGATGGCGGCGAGCCCGGCCGCCGCCGGGGCGATCCTGCTCGCGGTGGCCACGCTCCGCCCGGCGGCTCTCCCACTCGCGCTGCCTTTCCTCGTCCTCTGGACGCTGGCGCCTCTCCTCGCCTACTGGCTCAGCCAGCCCGCGCCCTCCCGGCGGCTCGATCTCACGGCCGGGGACCGCGAACGCCTTCGGGAGATCGCGCAACGTACGTGGAGGTACTTCGACAAGCTCGTCGGGCCGGAGGACAACTTTCTGCCTCCCGACAACCTCCAGGAGATGCCCGAGCCACGGGTGGCGCACCGGACCTCGCCGACGAACATCGGGATGGGGCTCCTCGCGATGCTCGCCGCGCGCGATCTCGGCTTTCTCTCTCTCGCGTCGATGCTCGAACGGGTCGAGCTGATGCTCGGCACGATGGAGGCCCTCGAGCGGCACGAGGGGCACCTCCTCAACTGGTACGACACCCGGACTCTCGCCCCGCTCCTGCCGCGGTACGTCTCCACCGTCGACAGCGGCAACCTCGCCGGGGCGCTCGTCGCGCTCGCCGAGGGATGCCGCCGGCTCGCGCGTGAGAACGCGGAGCTCTCGTCGCGCCTCGAAGACGTCGCGCGCCGCGCCGACGCGTTTGCGGACGGGATGCGCTTCGGGTTTCTCCTCCACCCCGAGCGGCAGCTCTTCTCCATCGGCTACCGCCTCCCCGACGCGGCCGGGCCGGGCCGGCGCGACTTCGCCTCCTACGACCTCCTCGCGTCGGAGGCGCGCCTCGCGAGCTTCTTCGCGATCGCGAAGGGAGACGTCCCCCAGAGCCACTGGTTCCACCTCGGGCGGCTCGTCGTGAGCGTGGACGGCGTCCCCACGCTCGTCTCGTGGAGCGCCACGATGTTCGAGTACCTCATGCCGCTGCTCCTGATGCGGACGTACCCGGGAACGCTTCTCGACCAGACCTGCCGGATGGTGGTGAAGCGGCAGATCGACTACGCGCGATCGCGCGGCGTGCCGTGGGGCATCTCGGAGTCGGCGTACCGCGAGGTGGACCGGGCCGGGGCCTACCAGTACAAGGCGTTCGGGGTGCCCGGGCTCGGCCTGAAGCGCGGGCTCGCGAACGAGCTCGTCGTCGCCCCGTACGCGACGGCGCTCGGCGCGCTCCTCGACCCGGCGGAGGCGGCGAAGAACTTCGGGCACCTTGCGGACGAGGGGGCCGAAGGCGAGCTCGGCTACTACGACGCGATCGACTACACGCCCAGGAGAGACGCCGAGCCCGAGACGGCCCTCTCTCCGTCGGGCGGAGTCGTCATCCGGTCGTACCTCGCGCACCACCAGGGGATGACGCTCGTGGCCCTCGCGAACGTCCTCCTCGACGACCCCATGGTGGAGAGGTTCCACGCGGATCCCCGCGTGAAGGCGACGGAGCTGCTCCTGCAGGAGCGCGTGCCGCGCGAGGCTCCGGTCATCCAGCCTCGCCCTCCGGAGGAGACCCGCACGGCTCCGGCGCCCGCCCGCCCGCCGCGCCGCTATCGCTCCGCGCACACCCCCTACCCGCGGGCCCAGATCCTCTCGAACGGCGCCTACGTCGCGATCGTCACCAATGCCGGCGGCGGCGCGAGCCTGTGGAAGGACCGCGCGGTGACGCGCTGGCGCGAGGACCCCACGTGCGACCCCGGGAGCCAGTTCGTCTACTTGCGCGACGTCCACTCGGGCGCCGTCTGGTCCGCGGCGTGGCAGCCGGTGGGGAAAGAGCCGCTGGACTACAACGTCGAGCTCCTCGCGGAGAAGGTCGTCATCCGCCGCCGCGACGACGAGATCGAGACGCGCCTCGAGGTGGCCGTCTCGCCCGAGGACGACGCCGAGGTCCGGCGCGTCTCGCTGACGAACTTCGGCGACCGGCCGCGGGAGATCGAGCTCACGAGCTTCGTCGAGCTCGCGCTCGGCACGCTCGCGGAGGACGCCGCGCACCCCGCCTTCGGCAAGCTCTTCGTCGAGACCGAGTGGATCGCCGAGTCCACCGCTCTGCTGGCGCGGCGCCGGCCCCGCTCTGCGGAGGAGCCCGCTCTTCTCGCCTTTCACGTCCTCTCCATCGACGGCCGCCCGCAGGCGCCCGTGGAGTGGGAGACCGACCGGATGCGCTTCCTGGGGCGCGGCCGCGGGCCGGACCAGCCGGAAGCGCTCGAGGGGCGCGCCCTTTCCGGAACGACGGGCGCGGTCCTCGACCCGGTCCTCAGCATAAGGACGCGCCTCAGGATCGCCCCCGGCGGTTTCGCGCGGCTCTCGTTCACGACCGGGATCGCGACCGACCCGGAGGCGGCGCGGCGCCTCGCGCAGAAGTACCACGACCCGGGCGTCGCGGCGCGAACCTTCGCCCTCGCGTACACGCACGCGCAGGTCTCCCTCCGGCACCTGGGCATCTCTCCGGAGGAGGCGCAGCTCTTCGAGCGGCTCGCCTCGCGCGTCTTCTTCTCGGACGCCTCGCTTCGCGAACGCGAGGCGGTTCTTCTCGAGAGCACGCTGGGGCAAGCCGGTCTCTGGGGGCACGGCATCTCGGGCGACCTGCCCATCGTCCTCGTCCGGGTCGTGGAGGCCGACGACGTTCCGCTCGTGCGCCAGGTGCTCCTCGCGCAGGACCACTGGCGCCTCAAGGGACTGAGGTCCGACGTCGTGATCCTGAACGAACACCCGGCGACCTACCGCAACGAGCTGCACGAGCAGCTCGCCGCGGTCGTGGACGGAGGTCCGTGGGCCGGCTGGAAGGGGCGCCCCTCGGGCATTTTCCTTCTGCGCGGCGACGCGATGCCCGAGGCCGAGCGCGTCCTCCTCGCGACCGTCGCCCGCGCGGTGCTCGACGGCCG
>JBDTTJ010000250.1:0-5046 GCA_039930645.1 Acidobacteriota bacterium
GCGCCCCAGTCCACGACGAACCGCATGGACTGGCCGTACGTCGGCGTTGCGACACGCGGGGTGCCGCCCGCGCCCGATTGGGGGAACGACGGCGGGTCGAAAAGCCACCCCAGGCCGGGCAGGCGCCCGAGGGGGTGTTTCACGGCGAGCCGGTTGGACGCGCCCCACGTCCAGCGCGTCTCGTCGGAGCCGAAGCGAGCCGCGAGATCGGCGCTTGCGGCCTCGAAGGCGGCTTTCACGAGCGTGCGCTTTGGACCAAGGCGCGCCCGCCGGAACGCGGGGTCGTCCGCGCGAGCGAGCTCGAGGAGCCGCGCGTCGGGGAATCCGACCTCGAGCGGGACGCGCCACGCGGCGAGAACGCGCTCGGCGAATTTCCGGCGTACGGACCGCGCGACGAGGAACAGCGTCGAGCTGGCGTTCGCGCGGCCGTCCCAGCTCGCGAAGCGCGCGTTCCACGGCTCGGGCAGGTCGGGCGCGAGGGCGGCGAGCGTCGTCTTCAGAACGGGCGAGACGTCGTCGAGCTGAACGGCCTCCATCGCGGCGCGGTCGAGCGGCCTTCCCCCGCGCGCCGCCTCGCCGAGGACGTCGGCGATGCGGCGCGCGCGTTCCGTGGACGGCCAGTCCGTCGTGACGGGCTGCGAAAACCGCGTCCCGATGTCGCGCTGGTTCGCGGTCACGATGAAGCCCTCAGGCGGGTCGACGACGCGCGGCATCTGCGCGGGGGGGACGTAGCCCTTCCAGTCGTTCTCCGGATCGGCCCCGTCGTACGGGACGCTGCCGTCCGTGCCGGCGCGCCGGATCGGGACGAGGCCCGTGGCGCGCCATCCGATCGAGCCCGACGCGTCAGCCCACACCACATTGTGCGCGGGATACGGGAAGGCGTCGAGCGCGCGAGAAAGCGATTCGCGGTCCGTCGCCGTCATCACGGCGCTCTCGGGCACGCGCATGAGCGACGGGTCGAGCGCGGGCCACTTCAGCGCCATCCGGCCCTGGACGAGCGGGCCGTGAGACGTCTCGCGGACGACGAACGCCTCGGGCTTTCCGCTGCGAACGGCGATCGTCTCCGTCCTTTCCGTGACGTCTTCCCAGCCGGCGCCGCGCTTGGCCCTCTTGCCCACGATCGTCTCGCGGTAGAGGTCCTGCACGTCCGTCCGGAGCGTCGTCATGCCCCACGCAACACGGTCGTTCCGGCCGAGAATCACGCCCGGCAGGCCCGGAAGCGTGACGCCCTCGATGAGGCGGCCCGCAATCACGAAGCGCATCGGCAGCCAGATCCCCGGAAGTGTCAGGGCGAGGTGCGGGTCGTTCGCGAAGAGGGGTTTACCGCTCTTCGAGAGCGCGCCCGCGACGGCCCACGCGTTCGACCCGCGCGGCTCGTCTTCTCTCAGCGCCCCGAAGCCCAGCGCGGCGAGCGGCACGCCGCCCAGATCGGGCAGCGGCGGGAGCGCGAGCGGCGCGGCATCGGGGACGAGAAGGACGTCCTCCGCCGACGCCGTGTCGGACACGAAGCGGCGGACGGCCGGGTCGACGCGCGCGAGCTTCTCGAGTGCGAGGTCGCGCCGCCACGACGTCGACAGGTCCTCGCACATCAGAAGGTGCACGACGAGCGCGTCGGCGGGCGTGAACGGGCGGGGCGACACGCTCAGGAGCGCGAACTCGAGCCCGAGCCGACCGTGATGTGTCTCGAGGAACGCGTTGATCCCGTCCGCGAGCGCCTCGAGGTCGGCGCGCTCTCCTTCCGGAAGGAGAGGCACGGCGGCTCCCGCGACACGCGCGAACCCGTAGGTGCGATGAAGACGATCCGCGGGAAGCAGCGAGGTCCCGAAGATCTCCGCCAGCTCGCCGCGCGCGAGGCGCCGCTGCAGCTCGAGCTGAAAGAGGCGCTCGCGTGCCGTGAGAAAACCTTGCGCTCGCAGCGCGTCCCGGACGGTGGCCGCCGAGACCGTCGCGACGCCGCGGTCGTCGAAGGCGACCGACACGCGCGCCGAGAGGCGGGGGATTCTCCCGGAAGAGAGATCCGGGAGATTTCTTCGAATGAGAAAGAGAAGGGCGCCCGCCACGAGCAACGCCGCCGCCGCGATCGCGGCCGCCGCGGCGAAGAGGGCGCGCTTCAGATCTTCCTCTTCAGCCCTTCTTCTTCGCGGGCGCCGCTTTTGAGGGGGCCTGCTTCGCCGGGATCGGGTCGACCCAGAGCTCCTCGATCGGCCGCTGCTTCTCGTTCATGCGCGCGCGGTACTTCAGGCGCACGCCGCACGAGCCGATGTCCCAGTACGTCTGGTCCGCGGCCGACGGCATCACCGTCCCCTTGCCGTAGCGCTCGCGCAGGGCGTCGCCGATGCCGGAGGGCGGGTCGACGTAGTAGGTGAGGCCGAGAATCTTCGCGGCCGCGGCGTCGGAATCGAACGTGGCCGTGATGACCCACGGCCGCCCCTCCGGCTTGTGGACGACCTTCACGTCGCGCGTGATCTTCGCCTTTCCGGGCTCGAGCTTGGCCATCCGCTCGAACGCGAACGTTCTCGTCTGGCCGATTTCGAGTCCGCCCATACCGGGGCAGGGGGCGGGGGAAGGCTGCTGCTGCGGAGACGCGATGCCCGGGCCCGGGCCCGTCTGCTGAGTCTGGACCTGAACCTGGGCCGCCGCCGGCAGAGCCGCGAGGAGGGCCGCACACGTGACGAGAGTCCTTTTCATCCGTTCTCCTGAACCCATCTCCCACCGCCGGTTCGGCGCGGGAGAACAATCAACGCGAGGACCGTGCCAGAAGCTCCCGGAGCGATTCCTCGTGCCATCCGACGAGGAGGCGGCGGCCGACTCGCAGCATCGGCGCGCGAAATTTGCCCGTGGGCCCCCGGAGGTCGTCGAGAGAGACCTCGCGGGCCGGGAGGGTCCGTGCCGTTTTGCCCCTCGCGAGCGTCACAACGTCGACTTCTTTCAGCAAGGCCTTCGCGTCCGCGTCCGTGAGCGGGCGGGTGCGGGACGGGCGCTCCTCGCCGACGTACGACTTCGACTTCTCGAGCACCTCACGGGTGCGTCCGCAGCTCGTTCAACCGACCCGGTGGTAGTAGAAGTCGACGCGTCCCACGGCCCCTCCGGCCCCAAAGTGTAGCAGCCGGCCTCTCAGGGCGCGGTCGCGAACTCGAACAGGATCCGCTTCATCCGCTCGAGCCCCTCGAGGTAGAACGGGACCACGATCCGCTCGCTATGGTGGTGGATCGTCGAGGCGTCGAAGTAGCCTACCGCGAAGGGCGAGACGCCATAGGCGCGCAGTCCGCGGGCCCTGAGGAACGAACTCGACGTGTACTGGCCGGACAGAACGTAGGGCCCGACCGGCACCCGGACCGGATCCAGTCCGAACACCTCCGTCACGGCGCGCCAGGCCGGCCCTTCGGCCGGAGTCGCGAAGCAGTCGTCGGTCCTGAGGACGATGCGCTTCGTGAGGCGCCGCGCGCGGAGCCAGCCGTCCAGCTCCGCCTCGGCGGCCGCGACGGACGAACCGGGAAGCAACGTGCGCACGAGGCGCATCGAGAATCCGCCTTCGGGGCGTACCGTGACGCGGCCCGTGTACGCCATGTCCTTCAGGAGCGAACGGTAGACCTCGGGCACGACCTTCCAGAACTCGGTCCCGGGTCCGATCTTCGAAGGGTCGTCGAGCATCCGGCGGCCCCAGACGTCCGAGCGGGAGGGCGCGACGAAACGCAGAAAGTCCCGGACCGCCGGGACCACCTTCAGCGGCTCGGCTTCGTCCCGCTCTTTCACGACGGCCGCGAGGTCCTCGAGCGGACCCTTTTCGGCCGCGAGGACGTCCACGGAGAGGATCGCCTTCTGCATGACCTCGACGCCGAACCTCTCGATCTCGGTCCTGTTCACCTCGTTGACGCCGCCCTCGTTGAAGACGTCCGTGACGCCCGCGACGAGGTCGGGGCGATTCGCGAGCAGCCACCCGAACCCGAGCGACTGGTCGTAGGTCTCCTCGCCCGACTCCAGGACGTAGAGGACGTCGCGCTCGGGAACGATGCCGGACCGCGCAAGCGCCGTGAGCGCGAGGAGGTTCGCGACCGCCTGCCCCTTCATGTCGAGGACGCCGCGCCCGATGAGATTCGAGGCGTACTCCTTGTCCCCGCGCTCCGCGGCGAACGGCGGCTTCACCCAGACGGCCGGGTCGCCGGCCGGGACGACGTCGGCGTGCGCGAGGAGAGCCAACGCCTCGCCGCGGCGCCGGCCGGAGAGCCGTGCCACGAGAATCGGGCGCAGGGGGTCACCGCCGGTCACGACGTATGGGATCCCCGCGCAGCCGAGTTCCCGCGCGAAGACGTCGACCACGGGCCGCGTGATCCCGGGAGGGTTCGAGCTGTCGAGGCGCAGGATCTCGACGAGCAGCTTCACCTCGGGCCTCTCCATCGCGGCGGCCGCCTCGAGGTCGAGGCGCCGGATCGGAACACCCTGCTGGCGCCACAGGAGAACGCGTGGCAGCAGCCAGACGGCCGCGGCCACGGCGGCGCCGACGCCGTAGAGCGCCAGGCGGCGCCGGGTATCGCGAGAAAGCGGACTCATGTGGCGGCGGGCCCGGGGCGGCGAAGAGCCCAAGCGAGCGCCAGGGCAGCGGCCGTCGCCGCGGTGACCAACGCCCCTATCTTCACCCAGCGCGTCTCCGGCCGCAACGCGAGGACGTGCCGGCCGGGCGGAATCCGGGCTCCCGCGAAGCCGAACGCCATCGGAACGACGGCGGCCCGTCGCCCGTCGAGCGTCGCGTCCTCGACCGCCTCTCGCAGGCGCCAGAGCATCAGAAACGCCTCGCCCGGGCCGTCGACCTCGACGTCCACCGAGAGGCCCGAGGGCCGGTCCCGGAGCCCGAGGATGCGGCCGGCGCCGGGCGCGTCCGGAAACCCCGGCAGCGCGACGTTCACGTACGCCGTTGCCGCGTCGGCGCCGTCTTCGAGGAACCGCTTGAAGACGGCAGGGGCGTCGTTCGAGGCCACGACCCGCGACGCGAACCGGAACGGCGGCAACGGGTCCGCGATCCGCAGCAGACGCGGCCGGTAGCGCCCGTCC
>JBDTTJ010000251.1:0-5045 GCA_039930645.1 Acidobacteriota bacterium
TTCGTGCAGCGCGGCGGCGATCCCCGCGGCTTCGGGCTCGTCTCCCAACCTTCTAAGAAGATCTTCTATTTCTTCCCTCTTCATCTTCAGCAGCAATTCCCCGGCGGGAATTCCCCTTTGCGGGTTCATGCGCAGGTCGAGCGCGACGTCGTGCTTCCACGAGAAGCCGCGCTTCGGGTCGTCGAGCTGCATCGACGAGACGCCGAGATCGGCGAGGATCACGTCTGCTCCGCGCGCGAGGCCTTTCTCGTCGAGGAGCTCCCGGAGCCCCGCGAAGTTGCGCCTGACTGTCTTGACGGCGTCCGGCGCGCCGAGCTCCGCCGCGAGCGCCTCGAGGCGCTTTGTCGTCTTCGGCAGCTCGACGGGGTCGACGTCCATCGCGAGGACCCGGCCGCCGGGGAGGATGCGTTTCAGGACCTCCGACGCGTGGCCGCCGTACCCGACCGTCGCGTCCACCGCGACGTCGCCCGGCGCCGGCGCGAGCGCCTCGAGCACCTCGGCGACGAGGACGGGCACGTGGCTGCCCGCAGGCGTCTTGCCCGAGGCGATCACCTTCTCGCGCTCCTCCGGATATCGGGCGGCGTCGCGCTCCTTGTACTTCTCCTCGAACCGCCGCGGGTGAGTCCCCGCGTAGCGTGGGCGCCTCTTCCGCGGCGGTCCGGGGGCATCCGTCACCGGGGCAGGTCGACCGGCTTGCCGACCGCGTCCGGCAGCGCGACGCCGAGCCAGCGGCCAAGCGTCGGCGCGAGGTCGTAAGGCGTCGCCGCGACGTCGGAGGCGCCGGCCTTCACGGCTCCCCAGAAGACGAGAGGCACGTGGATGTCGTACTCGTGGTGGGTGCCGTGCATCGCCCCGCGACCGGGGCTGTAGGAGCTCATGACGCCGTACCGCGGGATGACGAATGCGTCCCCGGAGCGCTCCCTGTCGAAGTCGTTCATCACGAACGTCTTCACGGGGCCTGCGGGCCATGCGGCGAGGGCCGGGACCGGGATGACGTCCTCGATCTCCTCGTCCCAGACGCTCCGGACGATCTTCGGGAGGACGCGGTCGACGTCGGCAGGCGTCACGGGCGAGCCCGCGGGCCCACAGGCTCCGGCGACGGTCCTGTACGGGAAGCCCTTGCTGTAGAAGAGACTCCAGCCGTCCACCGCGCCGACGACCTTCACGGAACGGTCGAGGCAGAGCGCGTCGGCAAGGAGGCGGTTCAGCCGGTCGCGCGCGTTCCCGAGGGTGTCGCGGCCCGTGTCGAGACGCCCGCCCGTCGCGCTCTTGTCGAGGGCCTTTGCCACCTCGGGCATCGTCGGGAAGCCATGGTCCGCCGAGAGCGCGAGGAGGACCGTGCCCTTCGGATAGTTCGCTTCGAGCGCGTCGAGGACGCGCCCGATCTGGATGTCGAGGCGGCGCAGCGCGTCACGCGACTCCTCGCTCTCGTCGCCGTAGTCGTGCGCGATGGGGTCGTGCCCCGAGAAGGAGATGGCGAGGAGGTCCGGGACGTCGCCCCGCCCGAGCGCATAGCCCGGGTCGTTCAGGAACGCGAGCGCGAGGTCGGCCGTGAGGACGTCGACGAAGGGACTGCGGTAAATCCCGCCGAAATACCCGTACGGCGCTCCGGCCGGCACGCGGCCGTAAGTCGCGAGGTCGTGGCCGAAGCCGAGGCCGAGCGACGGAACCTGGTAGCGCGTGATGACGTTCGCGGGGACGGCGGTCGGATAGGGCTTTGCCCCGGGCGCGGCGGCGGGCTCGGGGAGCTTGTCCCAGACGAGGCCGAGGCGCGCGGGCAGCATCCCACCCGCCTGCGTGTCGTTGTACTTCTTCACGATCGCGGCGGCCGCCGGGGGCGGCCTGTACGCCGCGGACGTCTGGAAGCGGCCCGTCTCACCGTCCCACCAGTAGACGGCGTGCGCGGGGTTCTTCCCGGCGAGGAAGATCGCGCCGCGATCCTTCGCGGAGACCGACACGACGCGCGACGCCTGGCTCTTCTCGACCAGCCGGTCGCCGAGCGTCGGAACGCGGAGGTTGTCCGGGCCCGCGATCTTCTTCCCGGCCGCATCCTTCTGGTCCGTGCAGTAGACGTTCACGAGCGCGCCGCCCGGCCCCTGCTCGAACCAGCTGTTCAGGACGATGCCCGTGACGCGCGGCGGCGCGCCCGTGCCAAGGGAGGCGTGGCCGGGGCCAGTCTCCGTGTTCAGGTGCTGGTAGCGCGCCGCGCGAAGGGTGAAGCCCTCGTCGAGGAGACGCTTGAAGCCCGACGTGTAAAGCGGGCGGTAGCTCTCGAGCCGGGCCTGCGAAAGGCCGTCGACCGAGATCACGACCGCCAGCTTCGGCTTCGGCGGAGCGGGCGCGGGGGCGGCGCGGGCCACGAGCGATGCGGCAAGCCAGGCGGCAAGGCCGGGAAGAGTCCTTCGAAGGAGAAGCGGCATGAGGGAATCGTGCCACGACTCGAGCGCGCGGTGCGCGGAAATGCCGTGTCCTCTTCCCATTCAGAGAAATTCCCCGGTCCCTGTCTTTGTTATCCTCCGCCCGCAACGGAGGCGCCGTGATCAAGCTGTTCCCCCGCGAGGAGACCTTCCTCCCGCAGTTCGTTCGCGCGGCGGACATCATCGTGGAAGCGGCGCGCGCCCTCGACGCCCTGGCGGGCGACTTCACCGACGTCTCGCTCAAGGTCGCCCGGATCAAGCACCTCGAACACGAGGGCGATCAGGTCGCGCACCAGACGTTCGGACTTCTCTCGCGCACATGGATCACGCCGATCGACCGCGAGGACATCCACGCCCTCGTCAAGGCGCTGGACGACGTTCTCGACTTCATGGACGCCGCCGCGAACCGATTCGTTCTCTACAAGATCCCGGCGCCCCGGGCCGGCGTCAAGCAGGCGACCGAGATTCTCGTCCAGTCGGCGGAGGCGATCCGCCGCGGGATGGGGTTCCTCGGCGACATGAAGAACTCGCCGGCGATCCTCGAGATCTGCGTCGAGATCAACCGGCTCGAGAACGAGGCGGACAGCCTGAACCGGATCTCGATCGGCGCCCTGTTCGACACGGAGAAGGACCCGATCACGCTCATGAAGTGGAAAGAGATCTACGAAGTCCTCGAGGAAGCGACCGACCGCTGCGAGGACGTCGCGAACGTCCTCGAGCAAATCGTCCTGAAGTCCTCGTAGCGCCGGACGACGATGTCTTTCGTCTTCTTCGTCGTCCTGGTCGCGCTGGCCTTCGACTTCATCAACGGCTTCCACGACGCGGCGAACTCGATCGCGACCGTCGTGGGCACGCGCGTCCTGACGCCGAAGGCCGCTGTCGCTTGGGCCGCCTTCTTCAACTTCGTCGCGGCGTTCGCGCTGGAGACTCGCGTCGCCAAGACGATCGGCAAGGATATCGTGAACCCGGCCGTCGTCGACCCGCTCCTCATCCTCGCGGCGCTCGTCGGCGCGATCGTCTGGAACCTCCTGACCTGGTGGTGGGGTCTTCCGTCGTCGTCCTCCCACGCCCTCATCGGCGGCTTCGCGGGCGCGGCCGTCGTGAAGGCGGGCCCCGGTGTCCTCGTGATGCACGGTCTGGTCAAGACGCTCGTCTTCATCGTGCTCTCGCCGATGCTCGGCATGCTCCTCGGCTTCCTGCTCTTTCTCGCCGCGACGTGGATCTTCCGGCGGGCGCGGCCCGAGCCGCTCGACAAGGCGTTCCGCAAGGTGCAGCTCGTGTCGGCGGCGGCGTTCTCGTTCGGGCACGGGATGAACGACGCGCAGAAGACGATGGGAATCATCGCGGTGCTGCTCTTCTCGACGGGACACCTGAAGTCGATGGAGATCCCGTTCTGGATCGTCCTGATCTGCCACGCGGCGATCGGCCTCGGGACGCTGACGGGCGGCTGGCGCATCGTCCGGACGATGGGGATGCGGATCACGCAGCTCAAGCCGATCGGCGGCTCGTGCGCCGAATTCGCCGGAGCCGTCACCCTGATCGGGGCGTCGCTCGGCGGGATCCCCGTCTCGACGACGCATACGATCACGGGCGCGATCATGGGCGTCGGGTCCGTGCGCCGGCTCTCCGCGGTGCGGTGGGGCGTCGCGCGGACGATCATCTTCGCGTGGATCCTCACGATTCCGGCGTCCGCCGTCGTGGCCGCGCTCGTCTGGCTCGCGGCGTCGGCGCTCGCGCGCTGACCGGGGGCCGCTCGCGGGTCAGGTCTTCGGCTTCGTGGGTGGGCGCTCGTGCTTCTTGCGCAGCATCTTCCCGAGCGAGACGTTGACCGGATGGTTGCGGGGGAGGAACCCGACCGCGTTCTTCTCGCGCCACCCGATCTCGCCCCGCAGCTCGAGGAGGATCTGGCTGTTCGGAACCTCCTTGAGGCCGCGGTCCACGGCCTGAACGACCTTGAGGCGGCTGCGGCCGGCCAGCCAGATGCGCGCGAGGATCGCGTAGTGCTCGGCCTGGTACGGCTCCTTCTGGATCGCGATCTCGCAGAAGCGCGCGCCGTCGGCGACGCTGGTCTGGCTCGACATCGCGAGCGCGAGACCGTAGTACGAGAACATCCTGCCGCGCGCCTGCTTGCGCGCAGGGGGTTCTTCGGCGTCCGTTTCGACGCGGAGAGTCCCTTCCCGGTAGACCGGGTCGGCGACGAAGATCTTGTAGGCCTCCGCGAGCAGCACGAGCGCCGTCTTCCAGCGTTCCTCCCGGGCTGCGGCGACCCCGAGCTTCGTGAGCTCCATGGGGTCGGTGGTCCCGGCTTCCGCCAGGATCTGGGCAGGGATCACGTTGGTTTCGCGCACGTCTTCGAGAGAAGTGTCGGCCCCCCGCCGTGCGGCGTCAAGGCGGCCCCTCCGGGGTATCGTCGGGGCGTGCAGACGCTCACGCTCGCCCGGGGGCGCGAGGCCGCCGCGAAGCGCCGCCATCCTTGGCTCTTCTCGGGCAGCCTCGCGCGCGGCGCGCCCGTTCCCGGGGGCGCCGTGGAGGTGCGGGACGCGGACGGCCGGTACGTGGGCCGAGGGTTTGCCTCGCCGTCGTCGCCGATCGCGGCCCGCGTCTGGACGTTCGAGGACCGCCCGCTGG
>JBDTTJ010000252.1:0-5021 GCA_039930645.1 Acidobacteriota bacterium
AAGAGCCGCAAGTTCGCCGACGTTCTCGGCATCTGCGACACGTGCGAGCCGAGCCCGCTCGTCGGGATCTTCCGCGCGGGCTACGCCGAGCTCGACCAGCAGGTGAAGGACGGCCGCGAGGTCGCCCCCGCGGACACCGGCCGGCTCTTCGTCAAGAGCCTCGCCTCCATCGAGCGCGCCCTCGAGCGCGCGGCCGGCGTCGAGACGACGCGTCTCACGCGGGGGCTTTCGTTCCTCGCGACCACCGCCTCCGCGACGCCGTTCATCGGCCTCTTCGGCACGGTCATGGGCATCCTGATCTCGTTCTCGCAGATCGCCTCGAAGGGCTCGACGTCGATCGTCGTGGTGGCGCCCGGGATCGCGGAAGCCCTGATCAACACAGCCGCGGGCCTCGTCGCGGCCGTCCCGGCCCTCATCGCCTACAACAACTTCAACGCCCGCGTGCGCGCGGCGCGCGGCGAGATGCGCGACTTCGCGCTCGAGTTCATGAACCTGGCCGAGCGCCACTTCACCTGAGCCTCCCGTGGCCTTCAAGCTCGACGACGACGCGGACGCCTTCCACGACATCAACGTGACGCCCCTCGTGGACGTCATGCTCGTCCTCCTCGTGATCTTCATGGTCACGGCGCCACTCCTCCACCAGGGGGTGGAAGTGCAGCTGCCGAAGTCCGTGGCCCAGAACCTCCCGAAGACTCCCGAGGACCCCCTGATCCTCTCGATCACGAAGAGCGGCAACTATTACCTCAACGAGACGCCCGTCGCGAAGGCGCAGCTCAAGGACCGCCTTCAGCTCATCCTCTCCCGGCGCCGGGACAAGTCCGTTTACCTCAAGGCCGACCGGAACCTCCCGTACGGTTCCGTGGTCGAAATGATGGACACACTCAACCGGCTGGGGGTGGAGAGTCTCGGCATGGTGACGGAACTGAAGTCGGAGGACCGGCGTTGACGCCCGGCGAGGCCGTCGGCGCTCCGCTCACGGTCTCGGAGATCCTCGCGCGGCGCGCGCGCGGCGGCCGGCCCCCGGCCCAGTTCGCGGCCGGGCTTTCGATCCTCGCTCACGCCGCCTTCGTCGCCGCCGTGATCCTCACGAGCCGCCAGCGGCGCGTGCCGGTCGCGATCCCCATCTCGCTTCCGGTTCGCGTCGTCAGCCCGGCCGCCCTCGGACGGCCGGAGGCCGCGCCCGCGCCGGTGGCCCCCGCTCCGGTCGCCGAACCGGTCCCCGAGCCCGTAAAGGCCCGGCCCGTGATCGAGAAGAAGCGCGACGAGAAGATCGAGCCGTCGCCGAACGCGATGCCTTCGCTGAAGTCCGCCAAGGTGAAGCCCACGTCCCCGAAGCCCGCGGCGGCTCCGGGAAAGGGTGCGCCCGCGGTCGATCTGCCGAGCGCGCCGGGTCTCCCGAGCGGGACCGCCGGCGGGACGGGCGCGGCGCTGAGCTTCGGCGCCGACGTGGCCGCCTTCGACGCAGACTTCCCGTTCTCGTACTATGTCCAGCAGCTCGTGTCGCTCATCGGCGCGAACTGGTTCCGTCCCGACGCGCCCGACGGGTCGCTCTGCACCGTTTCGTTCCGCATCCAGCGCTCGGGGCAGGTCACGGACGTGAAGGTCGAGTCCGGCTCCGGGGCGAGCTACTACGACCGCGCCGCCGTCCGCGCCGTCTACGCCGCGAACCCGCTTCCGCCGCTGCCGAACGACTACCGCAACGAACAGCTCGGCGTGCACCTGCGATTCCGCTGATAACCGTCGTCAATGGGAGGCTTCGTGAACCGTCCGACACCGATCCGCACCCTGGCCGCCGCCTTTCTCGCCGCAGCCGCGGCGGGCGCACACGCCCAGCCCACGCCGGTGAGCGGCAAGCCCGGCACCGGCCCGGTCGCGCCGCCGGTCTCGTCGCTCCCGAGCCAGGTCGTCGTCGACATCCTCGGCGCCAAGGGCGCGAGGATCCCGCTGGCGATCCCCGTCACGATCGCCTCGCTCAAGCCGGAGCTCCAGAAGGGCGCCGTCGACCCGTTCTTCACGACGCTCAACGACGACCTGTCGGGCTCGCGCGTCTTCCTGGTCTCGGACCCGACGCTCTACCCGAAGGGGCTCCGCCCGCCGCGCAACCGTCCGGAAGGCGACCAGTGGAAGGCGTCGTCGGCGCAATACCTCCTCGACACGCGCCTCGCACAGGAGAACGACACGAGCATCGTCGTCGAGGCCCAGCTCTACGACCTCGGGACCCTCCAGCCGATTCTCGCCAAGAAGTACTCGGGGCCGCTCGCGGCCTCCCGGCGCATCGCGCACACGCTCGCGAACGACCTCACGCGCCAGTTCACCGGCAAGCCCGGACCGTACCTCACGAAGATCGCCTTCGTCTCCGACCGCGACGAGCCGCGGGTGAAGGAGGTCTACACGATGGACTTCGACGGCGAGACCCAGCGCCGGGTCACGAACTCGCGCACGCTCTCTCTCGCCCCCGACTGGTCCCCCGACGGGAAGAAGATCGTCTACCAATCGTACGAGAAGGACAATCCGGGCGTGTTCCTGATCGGCCGGGACGGCGTCGACAAATTCCGGGTCCCTCTCTCCACGCAGCTCAACGCATCGCCGTCCTTCTCGCCCGACGGCAGGACAATTGCGTTCTGCGGGAGTGTGCGAGGGAATCCCGAAATTTACACGGTCCAGACGGACGGGTCGGGTCTGAAGCGCCTGACGGAGAACGTCGCGATCGACTCCACGCCGCGCTGGTCCCCGAACGGCCGCGAGCTCGCCTTCACGTCCAATCGCCAGGGCTCGCCGCAGATCTACATGATGGATCTCGAAGGCGCGAACGTCCGCCGCGTCTCGCTCGCCGGGAGCTGGAACGACGAGGCGTCCTTCTCGCCGGACGGCGGGCGCATCGCGTTTGCCTGCCGCAACGACGGCGACTTTCAGATCTGCGTCATGGAGCTCGGGACGGGACGCACCCTGCAGATCTCCGAGGGCCCCGGCGCGCACGAGAGCCCCACGTGGTCGCCCGACGGCACGAAGCTCGCGTGGGAGGTCATGCGGGGCAGCTCGACTCAGATCGCAGTCGCGAACGCCGACGGCTCCGCGATGCGGATCGTGACGTCGACGGGGAACAATTTCTCGCCCGCGTGGATCAAGACGCTAGAATAGATACCTCTCTCCCGGGGCGGAAGTCACGCCTTCGGGCATCATTCGCACCTTTTTCTCTCAGAACGGAAGGACTCGACCCATGAAGAACCTCTTGAAGACCGGAACCCTTGCTCTGGCGGCCGTGGCGCTCGTCGTGGCCTGCTCCCCGAAGCCCGCGCCGGAACCGCCGCCTCCCGCCCCCGCGACGACGCCGACGCCCACGGTCGTCACCCTCGAGCCGACGCCCGCGCCGACGCCGAAGCCCGCGCCGCGCTCGGCGGAAGAGGACATCAAGGCGATGACGCTCGACCGGGTGTCGAGCTACCTGAAGCCCGTGTTCTTCGACTACGACAAGGCCGACCTCCGCGGCGACGCCCGCGACGTCCTCGCGGCGAACGCGGCGTGGCTCAAGTCCCACCCGACGATCCTCTTCACGATCGAGGGGCACTGCGACGAGCGCGGGACCGCGCAGTACAACCTCGCGCTCGGCGACCGCCGCGCGAACTCCGCCAAGGAGTACCTCGTCTCCCTCGGCATTGACGCCGGCCGCGTCAAGTCGGTGTCGTACGGCAAGGAGCGTCCCTTCGCGACCGGACACGACGAGGACTCGTGGGCGAAGAACCGCCGCGGGCATTTCGTCGTGACGGCGAAGTGACGCGCGTGAGGGGGCTCGGGGCGCTCGCGGCCGCGGGCCTTCTCGCGTCCGCGGCGGGCTGCGTGAGCAGCAGCGATATCGACGGGCTGCACAAGCACGTCGGCGTCGTCGAAAAGCAGGTCGATACGCTCCAGAAGCAGTCGTCCTCCAAGGACGAGATGGCCAAGCTCAACGACTCGCTCGCGAAGCAGTCGGCCACGCTCCTGCGCTCGAACGCCGACCTCGGGGCGAAGTTCGACGAGCTGACGCGCGAGATGCAGACGCTCGCCGGCAAGCTCGAGGATACGAACCGGCGGCTCTCCCAGCTCTCGCAGCAGATCGCCGAAGTGCAGTCCCGCGCGGGCTCGGCGGCCGCCGCGGTCCCGGTGATCGCTCCGCCCGGTCCGGGCGGCGCTGCAGCCCCCGCCGGCGCTCCCGCTCCCACGGCAGCCGGCGGCCTCGTCGCGGTTCCCGCGGCGGGCGCGGGGGCCGCGGCGTCGGCGCCGAAGGGCGGGGGCATCTCCCCCGCCGACCTCTTCGCGCAGGCCACGGCCGACTACCAGCGCGGCCGCTACGACCTGTCCCGCCAGGGCTTCGAGGACTACGCCGAGAAGTTTCCCCGCACCGACCTCTCCGACGACGCCCTTTACTGGGCGGGCGAGTGCTGGTCGGCGCAGAAAAAGCCTCACGAGGCGATCGCGGCCTACGACAAGCTGTTCCGCACGTATCCGCAAAGCGACAAGGCCGCGGCCGCCCACCTCAAGAAGGGGCTCGCCCACCTCGACCTCGCCGAGAAGGCCCAGGCGATGGTCGAGCTCAATTACGTCGTCAATCAGTTCCCGGGATCCGACGAGGCCAAGAGCGCGCGCCAGCGGCTCAAAGCGCTCGGCGGCGACGCCCGGTAAGAAACACCGAAGAAAGGGACCTCCCCCGAAATGGCAAACACCAAACAGGCCAAGAAGCGCGCCGGACAGAGCGAGAAGCGCCGCGCCCGCAACCGCTCCGTCGTCACGCGTGTCCGCAACATCGTCAAGAACCTCCGCAAGACCGCCGAAACCGAGGCGGCCAAGGTCGGCGGCATGCTCTCGAACGCGATGTCCGAGCTGGACGTCGCCGTCCGCAAAGGCGTCCTCCACAAGAAGACCGCCTCGCGCCTGAAATCGCGCATCACGAAGACGACGAACAAGGCCGCGAAGGCCGCCGGTGCGCCGCCCGCGGCGGCCGCCCCGAAGAAGGCTCCCAAGGCCGCCAAGAAGGCGAAGTAAGGGCT
>JBDTTJ010000253.1:0-5009 GCA_039930645.1 Acidobacteriota bacterium
GACCTCGGCGGCGTGGACGGGCTCGTCCACGTCACGGAGATCTCGCGCCGCCGCGTCGCGCACCCGAAGGACGTCCTCACGGTCGGCCAGGAAGTCACCGTGAAAGTCACGAAGCTCGCGGGAGAGGGCAAGCGCATCTCGCTCTCGATGAAGGAGCTCGAAGCCGACCCGTGGGCGACGCTCGGCGAGCGCTTCGCCCCCGGCGCCTCGTTCACCGGCACCGTGGCCCGCCACGCCGACTTCGGCCTCTTCGTCGAGGTCGAGCCCGGCATCGACGGCCTCGTGCACGTCTCGGCGCTGCCGCCGGGCGTTTCCGCGAAGGACCCGCAGGTCGCCGTCGGGCAGACTGTGCAGGGCTGGGTCAAGGAAGTCGACGCGGCGCACCGCCGCCTCTCGCTCTCGCTGCGCGAGGTCGCCACGGGCGACCCGTGGGCCGGCATCGGCGAGCGCTACGGCGAGGGCTCGGTCGTGAAGGGCGAGGTCGAGAGCGTCGCGGCGTTCGGCGTCTTCGTCCGCCTCGAGGCGGGCCTCACGGGCCTCATCCCAAACAGCGAGACGGGCGTTCCGCCCGGAACGGTCACGAAGCACTTCGCCTCAGGGCAGAAGGTGGAGGTCAAGGTCATCGGCCTCGACACCCAGAGGAAGCGCATCTCGCTGTCGGCCTCCGGCGCGAAGGCCGAGGCCGACCGCGGCGACCTCCGCAGCTATCGCGAGGAATCCGCAAAGCGCGAGAAGGCCGCGGCGCCGTCCGTGTCGGTTTTCGGCTCCTCGCTTCTTCAGGCGCTCAACAACCCGAAGAGCAAGCAGAAGAAGGGCTAGGACCCCGCGGGCGCGGAGACCGAAATGAGCGCTCCGAGGCACGGGAAGCCGCCGCGCCGATTGCGCGCGTGGATTCCCGCCGCGCCTCCGGCGCTTTTCCTCCTCGCGGCGAGCGTGTTCTGGTTCTCCCACGTGCCGCGCGAGCGGGACGCCGCGATCGAGGGCTGGAAGAGGGACCTCGGGATGAGGGCCGACTTCCGCCGGGACTCGCTGAATGCCTTCCTGAAGGACTCGCTCGTCGACGCGTCCGTCCTCGCGAGCTTCCCCGCCGTGCAAGGCGTCGTGAAGGGCTCCGGCAGTCACGATCACGCCCACTTCGGAGAGATCGCCGAGCAGTTCCGCCGGGCGCACGACTACGACCTCGTCGCCGTCTTCGATTCTTCCGGACGGCCCGCGGCCGGGATGCCCGCGCCCGCATCGGACGCGGGTTGCATCGCGGCGGCGCGCGGCGTCATCGAGGCCGGAAAGCCGGCGGCGAGCCTGCACGCGCACGCGCGCGGCGAGCCGTCGCTCACGCTCGCGGCGCCGATCCGCGACGAGACAGGCGGTTTTCTCGGCGCGGTCCTCATCGTGACGAATCCCGGAGCCGGGCTGTACCCTCTCCTCGGGGAGTCGTTCTCGCCGCGGACGGGGGAGGCGCTGCTCGTGGCGCGCGACGGCGCCGACGCGATGTTCCTTTCGCCGCTCCGGCACCGGCCCGGAGCCCCGCTCGCGCTCCGGCGGCCCCTCGACACGGAAAGCTTCGCCGCCCTCGAGGCCCTCGAGAAGCCGGAGTCGGCCGGACTCTTCGTGGACTACCGGGGGGAACGCGTCGTGGCCGCGACCCGGCGCCTCACGGCGGCGCCCTGGGGCCTCGTCGTGAAGGTGGACGAGAGCGAGGCGCTCGAGCCGTTCTGGAAGCACGTGGTGGACGCCGCGATCGGCTGGACCGCCGGCCTGCTCGGCGTCCTCGCCCTCACTTGGGGAATCGGACAGCGTCTCCGGCGCCTCCGGGCGGACGCCGACGCCCGGGGCGAATTGCGCTTCAGGACCCTGTTCGAGCAGGCGAGCGACGCCGTCTTCGTCGTGGGAGAGGACGGTCTGGTGCAGGACGCGAACCGGGCGGCGGAAGAGAGTTACCGCGTCCCGCGCGAGGCGCTGATCGGACGGCACGTGACCGACTTCCGGCCGCCGGAGCAGCGGAAGGCGGCGCTCGCGAATTTCGCGACCGCGGCCCGCGTCGACCGCCTCGTCTTCGAAGGCGAGCACCTTCGCGCGGACGGGAGCCGCTTCCCCGTCGAAGTGTCCACGCGGCGGGCCGAGATGCCGGGGGGCCCCGTCCACATCTCGATCGTGCGTGACGTCAGCGGGCGCCGGAACGTCGACGCGCGGGTCCGCCATCTCAACCGGCTCCTGCACACGATTGTCGAGATCAACCAGCTCATCGTCAGGACGGACGAGCGCGCGACGCTGCTCGGAGGGGCCTGCCAGATTCTCGTCGAGCAAGGCGGATTCGCCCTCGTGTGGGTGGGACTCGCGGACCGCGCGACCGGCCGGGTCGTGCCTGTTGCGCGCGCGGGCCATGACGAAGGCTACGTCGACGAGATCGAAGTGCGC
The DNA here is from genome assembly GCA_039930645.1 of Acidobacteriota bacterium. Classification (GTDB taxonomy): domain Bacteria; phylum Acidobacteriota; class Thermoanaerobaculia; order UBA5066; family UBA5066; genus Fen-183. Next base: position 2,416 of record JBDTTJ010000253.1, read on the forward strand.
TGCGACGACTCGCCGCTCGGCCGCGGCCCGGTCGGGACGGCCTTGCGCACCGGCAAGCGCACCGTGATCACGGACGTCGCGGCCGACGTTCGGGTGGAGCCGTGGCGCGCCCGGCAGCTCGCCCGGGGATTCCGCGAGGTCGCGGCGTTCCCGCTGCGGGGCGCCGAAGGGGTCGTCGGCGCACTGACGATTTACTCGAACACCACGGAAAGGCTTGGGGAGGAGGAGTCCTTGCTCCTCGACGAGCTCGCCGCCGACCTCGCATTCGCGCTCGACACGATCCAGGCCCGGGCCGAGCGCGCTCGGGCCGAGCTCGATCTCCGGACGAGCGAGGAGGCGCTCCGGAAGAGCGAGAGAAGGTTCCGGGGGATTCTCGAGAGCATGCAGGACGCCTATTTTCAGGCGGACAGCGAGGGCCGATTCGTCCTCTTGAGCCCGTCGGCGCCCCGCATGTACGGCTACGCGTCCATGGAGGAGATGATCGGAATGTCCGCCAGCGACCTCTATTTCGAACCGGAGGAGAGGGATTCCGTCCTCGAAGAGATGCGGCGGAGCGGCCGGACGTACGACCGCATCGGAAAAGGAAAGAAAAAAGACGGCACGCCGTTCTGGGTATCCCTGAGCGCCGGCCTCGTCAGGGACGGAGAGGGGCGGGTGACCGGGACGGAAGGCCTGATCCGCGACGTCTCGGACCGCGCGCGGGCGGAGGAGGCCCTTCGTGCCAACGAGGCGCGGCTCCGTTCGCTGTTCGAAGGGATGCTCGAAGGCTATGCGCACTGCGAGATGCTCTTCGAGGCAAGCGTGGCCGTCGATTGGGTCTACCTCGACGTGAATCCGGCGTTCGAAAAGCTGACGGGGCTGAAGGACGTCGTCGGAAAGCGCGTGACGGAAGTGATGCCCGGTCTCCGAGAAGAGAACCCCGAGCTGTTCGAGATCTACGGCCGCGTGGCCTCGACGGGCGAGCCGGCGGTCTTCGAGGACAACGTCCCGGCCCTGAAGCACTGGTACGCGGTTTCGGCGTACTCCCCGAGCAAGGGCGAATTCGTCGCCGTCTTCGACGACATCACCGAACGCAAGATCGCGGAAGAGCGCCTTGCGAAGAGCGAGGTCTATTTCCGCTCGCTCATCGAGAACTCCCTCGACATCACGGTCGTGATGGCGCCCGACACGCGTCTGCTCTTCGTCAGCCCGGCCGCGGAAAGATTGCTCGGGTACTCCGCCGGGGACGTCCGGGGCTCCACGGCGCTCGATTTCATCCATCTTGAGGACCGGTCGGCCGTGGAGAACGCCTTCGGGCGCATCCTTGCGGACGGAGGGCGCGTGGAACAGGCGGAGTTCCGGTTCCGGCACCGGGACGGATCGTGGCGAACGCTCTCGGCCATTGCGAAGCTCCTGGCTCCCGAGACCGGCATCCACGGCGTGATCGTCAACGGCCGCGACGTTACGGATCGTCTTCAGCTCCAGGCTCAGCTCGCCCAGGCGCAGAAGATGGAGGCCGTGGGCCGGCTCGCGGGGGGCGTCGCCCACGACTTCAACAACCTCCTCACGGTCATCGCCGGGTACGCGGAGCTCCTGGACGAGACGCTCGCCGGCGATCGGGAGCGGCGCGAGAGCGTCGGCGAGATCATCAAAGCGGCCGGGCGGGCGACGGCCCTGACGCGCCAGCTTCTCGCGTTCAGCCGGCAGCAGGTCCTCGAGATGCGAGTTCTCGACGTCGGCGAGGTGGTGGCCGACAGCGAGAACATGCTGAGGAGGCTCATCGGCGAGGACGTCGAGGTCGCCGTCGTGAAGCCCGAGAAGCTCGACCGCGTCAAGGCGGACCCGGGTCAAGTGCAGCAGATTCTCCTGAATCTCGCCGTGAATTCCCGGGACGCGATGCCCGGCGGCGGGCGCCTGACCATCGAGCTGTCCAACGTGCTCCTGCGCGAGCCGCGGGCGGCCGCTCCCGAGACCGTCCCCGCGGGGCAGTACGTCGTCATCGCCGTGACCGACACCGGGGCGGGGATGGACGCCGAGATTATCGGGCACGTTTTCGAACCCTTCTTCACGACGAAGGAAAGAGGGAAGGGCACGGGTCTCGGGCTCGCCACGGTCTACGGCATCGTTCGCCAGAGCGGCGGACACGTCGCTCTGGAGTCGTCTCCGGGTGTGGGCACGACGTTTCGGATCTACCTGCCGCGCTGCGACGAGCCGGCGTTCTCGGGGGATCGCCCGGCGATGGGATCGAGCCGCGGGACGGAGACGGTGCTGGTCGTCGAGGACGAGCCCGCCGTCCAGGCTCTCGCGGCGGCCATCCTCAAACGGCGCGGCTACACCGTGCTCGTCGCCCAGAGCGGGCCGGCGGCGCTCGACGTCGTCGTGCGCGACCCGCAGCCCGTTCATCTCATGCTGACGGACCTCGTCATGCCCGGGATGAACGGCCGCGAGCTGGCGTCTCGCGTGAGGACGCTTCGTCCCTCCATCAAGGTCGTCTTCATGTCGGGCTACGCCGCCGACCTCGTGGCCGATGCTTCCGAGGACGGCACGTTCGCCTTCCTTCCAAAGCCTTTCACCGAACACGCGCTCACGGCGAAGATCCGCGAGGTCCTCGACGG
>JBDTTJ010000254.1:0-4956 GCA_039930645.1 Acidobacteriota bacterium
GGCGGGCCCGATGCTGTACGTCTGGCAGCTCACGACGAGCGTGTACGTCGCGCCGATCCCCGCGCAGCCGTTCGCGTCCGTGGCGACCACGACGATCGGGAACGAGCCCGTCTGCGTCGGCGTGCCCGAGAGCACTCCGTTCGCAGCGAGCGTGAGGCCGGTCGGGAGCGCGCTGGCCGTCGCGAACGTGACGGCTCCCACGGTGTTCGACGCCGTGAACGCCTGGCTGAACGCGGCCCCGGCGGTCGCCGTCGTCACGCCGGGATTCGTCACGGCGATCGTCTGGCAGCCGATCACGAGCGTGTACGTCGCGCCGGTTCCCGTGCAGAGGTTGCCGTCCGTGACCTTGACGACGATCGGGAAGGAGCCCTTGACGAGAGGCGTGCCGGACAGCGTTCCGTTTGCGGCGAGCGTGAGGCCGGTGGGCAGCGGGCTCACCGTCGTGAACGTCGCCGAGCCGATCGCGCCGGCCTGCGTGAAGGTCTGGCTGAAGGGCGCGTTTACGGTGCCCGCCGCCGCGGCCGGATTCGTGACGGCGATCGTCTGGCAGGCGATGACGAGGTGATACGTCGCGCCGGCGCCCGTGCAGCCGTTCGCGTCGGTGGCCGTGACGACGATGTCGAAGCCGCCCGCCTGCGTGGGCGTGCCCGAGAGAACGCCGCTGGCCGCGAGCGTCATCCCGATCGGGAGGGCGCTCACCGTCGAGAACGTGGTCGTCCCGACGCCGCCCGTCTGCGTGAACGTCTGGCTGAAGGGCGTGTTCGCAGTCCCGGTCGCGACGGCCGGAATCGTCACGGAGATCGTCTGGCAGGCGATCACGAGCGTGTACGTCGGACCGGTGCCGGTGCAGCCGTTCTGGTCGGTCGCGGTCACGGTGATCGGGAAGGTTCCGGGCTGCGTGGGCGTGCCCGAGAGGGTCCCGTTCACGGCGAGCGTCAGGCCCGGCGGCAGCGGCGAGGCGGTCGCATAGGTCATCGCGCCGACGCCGCCCGAGGACGTGAACGCCTGGCTGAACGCCGCGTTCACGGTGCCGCCGGACGTGGCCGGGTTCGTGACGTTGATCGTGGCCACGCAGGCGGGGATGAAGTAACCCTCGACGTCGAGGATGTAGTCCGCGCTCCCCGCGGACCCGTTTGCGAGACCGACCGTTCCGGACCCGTTCGCGGCGAGCGCCACGAACGCGAAGCCGGCACGCGTGTTGTTGGCCTTGAAGCCGAGCACCGTCGTCGGCGGCACCGGCGCGTCGCCGGCAAAAAGCTGCGCGTATCCCGGCGCGGCGGGGTTCACGACCGTGAGGTTGACGACGAGGCCGAGCGCATTGGCCGGGACGCCGCAGGTGCCGGCGACGGGGAGAATCCGGAGTGCGTTCGCGCCGAGCGCGGGGCCGCCATTCGGGCCGGCCGGGCCGCGCGTGTCCACGGACCGGCACGCCGTGATCGGGACGAAGGCCTGACCCACGGGACCGACGCCGGCCGCGAGCGGATGCGCCAACGCGAGAAGGCCAGCGGCCGGAAAGAGAGCAAGCGCTCGACGGATCATTCGACCTCCGCTGCGCCGTTCACTCGGCGCGCTGATTCTCTGTACGAGCGCTCTCGGCGAGCCCTCTCCGGGGTGATGCGTGCGAGATCGTATCTCAAGTGAGAAAGCCTCGTCGGAAATGTGAAATGCGCCGCTCGACGATTCAGGGCGCGGGCGCGGGGCGCGGGATCGCGGCCTCGTGACGCACGGCGCCCAGGCCGTTCACGGCCCTGAGCTGAAGCGTCTCGCGGCTCGCCGCCAGCGCCAGGAACCCGCCGGTGGCCTCGGCCCAGACGGTTCTCGCGTCGGGAGAGACGCGCGTGGCCTCCGACCCGCCGCCGGAGGTCAGGAAGTGGATGCCGCCGGACTCGAGGTGCTCCAGCCCGTGCTCGTGGCCGTTCAGGTAGACGGCGACGTGGAAGCGCGCCAGGATCGGCAGGACGTCGCGGACGAGCTCGGCCGAGTCGCCGTGCGGCCCGCACGAATGGATCGGGTGGTGCCCGACGACGATCTTCCAGTCCGCGGTCGAGGCCGCCAAGCCGCTGGCGAGCCATTCCAGTTGTGCCGCCGCGTTCTGCCCGGCGACCTTCGTGCGGGACGGGAACGAGCGATACGCTGCAAGGAACGGCGTCGTGTCCATGACGAAGAACTGGACGCGCGTCCCGTCTCCGGCGGTTTCCTGGACGGTGAACGAGCGCGCCGGCATCCGCCAGCGGGAGCTCGACTTCGAATACTCGATCTGCGCGTCCACGTTCCCGCGGTAGTCGTGATTGCCGAGCGCGACGATCCAGGGCACCGCGAGAAGGCTCGCCGCGGAGTAGACGTCTTCGAACGAGGTCTTCCAGGCCCGGTCCGTCACCGACGAAATCCCATCCTGGTAGAAGTTGTCGCCCGTCGAGACGACGAAGCGGACCGGGTGCGCTCGCGCCCATGCCGCCATCGCACCGGCCACCTGGCGCTGCACGCCGTTGCCGCCCCGTCCCCAGTCGCCGAGGACAAGGAACTCGAGCGATCCGGCGGGCGGCTGCGGGAGCGCGGCGGCCGCCGTCGGCGTCGTGCGCGCCAGCGGTGCGGGAGAAGGCCCGCACGCGAGAGCAGCCGCGGTGAGAAGAGCCGCCCCGGCGAGACGTCGCAGCACGGGTCGATGCTAGCAGGGGCGGTTTCTCTGCGTCAGTGGACGGTCAGCACCGGGCACGGAGCCGTCGCGATGACCTGGCTCGCAACGCTGCCCATGACGAGCTTCTTGATGCCCGTCCGGCCGTGGGTTCCGATCACGACCATCGCCGCGCCGTTCCGTTCCGCGAGGAGAGCGAGCTCCTTAGCGGCGTGACCGGCGAGGATCTCGCCGCGCACCTTCACGCCGGCCGCCCGGACCGTCGCGAGCACCGGCTCGAGCCGCTTCTCGACGTCCTTGCGGATCGTCGCCTCGAGCTCGGCCTCGATGACGTCGTCCGCGACGCCCGAGTGACTCAAGCTCGCGGGCGGCTCGTAGACGTGGGCGACGATCATCTCGGCGCCTTCCTTGCGGGCCATCTCGATCGCCTTCTCGAGCGCGCCCTTGGACGCCGGCGAGAAGTCCGTCGCGAACACGATCGGCTGGAGGGTCACCGCCTTCGCGGGCGGGGCTTGGGTCGGAGTGAATTGCGGCGTTGCCATGCGCCACCTCCCATGCCCTCTTGAATGCGTTAGGGCGGCGGGCAGGGCCCGGCCATGAGGCATTTGAATCAGGGCCGGATCAAAGGGGACTTCAGGCCGACAGGCCGTTCGGGGCGGGGAGGTTCGCCGGCGCGACGACGGGGGTCTCCAGCTCGGCCGCCTTCTTCTCGACGCCCTCGCGCGTCGCGAGCCGGTGGGCGCGGGCGGCGCGGATGAAGTCCTTGAAGAGCGGGTGGGGCTGGGCCGGCTTGCTCTTGAACTCCGGGTGGAACTGGCAGCCGAGGAACCACGGGTGGTCCGACAGCTCGACCATCTCGACGAACTTCTTGTCCGGCGACATTCCGCAGAACGTCAGGCCCGCGTCGCGCAGCATCGGGAGATATTCCTGGTTGACCTCGTAGCGGTGCCGGTGCCGCTCCCAGATCTGCGGCTCGCCGTACGCGCGCCGCGCGAGCGTCCCTTCGCCGAGGTCGCACGGGTACTTGCCGAGACGCATCGTTCCGCCGAGCGCCTCGACTCCGAGGAGGTCGCGCAGCATGTAGATGACCTTGTGCGGGGTGGTCGTCTCGAACTCGGTCGAGTTCGCGTCCTTCAGGCCGCAGACGTTGCGGGCGTATTCGATGACGGCGCACTGCATCCCGAGGCAGATCCCGAAGAACGGGACTTTCATCTCGCGCGCGAAGCGGATCGCCTTGAGCTTGCCCTCGATTCCGCGGCGGCCAAAGCCGGGGCCGACGAGGATCGCGTCCGCGCGGGCGAGCGTCTCGGGGTAGCCGACGGTCTCCAGCTCCTCGGAGTCCACGAACGAGATCTTCACCTTCACGTTGTTCGCGATGCCGCCGTGGTGGAGCGCCTCGTTGAGCGACTTGTAGCTGTCGCCGAGCTGCACGTACTTGCCGACGAACGCGACGTTGACCTCGTCCTGCGGGTTCCTGACGCGGTTGAGGATCGTGTCCCACTTCGTGAGGTCCCTGTCGTAGTGGGGCAGCGAGAGGTAGTCGAGGAGGATCTCGTCGAGCCCCTCGCGCGCGAACGCGAGCGGGACCTCGTAGATCGTCGGGACGTCGATGGCGGTGATGACGGCGCGCTCGTCCACGTTGCAGAAGAGCGCGATCTTCTTCTTCATCTCCTCGGGGATCGAGCGGTCCGCGCGGCAGAGGAGGATGTCGGGCTGAATGCCGATCGAGCGCAGCTCCTTGACGGAGTGCTGCGTCGGCTTCGTCTTCAGCTCGTCCGACCCCGCGATGTGCGGGACGAGCGTCACGTGGACGTTGATCGCGTTTCCGCGCCCGACGTCCTGGCGGAACTGGCGGATCGCCTCGAGGAACGGCAGGGACTCGATGTCGCCGACGGTGCCGCCGATCTCGACGAGGACGACGTCGTTGTCGCCCGCGACGCGGCGGATGCAGTCCTTGATCTCGTCCGTGACGTGCGGGATGACCTGCACGGTCTTGCCGAGGTAGTCCCCGCGGCGCTCCTTCTCGATGACGGACTGGTAGACCTTGCCCGTCGTGACGCTGTTCGCCTTGCCCGTGACCGCCGAGGTGAAGCGCTCGTAGTGGCCGAGGTCGAGGTCCGTCTCGGCGCCGTCGTCCGTCACGTAGACCTCGCCGTGCTGGAACGGCGACATCGTGCCCGGGTCGACGTTGAGATACGGGTCGAACTTCTGCAGCGTGACCTTGAAGCCGCGCGCCTCGAGGAGCGCGCCCATGGAGGCCGCCGCGATCCCCTTGCCGAGGCCGGAAACCACGCCACCCGTGATGAAGATGTATTTGGTTCCCA
>JBDTTJ010000255.1:0-4928 GCA_039930645.1 Acidobacteriota bacterium
ACCGCCTGCACCACGCTCCAAAGCGTCGTCGCAAAGGCGCGCGCCCCCGCCGCTCCCTTCGCGACGCGTGTCCTCGACGACCGCGTTCTCCACTGGGCGGGCGGCGTCATGACGATCCTCGACGCGTGGAGCGTGCTGCGCTACCCGCTCGCCGGGACGGAGCGCGCGGCGCTCGAGTCGCTCTTCGCGCTGAACCTGGAAGGCGTCGAGTTGCCCGCCGTTCCCGCCGCCGACATCGCCCCGGTCCTCACCGTGTTTCACACGGTTCCGCTGCCGCCCGAAGAGGTGCATCGGGGCCTCGCACGCGCCGAGCGGCCGTCCTCCGATCTCGTCGCGCCTCCCGAGGCGCTCATCCAGGCCGTTCCGGGCGGCTCGCGCATCGCGCGCACCGCGCGATTCCTCGCGCCCGTGCCCGCCGCGGGTCCGGGAGAGTCCGTGAGGAAGACGCTCGTCTTCCATCTCGCGATGGATCTCCTCGGGCTCGGCGCGGCCTAGAACGCCAGGTCGTCGCCGTCCGCGAGGACGACGAGACGCGGGTCGCCAACCGCGGCGATCTCGGCGGCGAGGCGATCGAGGGCGGGCGGCTTCATGTGGTACAGGTAGATGGGGACGTCCTTCGGGAACTTCGCCATCTCGGCGCGCAGCGTCTTCGGAGTCAGGTGGCAGGAGACGTCCGCGATCGGCTGCATGTCGCTCGGGAACGAGCACTCGACGAAAAGAGCCTTGAGGTTCGGCGTGCGGCGCGCCGCGTACCAGATCTCGTCCGTCGGGCCGGTGTCTCCCGAGAAGACGACGGCGGCGCGCTCGTCCGCGAGGACGTAGCCGTACGTCGGGACGACGTGCGACACCTTCAGGGCGGTCGCCGTGAGGCCGTCGGCGGAGAACGGGGCCCCGACCGGAACGGCGCGGAACGTGACGCTCGGGCCGGCCTGGCCCTCGATGCGCGAGAAGTCCGGCCACAGCGCGTCGTTGAAGAGGTGGGTCCGAAGGGCGTCGAGGACGTCGTCGGGCGCGAGGATCTCGAGCGGCCCGAGCGTCCGCCCGAACACGTTCTCGACGAGAAACGGGAGCGACGCGACGTGGTCCATGTGCGAGTGCGTGACGAGAACCGCACGCACGCGCTCCTGCTCCTCGAGCGACAGCGCATCCGTGATGGCGCCTGCGTCCACGCACAGCGCATCGTTCACGAGGAAGGACGTCTGCCGGTGTCGGGGCGTGGAGCCGCCGTGGGCTCCGAGAACGCGAATGCGCACGGGTCGGGGATTATGAGGCCGCCCGCGCCCGGAAAATCACGCGGTGACGAATCTCACAGTCTAGAAGGTCGTCCCGACGTAGAACGTCGTTTGCCAGTCCGACCGCGTGTTCTTGAAGTCCCACTTCTTGGCGAAGTCCACGTTCCACGGCAGACCCAGGAAGTAGACCGAGAAACCGCCTCCGAAAGACGCGAGTCCGCCCGGGACCGACGGGTCGTTCAGCCCGTTGAGCTGGCCGTCCGTCATGAAGATGAAGCTCTGGCCGTCCAACCAGCCGCCGGCGACGTCGAGGAAGATGCGCCCGCGGACGCCCTGGAACGCGAGGATCGGCGTCGCGAGGACGTCGATGAGCGGGAAACGGAACTCGCTGTTGACGTAGAAGATGTTGTTGCCGATGACGGTGTTGTAGTCGTAGCCGCGGAGGGTGTCGAGGCCGCCGAACGCGTACACGGTGGGCGCCGCCCCCTTCGAGTGCGCGGCGAAGCCGCGGAACGCGAAGAGGACGCGCCGCGAGAGCGGGAGGTAGAGGCGCGCCTCGGCGAACGCGTCGAACGAGAGCGTCGTCTCGCCCGGCTGGAAGGACGGCGTGTACTGGACGTTGACGTCGATTCGGTGTCCCGAGAGTGGCCCGAAGTACGAGTAGCGCGTCGTGTCGTTCGAGAACCCCACGCCCCCGGTCGGCACGTCGTCCGACCGGGCCAGGTAGACGTACTGCTGGGAGCCGTCCGCGTTCGACTGGAGGAGTGGCACGTCGAGCGAGCGACTGACGAAGCCGACGTTTCCGTCGAAACGCGTGTAGCGCGAGAGCGGGTACGTCCCCATGGCGGTGACGCCCGTGTCCCGCGAGATGCGCTGGTCCCGCACGATGTCGCCGGTGTTGTAATCGTAGCCGTAGAAGTAGCTGCGGTTGTCGTAGATCTGCGCGCCCCACTGGAAGCGGCGGCTGAGGTTGAAGTAGCCGATGCGAAAGTTGGAGAACGTCGACACCGAGTCGAACTGGAAAAAGGCGCGCCGGTCGCCGAGGTAGTCCGAGAACGACAGGAGAATCTGAGAGACGAACGTCTGATCGGAGTTCACGCCGGCGATGAGGGACGCGTTGTCGAGGAAGAGCTTGAACTTCGGTCGCGAGATCTTCTCGGGGTCGACCGAGACCTCGACCGACGGCACGAACCCGGACGTCGAGTCGGGTTTCAGCGCCGCGGGCGCCGCCGCCTTCTCGTCGAGCTTGCGGAACGGCTTTTTCGCATCCGCCATGTAGAGCTGGAACCGTCCGCCCTGGTAGCCCGAGAAGACGACCTTCTCCTGTCCGTCGGGCCCCGTGAACGCGGCCGGCCCGAGCGCGGCGCCGATGACGTCCGTGTACTGGACGATCTCGCCCGTCGCGAGGTCCTGCCCGTAGACGTTGAAGATGCCGCCTCGGGAGGACGCGTAGTAGAGCCGCTTGCCGTCCGGCGAGAACGCCGGATCCTCGTCGCTGCCGTCGCCCCACGTCACCTGCTCGACCTTCGTTGGATCCGCGAGCGGAAAGCGGACGACCTTCGAACGGGCGCCGACGATCTTCGAGTGGTACACGTACTTGCCGTCGGGCGAGAAGACGGGCCCCTCGTCATACGCAACGTCGTTCGTGAGGTTTTTCACGGCGCGCGTCTTGAGGTCGAGGAGGAAGATGTCCCGGCTGTTTCCCTCGATTGCCGAGAAGACGATCTCGTTGCCCGACGGGGACCACGACGGCGCCATCGGGACGTCGGGGGCCACGGCGATGCGCTCGAGCAGGCCGCCGCCCCTCGCGGAGAAGATCAGGAGCTTGCGGCCACGCTCCTGCCGGCCGAAGACCGCGATGCGGTCGCCGTCCGGGGCGAAGGACAGATCGCGGCCGCTCTCGGGCCCCGTGGTCACGTACTGCCCGACGATGTACTCGTACTTCGTCGTCGTCCCGGGCGAGAGGTTCTTGAAGAGCTTGCGCTCCTTGACGGAGAGAAGGCCGATGTCGATGTCGCCCGCGTACGTCGTGAGCGTCGCGATGAAGTCGCCCGACGGCGAGGGCGCCGCGCCGATCTCGAAGGAATCGCGGCCGTAGGGCCCGACGCGGAAGCGCTCGCCGTACTCGGAAGCCTCGCCCTTGACCGCGAGGAGGGGAAGGTACTTGCGGCGCAGGTACCTCCGGAACTTCAGGTCGAAGTCGTCGGGCTGGATCTCGAACGTCCGGCGGAGCGCGACGGAGATGTCGCGCCCGAGGAACGACCGGAACTCGAAGATGAAGTCGCGGACGCCGTCCTTGCCCCACTCGGCCTCGATGAAGTCGAAGACGGCGTGGCCATAACGGTACGCGGGGTAGCCGTAGATCTGGACCTTCGTGATCGGCGGGATGAGGTCCGCGTTGACCGCGTCCCTGAGGTACATCCGGTCCTTGTCGTCCTCGTCGTTCCCGAAGTACGAGGCCATGCCCTCCATGAACCAGGTCGGCGGGTTCGCGGTGAGAGCGCGTGAGAGCCGGCCGCCGAACAGGATCTCGTACTGGAAGACGTGCGTGAGCTCGTGCTGGAGGAGCGCCTGGAGCTTCTCGTCGGGCAGGTCGATCGGGAGGACCATCCGGTTGCGCGCGGGCTCCGCGAACGCGCCGACCCCCTCGGGGATGAAGTTCAGCTCGATGTTGTTCTGCTCGAACTCGGCGTGCGTCGCGTAGTAGATGATCGGGACGCGCTTCGGGATCTGGTAGTTCAGCCGGCGCGAGAGCTCGTCGTACGCGGACTCGGCCATCGAGACGACCTTCTGGAGCGTCGCCTTCTCGCGCGAGTAGTGGTAGACGTCGAAGTGCGTCGACTGGTAGATCGACCAGTCGAACGTGTCGTAAACGATCTTGTTCTGGCCGGCGGCGAAGAGACCGGGGGCGCCGGCCGCGGCGAGACCGGCGAGGAGCAGGACGGCGAGGGCCTTCCTAATCGAAAACATAACGGTTGGCCTCCCGCTCGCGGACGACGAAGAGCCCGAGGAGCTGGTTCTCCAGCGAGAAGAGATTCTCGAAGAGGCCGGCGAGCTCGTTCACGGAACGCTGGTTCTTCTCCTTCGTGTCGCGGAAGTTCTCCTGGAAGAGGCGCGCTCCCGTGCGCCCGTCCATCGCGAGGACGGTGACGTCGAAGGAGAAGCCCGTCGAATCGATGTTGACCTGCCGGTAGTATTTCCGGCCGTCGATAGGGCTGATGTACTCCTCGGAGCGGTAGCCGGACTTGTTCTCGACGCGGAAGTCGACGACGCCGGACAGGATGATGTCGGCGCCCGTGCGCGCCCCGAGACCCTTCCAGAAGTCCCCGGCCTCCGTGAGCTCCTTGAGGTGCGTCGTCGGGAGGCGGACGTCTGCGGGCATCGTGACGATCGTCATCTTCGTGCGCTTGCCGAGCTGCTTGCCGAGGTAGCGGCGGAACTCGGCGTCGAGGTCGAGGTCCTTGTACTTCGGCGCGTCCTTCTTGTCGGACAGGCGCGACGCGACGATGAAGGGAGCAAGGGTGATGCGCTCGCGGCCCGTCACGGCGAGCTTCGGCCGGAGGGGGAGCTTGAGCTTGACCTCGTTCGAGCTCCCGCACGCCCCGAGGAGAAGCGCCGCGGCGAGGGTGGCCGGGACGGCGCGGCGCGTCACGGGAATCCTCCGGGGGGCGTCGCGGGGGGGAGCGATGGCGGAGG
>JBDTTJ010000256.1:0-4897 GCA_039930645.1 Acidobacteriota bacterium
ACAAGGGCCTCGGCGAGATGAACCCGGAGACGCTCTGGGAGACGACGATGAACCCCGCGTCGCGCCGGCTCCTGCAGGTGCGCGTCGAGGACGCCGTCGAGGCCGACGAAATTTTCACGATCCTCATGGGCGACGCGGTCGAGCCGCGGCGCGAGTTCATCGAGGCGAACGCCCTGAACGTCTCGAACCTGGATATTTGAGTTGGCAGACACACCCGAAAAGCCTCCCGTGATCGATCCGACGGAGAAGATCCCCGTCTCCATCGAGGAGGAGATCCGGCGGAGCTACCTCGACTATGCGATGTCCGTCATCGTCGGGCGCGCGCTTCCCGACGTGCGCGACGGCCTGAAGCCCGTGCACCGCCGCGTCCTGTACGGGATGTGGGAGCAGAGCAACCGCGCCGGCCGCCCGTACAAGAAGTCCGCCCGCATCGTGGGCGACGTCATGGGCAAGTACCACCCGCACGGCGACTCGGCGATTTACGACACGATCGTCCGCATGGCCCAGCCGTTCTCGCTGCGCGAGCCGCTCGTGGACGGCCAGGGCAACTTCGGCTCCGTGGACGGCGACGCGGCCGCCGCGATGCGCTACACGGAGATCCGCCTCGCGCGCCTCGCCGACGACCTCATCGGCGACGACATCGACAAGGAGACGGTCGACTGGACGCTGACGTACGACGGCTCGCTCCAGGAGCCCGTCGTCCTGCCGTCGGCTTTCCCGAACCTGCTCGTGAACGGCTCGGAGGGGATCGCGGTCGGCATGGCGACGAAGATCCCGCCGCACAACCTCGCCGAGGCGTGCGACGCGGCGGTCCTCCTCCTCGACGACGCCAAGACCGACCTTGCCGGGCTTCTCAGGGTCCTGCCGGGACCCGACTTCCCGACGGGCGGGATCATTCTCGGCCGCCAGGGAATCGTGGATGCCTACCGGACCGGGCGCGGCATTCTGCAGGTGCGCGGCAAGGCGGGGATCGAGAAGAACAAGAAGGGCGACCGCGAGTCGATCGTCATCACGGAAATCCCCTACCAGGTCAACAAGGCGCGGCTCATCGAGCTCATCGCGCACCTCGTGAACGAGAAACGCCTCGAGGGCATCTCCGCGATTCGCGACGAGTCCGACCGCGAGGGAATGCGGGTCGTCGTCGACGTCAAGCGCGACGCCGTCGCGCAGGTCGTTCTCAACCAGATCCTCGCGCTCACGCCGCTGCAGTCGTCGTTCGGAATCATCTTCCTCGCGATCGTGGACGGGCAGCCGCGCGTCCTCCCGCTGAAGGACCTCTTCCGCCACTTCCTCGACCACCGCCGCGCGGTCGTCGTGCGCCGCACGCAGTTCGACCTCAGGAAGGCCGAGGAGCGCGCGCACATCCTGCTGGGCCTCGCCGTCGCTCTCGCGAACCTCGACCGCGTCATCGCGATCATCCGGGGGAGCAAGGACGCCGCGGAGGCGAAAGAACGACTCTGCGCGGAGGTGGTCGTCGAGAAGGCCGCGCTCGAGAAGTTCCTGGGCGTCGCGTCGCTCGAGATCTCCGCGTCCGCGCGAGCCGAGGACGGTCTCCTGCACCTCGACGCCGTCCAGGCGCAGGCGATCCTCGAAATGCGTCTGCAGCGCCTCACGGGCCTCGAGCGCGAGAAGATCCTCGCCGAATACCGCGAGGTCCTCTCCCTCGTCGCCGACCTGAAGGACATCCTCGCGACCCCCGCCCGCGTCGCCGGGATCATCCGCGGCGAGCTTCTCGCGGTGAAGGAGCGCTTCGGGAACCCGCGCCGCACGGAGATCCAGGCGGAAGCCGGGACGCTCGAGATGGAAGACCTCATCGCCGAGGAGGAGGTCGTCCTCACGATTTCCCGCGGCGGCTACGCGAAGAGGACGCCACTCTCCGTCTACCGGGCGCAGCGCCGCGGCGGCAAGGGCCGCACGGGGGCCGCGACGGCCGCGGAGGACGTCGTCGAGCACCTTTTCGTCGGCTCGACGCACGACTCCCTTCTGGCGTTCACGAACAAGGGCCGCGTCCACTGGGTCAAGGTCTACGACCTGCCGTCGCTCGCGCCCGCGACGCGCGGCAAGGCGCTCGTGAACTTCCTCGCCCTCGAGGAGGGCGAGCGCCTCGCCGCGATGGCGACGACGCGCACGTTCCCCGACGACCGCTTCCTGATCTTTGCGACGCGGAACGGCACCGTGAAAAAGACGGTCCTTTCCGCGTACGGCAACCCGCGCGAGAAAGGGATCATCGCAATCAAGCTCGAGGAGGGCGACGAGCTGCTCTCGGCGCAGATCACCGACGGCTCGCGCAAGGTCTTCCTCGGGACCCGCAACGGAATGGGCATCAAGTTCGAGGAGACGGACGTCCGCGCGATGGGCCGCGACACGACCGGCGTCAAGGGGATCGAGCTGCGTGAGGGCGACGTTCTCGTCGAGATGGACCTCGTCGAGGACTCCTCGACGCTCCTCGCCGTCACGGAGAAGGGCTACGGCAAGCGCACGGACATCGCGGAATACCGCCAGCAGGGCCGGGGCGGCACGGGCGTCATCAACGTGAAGGTCACGGAGAAGAACGGCCCCGTCGTCGGCGTCTCGTCCGTGGCGGACACGGACCACCTCCTCCTCATCACGGAGCAGGGGATCCTCATCCGGATCGCGGTCTCGGACGTTCGCGAGACCGGCCGCGCGACGATGGGCGTCAAGCTCATCGACCTGGCGGACGGGGACCGCGTCGTCGCCGTCGCGAAGCTCGCGGGCGACGACCTCCCGAACGGCGACGCCGAGCTTTCGGCCGAGGGCGCGCCGCCCCCCGACGGCCCGCAGAACGCCTAGACGGGCTAGACTCCGCCCCCCATGCGATTTTTTCTCGACACCGCGGACGCCGACGAGGCGCGCCGCGTCCGCGAGTGGGGCCTCCTCGACGGGATCCTTCTCCGGCCCGACGCCGCCGGCGCCCCCGGAAGGGACACGCGCCGCCTTCTCGCCGAGCTCGCACAGGTCGGCGACGGCCCGGTCGTCGCGACGCTCGCGGCGGGCGATCCGAAGGCGATGTACAAGGAGGCGCGCGAGCTCCACAAGCACGGCAAGAACGTCGTCCTGCGCGTGCCGATGACGCGCGAAGGCCTGCGCGTCGTGCGCCTCCTCGGCGACGAGCAGATCGCGACGGACGTCGGGCTGGTCTACACGGCCTCGCAGGCACTCCTCGCCGCGCGCGCCGGCAGCGCGTACGTGAGCCCGTCCGTCGGCGAGCTGGACGACGCGGGTCAGATCGGGATGGATGTCGTCGAGTCCATCGTCCGCGTGTACGACAACTACGGACTCGAGACGCAGATCTGCGTGCAGGGAATCCAGAACCCGATCCACGTTCTCGACGCGGCCGCTCTCGGAGCCGACGTCGCGACGCTGCCGTTCGCCGTCCTCGACAAGCTCTTCGACCATCCGCTCACGGCGAAAGGCGTCGCGCTCCTGCGCGCCCCGGCGGGCGACGGGCCCCGCAGGATCCATTGATGTCGGTCTCCCGCGAGCGCGCCGTGGACCTTTCGCACAGGATGGTCGAGCGTCTCGGCAAGACGCCGGGCGTCGTCGTCGCGGCCGAGCGCGAGTTCCTCAGGAACCACATCCTCCAGGCGATCCTCGCGTGGGACAAGGAAAACGACCGGATCACGGACGCCGTAAAGGCGAAAATCGCCATAAAAGCGCGCCGCGTCGTCGAAGGCACGCGCGAGTGGGACCTCCTCGTCGCCGAGGAGATGGAGCGCGCGTACGCGGCGTTCCTCTCCCGCGGCGAGTAGCCCGGCCGCCCCCGGCGCGCTCTTGGTTGGCTCTCGACTCCGTCCGGTTTGACGTTGGTCTAGGCCAAGACCTAACGTATCCGCATGGCGACGACAGGGGCAGGGCCCGTGCGGGCGGCGGCGCGGGTTCCCCTGTACCGGACCATCGCCGACGCGGTCATCCGCGACATTCGCCGGGGCAGGCACCTCGAGGGCGAGCGCCTCCCCGCGTCCCGCGACCTCGCGCGGGCGCTCGAGGTCAACCGGGCGACCGTCCACCAGGCGCTCCAGGTCCTCAAGCGCGAGGGCTGGATCGAGACGAACAAGGGCGGCGGAACGCGCGTCGTGCGCCGCTCCAGCGCGGCCCCCGTCCTCGGACCGGCGCCCGCATGGGACCGCATCGCGTCGTCGCTTCTCCTCCGGATCGTCGCGGAGCCGCCCGCGGCCGAACCGGTTTCCTCCCCGTACGACCTTTCTCGCCTCGCGCCCGACGAACGCGACTTTCCGGCCGCGGCGTTCGCCGCGCTCCTGGCCGAGGTCGCGCGCGACGGCGCGCTCCTCGCGTACGGCTCGCCGTTCGGCTACCGGCCGCTCCGCGAGACGCTTGCCGAGCGCCTGTCGCGCCGGGGGATCGCGGCCGACCCCGATGCGCTGCTCATCGTGAACGGCGCGCAGCAGGGGCTCGACCTCATCACGCGCGCGCTCGTCGACCCCGGCGACGCCGTCGCCGTCGAGAGCCCGAGCTACTCGGGCGCGCTCTCGCTTCTTCGCGCGCATCGCGCCCGCCTCGTCGGTGTGCCGCTCGACGACGAGGGGATGGAGACGGCCGCCTTCGAGCGCGCCCTCGCCGAGCGGCCGAAGTTCGTCTACGCGATCCCGGACTTCCACAACCCGACGGGCCTCCTCGCCTCGGCGCGGCGCCGGGCCGAGATCGCGGGCCGCGCAGCCGCCGCGGGCGTCCTTCTCGTGGAGGACGCGTTCGATGCGGACCTCCTCGTCGAGGGCGAGCTCCCGCCGCCGCTCGCCGCCCTCGCGCCGGACCACGTGATTCACCTCGGGACGATCAGCAAGGCGCTCTTCCCGGGCGTGCGCGTGGGCTGGATCGCGGGCCCGAAGGAGTTCGTCCACCGGCTCGCGGCGCTCAAGCG
>JBDTTJ010000257.1:0-4897 GCA_039930645.1 Acidobacteriota bacterium
GCCAAGCTCGCGAGCCAGTCCTCGGCGTTCCTGAAGAGGGTCAAGCCCGCCTAGGGAGCCTGTTCCCCGGTCGAGAGGTCGCGCAGAGCGGAGCGGAGGGCCTCCTCGAGCCGGCGCGCGCGGTCCGAGGCCGCCCCGGCCGACGCGTGGGACGCTTCCGCCGCGGCCTTCGCGGCCTGCAGCTCGTCCGTCAACATAGCGAGGCGCGCCGCGAGTCCGGCCGAGGCCTCGTTCGCCGCGGCCTCGGCGCCCTCGCGCGCCGCGCGTTCGCCCGCGACGGCGTCGGCGATTCCCCGCCGGTTCTCCTCGACCTCGACGCGCAGCGCGGCGAGTTCGGCCTTCAACGCGGTGACGGCTTGGTTCGCCTCGTTCGCGCGTGACGCCGCGCCTTCCGCGGCGGTCCTCAGAGCCTCGTACGTTTCGTCGGCCCGGACCGCCGCGATGTCGCGCGCGGCCTTTTCAGCCTCGAGCGCCGTTACGATCTGGCGCCGTTCGTCGCGCTCGGCCTCGAGCGCCTTCTCGAGCGCCTCGACGCGCCGGGTGTCGGCCTTCGCGGCCTCGGACGGCGCCGGCTCCTCGCGCTTGAACGCCCCGGAAATGCGGCCGGCCGCCGCGCGGCGGGCCTCGGCGAGGACGGCGTTTAGCCTGTCGTCGAGCGGCGTCACGGGCGCCGTCGTCTCGGGCCGCGGGCGGGGGCGCTCACCCGACGTGGGCGCGGAGATCGCTCCGAGGAGAGCTTCCGGCCGCGCGGCCGGGGCGGACGCCGAGGCAATTGCAGACGCAGCCGCGGCTTGCTCGGCGCGGGCCACCGAAGCGACGGACTTCTGCGAGTCGTCCGAGAGGTCCGCGAACGTGCCTTCCGCCGAGGGCGGGACCCAATCGGCATCCTCTTCTTGCTCGGCGGCGGCGGATCCGCCGCCCGCCATCGCGAGGACGGGCGTGGCGGCAGGAGGCTCGTCGGGCTCGGGGGCGGGGGCCGAGATCGACACCGCGGGCCCCGGGCTCGCGAACGGCTGCGTCGAGCCGCCGGGACTCGACGACGACCCGAGCGAGGACGAGCTGAGCGAGGACGAGCCGAGCGACGACTCCGCCGCCGGCACGTCGGGCTCCGTCGGCGGCTGCCAGCCGCGCTGGAGGCGCCGGAGGAGGTCGACGAACGTGAGCTTGGAGGCGAGCTTGAACGTCTCGAGGACGCCCATGCCCTCGGAGGCGACGGCCTCGACGTAGGGGTACGACTGGAACCCGAGCGACTCCTGGAGCGCTTCCACCGAGAGCGCGCTCGGAAGGTCGCGCTTGTTGTACTGGATGACGACGGGCAGCGACTCGAGCGAGATCTTTTCCTGGGCGAGGTTGTCGCGCAGGTTCTGGTAGCTCTCGAGGTTGTGCGAGAGCATCGACCACTGCGAGTCCACGACGAAGACGAGGCCGTCCACGCCGCGCAGCACGATCCGGCGCGTCTCGTTGTAGAAGACCTGTCCGGGAACGGTGCACACCTGGAAGCGCACCGTGTAGCCCTTGATGTTCCCGAGCTCGATCGGGAGCAGGTCGAAGTAGATCGTCCGGTCCTGCGCGGTGGACAGCGACAGCAGCTTGCCCGCCCCGCGCTCCAGCCTCTGGTGCAGGATCTTGAGGTTCGTGGTCTTGCCGCAGAGCCCGGGCCCGTAGAAGACGATCTTGGCCGTCAGCTCTTTGGTGGCGTGGTTGAAGAGGGCCATGGTGCCTCCGGACCCGTTTGAGACGCCGTCCGAGTATACGCGCCGGGTATCCTCGACCCGTGACGGTGGAGGCGCGGGCCCGGCGGATCGAGGGGACGTTCGCGGGTCTGCCGCTGCGCGGAGTGTCCGTGGCCGGCCGCGAGACGTGGTTCCACTTCCCGACGCTCGGCTTCGCGTTCGACCTCGGCCGCTCCCCGTGGGAGCTCGTGCCGGTCCCGCACGTCTTCCTGTCGCACGCCCATCTCGACCACGGCGCCGGCCTCGCGTACTGGTTCTCGCAGCGCCGCCTCCTGCGCCTCCCGGGCGGGACGGTCCACACGCACCCCTCCGCCGTCGAGGCGTGGCGGAAGATCGTCGCCCTCCATGCCGAGCTCGAGGACGTGACGTACGACGCGCGCGTCGAGCCGATGCCTCCGGGCTCCAACGTCGCGCTCCGGCGCGACCTCTCGATGACGTGCTTTCAGGCCGACCACCGCGTCCCGACCCTCGCGTTCGTGGCCTCCGAGGAGCGCCACCGGCTGCTCCCGGAGTTCGAGTCGAAGACGCGCGAGGAGATCAAGACCCTCGCGGCGGAGGGGAGGGACGTCGCGGGCCGCGTCGCGATTCCGCTCGCGGCCTACTCGGGCGACACGGCGGCGGGGATTTTCGACGCGGCCCCGCCGGAGTTCTTCCGGGCGAAGGTGCTCCTCCTCGAGTGCTCGTTCGTGGAGGAGCGCGACAAGGGCCGCGCCGCGCCTTTCAAGCACCTCCACGTCGACGAGATCGCCGAGCGCGCGGACCTCTTCGAGAACGAGGTCGTCCTCCTGACGCACGTGACACTCCGGACGTCGGCCGCCGAGATCCGCCGCCTCGTGGCCAAGCGGCTTCCCGCCCGGCTCGCGAGCCGGGCGGTGCCGTTCCTGCCGGAGCCATAACCGGAATCTTCAGGGCCAGAGGGATCCGTCGGCGAGGGAGCCGAAGAACTCCCGGAGCGGGAGGACGTCGATTCCGTCTTCGGTCCGGATCCGGTCATTCGAATCGAGGACGAGGACCCGCCGTACGAGACCCCCGAGCTCGGCGATCGCTCGCAGGCCCCGAAGGCCGTCGTCGGGAATTCGACGCGAAGACTTCACCTCGATCGCGAGATATTTCTTTCCGCGCCGAAGCAGGAAGTCGACCTCCGTCCGGATGGCGTCGGCGGGCGCCCAGTAGGAGATCTCGTCGAAGAGGCCGTCGTACTCGCCGTGCGCCCGGAGGCAGGTCGCGACGAAGCCCTCGAGAAGAGAGCCACGCTCCACGGCGTCCACGTCTCCGAGCCCCCTGCGCGCGGCCCGGGCCAGTCCGGGATCGACCCAGTAGAGCTTCGGATGCCGGCGCTCGCGCACGCGCAGGCGCGACTCGAAAGCAGGCAGCCGGAAGGCGAGAAGCGTGTCTTCGAGGATGCCGAGGTACCCGTCGACCGTCGTTCGCGAGACGCCGCAATCCCGAGCCAGGCTCGAGACGTTGACGGTCTGGGCGTGGGCGAGCGCCGCCACAGGCAGGAACCTCGCGAATCCCGGCAGGTTTCGGGCCAGTGCCTCCGCCTGGATCTCTTCCTTCAGATAAGTCTGGACGTAGGCGCGAAGCGTCGCGTCGCGATCCTCCGACGACCAGACGATCGGGATGCTCCCGTGGGAAAGGACCGCTTCGAGGTCGAAGTCCCGGCCGAGCTCGGAAGGGAGGAGCGGGAACATGGTCTTTTCGAGAGCGCGGCCCGCGAGGAGATTCGTGCCCGCCCGGCGCAATTTCCGTGCGCTGGATCCGGACAGGACGAATTTCAGCCGGTGGTCTTCGATGTGACGCTGGACTTCGTTGAGGAGGGAGGGAAGACGCTGGACTTCGTCCACCCAGATCCACGCTCCCGGCCTCACCGTGCGGAGCCGGCCGGCGAAGAGGCCCGGCTCGGCGAGCAGAGACTGGTAGAGCCCTTCGTCGAGAAGGTCGAAGCGAAATGTGCCCGGAAACGCCGACTTTACCCAGGTGCTCTTCCCGGTCCCGCGCGGCCCGAGAAGGAAAAAGGACTGTCTCGGCGGGGTCAGCCGCCGGGGATACAGCGTGCTAGCCATGCCGTCATTTTACGCCGCAAAATGACGGCATGGTATGCAAAAAATATCTTACTGCTTTTCGTAGACCGCGGTCGAGTTCACGTCTTCGCCCTTCGCGTTCTTGCCGGTCTGGGTGACGGTGAGCGTCTTGCCGTCCGCCGAGACGGCGACCTTCGCCTGAATGACGGCCTTCCCGCCCTTCTTCCAGGTGTTCGTGTACGTGTTGTCGTCGACCTTCTTGGGGGCGGCCATGTCGGCGTCCGGATTGCCGGCCCAGGCGACGTCCTTGCCGTCGAACTTCGAGGTGTACGAGCCCTTCCGCACCGACCCGTCGGCCGTGACGCCCTCGGTCGAGAGCATGATCCCGGCCGGCGACGCGGTGAACGTCAGGGTCTGGCTCTTCGGCCCGGGGCCCGGGCTCGCCTTCGACTTTGCGACGTTCATTTTCCAGGTGCCGATCCAGTTCTCGGCGGCGAGGGCCATGGAGCCCGAGAGGATCATTGCGGAGAACAGAAATCCGGCGAGCAGACGCTTACGCATAAGAGATCTCCTTCGAATTGAATTTTGTTGCGAGTGCGACGCGATCTTACCGCGTAGCGGGCGCACCGGCAATGCGGCCGCGGCTGGCGGTCCACTCGCCGAGCGCCTGCCGCCACTCCCACGCGTGGCCGGGGGAGACGACGAACTCGACGACGTCGCCGCGGACGGGCGTGACGCGGAGAACTTTGCTTCGGAGAAACCCCCTCTGCGTCTGCATTCTCTCGTCTGTCTCGAGACGGAGAATTTCTTCGAATGCGTAAGAGCCCGAGTGACCCCATAGTCCTTCCCACGCGAGGCCGGCCGGCGTGAGGGCGACGGTGCCGGGGATCAATGCGGGATTTCTTAGAAGGTGAAGAGGGGCGGAAGCCAGGAGGCACGGCGTGCCAATCCGCACGACGCCCCCTAACCCCTCTAAGAAAGGCTTCCGGCGGCGCCTTGCGACCAGTCTTGTCGCGAGGACGAAGCCACCGGTTGCGAGCAAGAAAATCCCGGCAATGGCCGCGATCCAGAGCGCCATCAGCGGAAGAGCTTCTTCCTGTTCCGGATGTAGTCCCGGAACACGAACGTCGCGAGGTCGGT
>JBDTTJ010000258.1:0-4895 GCA_039930645.1 Acidobacteriota bacterium
AGGGCGATCACGGCCTGCAGGTCGTCCTTCTTCTTGCCCGAGACCCGGAGCTGCTCCCCCTGAATGGCGACCTGGACCTTCAGCTTGGCGTCCTTGATCGCCTTGACGATCTCCTTCGCCTTCTCGGTCGCGATGCCCTGCTGGATCGTGACGACCTGGCGCACGGTCCCCTTCGACGCGGGCTCGACCTTGCCGTAGTCGAGGGACTTGAGGGAGACGCCGCGCTTGACGAGCTTCGTCTGGAGGATGTCGTTCACGGCCTTGAGTGCGAAGTCGGTGTCCGCGGTCAGAGTCAGCTCGCGCTCCTTCTGCTCGATGCCGGCGGACGAGCCCTTCAGGTCGTAACGCTGCGCGACTTCCTTCTGCGCCTGCGCGACCGCGTTCTGGGCCTCGGGGAGATTCACTTCGGAGACGACGTCGAAGGTGGGATCGGCCATGGGATTACTCCGTGAGGATCTTCGTGCCCTCCGGCGGGGAGAGGGCGAAGTCCGAGTCGGGGCGTTTCGCCCCGGAGATCTTCTGCGTGAACGTGAACGTCGTGCGGTTGCCCGCGGCGTCGAGGAGGATGAGGCGCTTCACCTCGCCGGTGGCGGCGAGCGCGAGGAGGGATATGGATTTCGGGCCCCCGGGCTTCTTCGGGGTGAGCACGACTTCGACGATGCCATTGTCTACGGCCTTTTCGGCCGCGTCGTACCGCGCGAGCAGTGCCTCGGCGGACTCGAGAAAGACGATCGGCAGGCGCTCGCGGTCGCCGGGGGCGAGCTTCCTGACGACGAGCTGCCGGTCGGCCGCGACGTACTGGCGCGCCGTCGTCCCGTCGAACGTGAAGACCTTGCCCTCCGGCCCGTCGTAGTCGAAACGCACGCGATCGGGCGCCTGAAGGACGAGCTTCCCCGTCTCGGGCGCGGTTTCCGCGAAGCCGGCGGGGGCGTAGGTCTGGACGAACGTGCTGGACACGGAACCGGGCGTCCCGTACGCGGTGCGGATCTTCGCGAGGATCGAAGAGGAAGAAGAAGAGTTTGCTTCGGAGGGAAAGAGAAGGGAGAAGAAACACAAGAAAAGGACCAGGGATTCCGCGCGCTTCGCGCGCCTTTCCTTGAAGGTGAAGAGGGGCAGCCGCGCGTCGAGCGTCGCCGGCGCCGCGTTGCGATGTGCGTGAGCGCGAACGTGTGTATTCACTTTCTAAGAAATCTTTCTCTTCTCTTCTCTTCTCTCTTTTTCTCTTATCAGTGCCTGAAGTGCCTCTTCCCCGTGAACACCATTGCAATTCCCGCGCCGTCCGCCGCGGCGATGACGTCGGGGTCCTTCACGGAGCCGCCGGGCTGGATGACCGCCGTGACGCCCGCGCCCATCAGGACCTCGAGCCCGTCGGGGAACGGGAAGAACGCGTCCGACGCCGCGACGGCGCCCTTCGCCCTCCCGCCGGCCTTGCCGGCCGCGTCGCGGCAGGCGTCCACGCGACTCGTGCGGCCGCCGCCGATGCCGAATGTGGCCGTCTCGCCCGCGACGACGATGCCGTTCGACACGACGCCGCGCAGGACGAGGTTCGCGAAGCGCATCGAGCGGCGCTCGGCGTCCGTCGGGGCGCGCTTCGTGACGACCTTCCACGCCGCTTCCTCGTCCGGGAGGAGATCGCCCTCCTGCACGAGGAGGCCGCCGTCGATGCCGCGCGCCTCGAGGCGCGGGCGCGGCCCGGCTTCCGGGGTGACGGTCAGGACGCGCAGGTTCGGCTTCTTCGCGAGGATGGGCTTCGCGTCCTCGGTCACGCCGTGGACGACAACGACCTCGAGGAAGCGCGACGTGAGGGCCGAGGCGGCCGCCGCGTCGAGCGCGCCCGTGAACGCGACGACGCCTCCGAACCCCGCGATCGGATCCGACGCCCATGCCGCCTCGAAGGCCTCCGCCATCGTCTTTCCCGTCGCGGCGCCGGACGGGATCCGGTGCTTGACGATCGTGAGCGCGTTGGCGCCGACGACCCGTGACGTGTAGAGCGCCGCGTCCGCGTCGAGGAAGTTGTTGTACGAGAGCTCCTTGCCCTGGACGAAGACGTACCGCGAGAGCGCCGCCGGGTGAGCCGCGGCGTCGGCGTAGAGGGACGCCTTCTGGTGCGGGTTTTCTCCGTAACGCAGGGAGGAGGCGAGCGCGTACGAGAGCGAGAGGCGCTCCGGGAAAGGCTCGCCCGTCTGCCCGGAGATCCACCGCGCGATCGCGGCGTCGTACGCCGCGGTGCGGCGGAAGACCTTCGCGGCGAGCTTCGTCCTCGTCTCGTCCGTGAGGGCGCCGCCGTGCGCGGCCAGCTCCGCGGCGACGGCCGGATAGTCCGCCGGGTCGCAGACGACGCCGACGTGCGCGTGGTTCTTCGCGGCCGCGCGCAGGAGGGACGGCCCGCCGACGTCGATCTTCTCGATCGCCTGCGCGAACGTCGAGCCGGTCCTCGCAACGGTGTCCTCGAACGGGTAGAGGTTCACGACGACGAGGTCGATCGGGCCGACGCCGTTCTCGAGGGCTTCGGCGCGGTGGGCCTCCTCGGAGCGGTTGAAGAGGATGCCGCCGAAGAGCTTCGGGTGGAGAGTCTTGACGCGCCCGCCGAAGACCTCGGGAAAGCCCGTGAGGTCCGAGACGCTCCCGACGGCGAGGCCCGCAGAGGAGAGGTGCTGCGCGGTGCCGCCGGTCGAGAGGAGGCCGAACCCCTGGGCAACGAGAGCGCGGGCGAAGTCGACGAGTCCGGTGCGGTCGGAGACGGAGAGGAGGGCAAGGCGGGGGGTCACGGCTGGTAGGGTCCTTTCGCTTCCGGATACTGCGTCACGATCGATGCGTCGCCGCCGGCCGCCTTCCACGTCCACGCGAGGAGGCGCGACGCCAGCGTGACGGCGGCGGCGCGGCGCTGGGCGGCGGTCGCGGCGGGGAGCTTCGCGGCGGCGAGCGTCTCGGGCGCCACGAACGGGTCGGCGGAGAACCCGAGAAACGGCGAGGAGCCGGGCGTCCCGGGGGAATCTGGCGCGTAGGCCATCGCGGCCGCGTGCACGATCGAGCCGGCCGCGTAGGCGACGTCCGCGAAAGCCGAGTGGCGCCGGATCGCGGCCGCGAGGGAGCGCGTGTCCCGGGCCGCGGCCTGGCGGTGCCCGGGGTCTCCAGGCGCGAGCGCCTCGGCGGCGGCTGCGTCCGAGACGCCTTGCATGAGCCTCTTCGAATGCTTCGCGAGCTGGCGCTTGAAGTCCGGCGGGGCCCAGGACGCGGCCTCGGCCGCGATCCGGGCCTCGTCCGCCACGCTCCAGCGGACGGGTCCGGCCGCCGGGGCGGCGGGGGCGGCGAGGGCAAGGGCGAGTGCGGCGAAGAATGCGCGGCTCTTCATGGCGGGCGGATTGTACGGGGCGGCGCGCGTAGACTCGGCGGACACGGGAGCCATCGCGTGATATCAGGCAGATTCGTCGCATTGGCCGCCGTGGGCACGCTCGCGGGTGGGGCGGCGCTTGCCTTCTTTCTCGCCGAGAAAACCCTTCCTCCGGGCGCGCGGTTCCGGCCGGCCGCGGTGCCCGGACAGGACGTCATTCTGATGCCAGAGTCCGAGCGAACCTTCGCGCGGGTCGTGATGGGTCTGGGGCCTCACAGGGCCACGGGCCGGAAGCCGTCGCGCGGGCTCGCCGCGGTGCGGGCCGTGGAGCTCCGGCGCCGCCTCTATGGCCTCGACTTCGAGCTGCTGCATGGCGCGGCGATGACCGCCGTTCCGTCCTACTCGACGTTCTGGGTCGCCGTGCCCGATCCCGCGACGGTCCCCGAGGCTTCCGGCGAGGAAGAGAGCGACTTCCGTGCGTACCTCGTGTCGCGACTTGGCTGGTCGGAGGAATCGATCCGGACGCGGGTGCGGTTCTTCCGCGTCTCGCATCCCCTGCTCTACCCGCAGGACATGGCCGAGATCCTCGGCCTCGACGCCACGAGCCGACTGGTCCTCGGCGTCGGCGCGGACACCGATCCGGAGTACATCGAGCCCGTCGAAACTCTCGTGCGGGAATTCCCGCGGGACTTCGTCCTGCGCCGCCTCGCGGGCCTGCATGTCGGCGACGTGAACACCGAGGGCGGTGACCTCGCTCTGAGCTGGCTGCCCGACGGCAAGATCGGCATCCTCGTGGGCCGGCACCGGGCGATCCGCTCTCTCGAGCGCCGCACGGGTCGGTCCAATCCGGGCCGTTCGCTGACTCCGCCGCAGATCGACGAGGTCCGGCGAGCGTTCTCGTCGGCCTTCTTCGGCGTCGAGGCCGTGATTGTCGGGGAGGGCGCGCTGCGAGACCCGTCGCGCGGGAGCGAAGAGCTGTTTCACTCGGACATGGTCGTCGCGGCCGTTCGCAACGGCGCCGAGGCGCTCGCGTTCGTTCCCACCTATGAAGTCCGGCCCCGCGACGCGAATTCGGGAGAGCTGCTCCCGGAAACCTTCGTGCGGGACGTCCAGCGGGAATACGACCTCGTTGCGGGGCAGATGGAGGGACGTGGGTATCGCGTCGTCCGGCTCCCGTTCGAGGATCACCCCGTTCGGGCGCCCGTGAACGTGAGCAAGTTCGTGGATCGCTCGAGCGGAAAGCCCTTCGTCCTCCTCGGCCGGTATCCCGACCATCGGCCGCAGGCTTCCGGCGTCCCCAGCGCGATGGTGCGCCTCGAGACCGCCGTCCGCTCTCTGCAGAATCGGGTCGACGCGTGGGAAGCCCTGCCGGACGAGGCGCGTTGGGCCGCGCTCGAACAGGAGCTCGGGGACGTCTGGAGCGAAATCGACAGGACCGTCACGGAACCGAACCCGCTGTTCGAGAAACAGCGCGCCCTCTACGAAGCGAACGGCATCTCCGTCATTCCCCTGCCGCTCTACCCGAGCGGCGAGGGCGGCGTGCACTGCCTGCTGCTGCGCTAGA
>JBDTTJ010000259.1:0-4891 GCA_039930645.1 Acidobacteriota bacterium
GGCGCAGGCTGCAAACGGACGCACGGAACGATTGCTCACGGGTCCTCCTCGTCGGCTCCTTATGATCATGCCATGGCGCTCGCGCTCGATTCCGCCTCGAAGGCGCGCATTCTCGACTTCGTCCGGCCGCTCTGCGTCGGCCTCGACGGGATGACGAACTACGGATTCGTCGAGAGAAGGATGAAGATCTCGGAGATTCTCTTCGAAGGTGAAGAGAGAAGAGGAAGTGCCGGAGGCGATGCCGCTGCCTCTCCCGCGCTGCTGTTCCTTCTCGCGGCGTTCGCAGGCCTTCCCTCGGCGCGGCGCATCACGCCAGACAGCCGTGAGTCTCTGCTCCTGCGTTCCCTCCGGATTCCACTCGAAGAAATCTCTCTTCTTTCTTTCTCCCTCTCGCGCCTCGAGTCTTCGCCGCAGACGCTCGAGGAGAAGATCGTCCACGACGCGATGCTTCTCGAGGGCGTCGGCGCGTACGGCGTGACGCAGATCCTCGTCTCCGGCTCGCGTGAACGCATGACGCTGGCCGAAATGGCCGACGCGATCGACGCGAAGATGGACGGCTCGCGCTTCGCGACGGAGACCGGCCGCCGGCTCGCCGGCCCGCGGATCGCCTATGCGAAGGACTTCGCCGCAAACCTGCGGGCGGAGGCGAAGGAGTTCGAGGCGCCAGCGTGCGGTTCCGGCCGGCTGACTCAGTAAATCCTGTCGATCCCCACGTCCAGCTTCACGTCGGTGAGGATCATGATGTGCTTGCTGATCGTCCGGGGCATGCTCTCGTCGGGGCCCGCCATCAGGAGCCCGAAGTTCAGAGTCGGATCGTCGATCCAGCCCTGGACGATGCTCCTCAACTGGGCCGCGTCCAGCAGGCTGACGGCGTTGCCGGCGTGGCCCCACATGTCCATGGAGGTTCCGTTCCAGGGCAGCGTCATGACCCACAGGGGCCTCGCTCCGTCGGGCGTCCCGTCGTTCTTTTGATAGTTGAGCTTCGCCCACTTCACCTGGCCCTTGACGCCTTTGAGGTTCAGCAGGATGACGCTTCGGTAGGTCACGCTCTGCTGATTCGGCTCTTCGAAGTAGTTCTGGTAGCCGACGCGCACCGATCCGCCGCCCGAGTCCACGTTTCCCCACGTCGACGATTCGTGATTTCCGTCGGACCGGAACGTGTGGGAGCCGTTCTTCGTGATGGCCGCAAACGTCGAGTTCGAGAACTTGATCGTCTGGGCGACGTGGAAGAGGCCGCTGTCGCCTTTCGTCTCGCCGTTCACGGTCTCGATCCGGATCCGGTAGTCGCCCTCCTTGAGGGCCGGCACGTCGTTCACGCCCGGCAGCTGCCAGCTGTGCTTGCCCGACTGGAGGGGCCGCTTGGTCTCGATCGTGAGCGCGACCTCGCCCGTGCTCCTCAGGAGCTGGATCCGGGCGAACTCCTTCAGCAGGTTGTCCGACTGCTGCCACGTGACGTCGTACGTTTCCGTGCGCTTCCACGTGGCGCCGGCCGCTGGGCCGGTCACCGTGATCGTCTTCGGGGAGAGG
Source organism: Acidobacteriota bacterium (assembly GCA_039930645.1). GTDB lineage: Bacteria > Acidobacteriota > Thermoanaerobaculia > UBA5066 > UBA5066 > Fen-183. Next base: position 1,528 of record JBDTTJ010000259.1, read on the forward strand.
GCGCCCGGGGCGAGCGCGACGTTCGCGTGGGCCGCCGGCATCTGCACGATGCCGAACCCTTGCGGGCTTTCGCCGACGACCGTCGGGTTCAGCGCCTCGATCCGAATCCGGAATCCGGCGCCCTTTTCCGTCAGCGACGTGTAGCCCGGCATCAGCTTGCCGACCGTCCAGGCGAACGACCCGGCGCCGGCGGGCACTTTCGCGATCAAGCCCCGCCCGAGGTTCCAGCCCTCCTGCTGGAGGCTGATCCGGACCTCGCCGGAGACGCCCGTGGCCTGCCAGGCGATGGTCTGGGTTGTCCCGAGCACCCATTTCTCGCCTCCCTTCGGCGAGACGAGGGTGATCTTCGGGGTGTTTGCGGGCGGAGCGACGAGCAGCGCGAGAAACGTCAGGGAGGCGAACAAAGGCATCGGTCGCTCCTCGAGAACCCACGAAGAAAGGGTCTCTCGCTCCAATCTAGGCTCGCGCGGCGGGATTCGCCCGTCGGCGGGCCTGGCGCCACTCTCAGACGATCGAGCGCCCCCCGTCGACGGCGACGACCTGGCCCGTCATGGAGCGGTTCTCGAGGATCGCGACGGCCATCGACATCAGGTCCGCGACGGCCACCGGACGGCCGAGCGGAGTCTTCGCGACGAGTGCGTCCACGGCCTCGCGGCTCATGCCGGCCGGCGGCATGACGACGCCGGGAGCGATCGCGTTGACGCGCACGCTTGGGCCGAGCGCGACTGCGAGGTTGCGCACGAGCGCGTTGATCGCCGCTTTCGCGGCCGCGTGCGGGACGTGCGTCGGCCAGGCCTGCGTGGCGGCTACGTCGGAGATGAAGAGGATCGAGCCGGACGAGCGCGCGAGCTCGGGCGCCGCCGCCTGCGCGAGGAAGAACGCGGCGCGCGGCCCCGCCCGGAACACGGCCTCCCAGTCGTCCAGCGTCACGGCGGCGACCGGCTTCGGAATCCACGGCGAGGCGGCGTGGACGAGGGCGTCGAGGCGCGGTGGCTCCGCGGGGGACGAAAGCGAGGAAGAGGGGGAGAAGAGGGAGGAAGAGAAGATTTCTTCGAATAGTTTGATCGGCGCGTCGTCGGTGGTGAAGTCGGCACGGAAGGCTTCGGCGCGGGTCCCTTCTTTCCTTCCGAGAAGAAAATCCACCGCCGCATCTGCCTCGGCGCGGCTCGTGCGGTATGTGAGGGCGACCGAATACCCGGCATCCGAGAGCGCCTTCGCGAATTCGAACCCGAGCCGTTTGGCGCCGCCGGTGACGAGCGCGACCTTCATGCGCCTTCCTCTCCGGCCGCCGGGGGCACCAGCGTGGCCGCTTCGTCCATGAGCTTGTTCGTTTCTGCCATGGCGACGACCTCACGCCCGAGCGCTTGCACGTGGAGCAGGAGAGTGAGGATCGAGGCCACGAGGTGGAGCCACCCGGGCACGGCGCCCGTATGCGCGCCGGCGCCGAGAAGCCCCGCCGCGAGCGCCGACAGGGGCGCGAACGTGGCGAGGGCGGACGTTCGGGCCTTGAAGTCCCTGACCCGTCTCAGGATGTAGTCGCGGCCTTCGACGTCGGGCCGCCGGGCGGCGGCCTCTTTGAGGAGCTTGCCGGTGCCGATGAAGAAGAAAAGGACCATCGACTGGGTGAACAGCGAGAACAGGACGGCCGGAACGGCGACCACGATGTGCCGGGCCGCGGGGAGACCGCCCAGGGCGTGAGACAGAGCCCAGCCGGACCAGGCCGACAGACCCAGGGCGGCGAGCGTAACGAGGGAAAGGAGCGTCAGGGCCAGCGCCACGGGATCGTCACTATAATCCGGGTTCCCGGCACAACTTCTGGAGGAGACGCGTCATGACGCCACGCACGCTCGTCGACATCTTCAGGAACCTCGAAAAAACCCCGAAGCCGGATCTCCTTCTCGTAAAAAAGTCCAGCGCGTGGACGCCCATCTCGACCGCGCAGTTCGTGGACAGCGTCAAGGCGGTGTCCTGCGCTCTCGAGGGGCTCGGCGTCAAGCAGGGCGGACGCGTCGCGCTTCTCTCCGAGAACCGGCCCGAGTGGGCGATCGTGGACTTCGCCTGCCAGTGCTACGGCGCGGTCCTCGTGCCGATCTTCCCGACGATGGTCTCCGACCAGGTCACGTATCTCCTGAAGGACTCCGGCGCGACGGTCGCGTTCGTGTCGGGCGAGGAGCAGGCCAAGAAGGTCCTCGTGGCGCGCGAGACCTCCGGAGAGGTCAAGGCGGCTGTCGAGCACGTCATCGGGTTCGACGTGTCCTCTCTCCGGGGCGTCGCGCCGTTCACCGACGTTCTCGAGAAGGGCAAGGCCGCCCATACCGCCGATCCCGCCGCGTTCGAGAAAAGGGCCGACGCGCGCAAACCGGACGACCTGGCGACGTTCATCTACACCTCCGGCACGACGGGCGAGCCGAAGGGCGCGATGCTGACGCAGGAGAACTTCGTCTCGAACGTCGTCGCGGGCTGCTCGATCCTGCCGTTCGACTCCTCCTGTGTCGCGCTCTCGTTTCTCCCGCTCGCACACGTCTTCGAACGGATGCTCGAGTACTGCTTCTACAACCGCTGCGCGACGATCGCGTACGCGGAGTCGATCGACAAGCTGCGCGACAACATGGGCGAGGTGCACCCGCACCTCTTCGGCGCGGTTCCGCGCGTCTACGAGAAAATCTACGCACGCGTCCAGGAGAACGTCTCGAAGTCGTCGGCGGGCAAACAGAAGCTCTTCGCACAGGCGATCGACGTCGGCAAGAAGGTCGTCGCCCTCAAGGCGAAAAAGCAGACGCCCGACTTCGCCCTCGCGCTCCAGCACTTCATCTTCGAGCGCCTCGTGTACCGCAAGGTGCGCGTGGCCCTCGGGAGTCGCTTTCGTTACGCCGTTTCGGGGGGCGCGCCGCTCGCGAAGGAGCTCGCGGAGTTCTTCTGGGCGATCGGCGTCGAGATCTACGAGGGCTACGGCCTGACGGAGACGAGCCCGGTCATCGCCGTGAACTGCCCGTCCGCCTGGCGCCTCGGCGCCGTCGGGAAGATCCTGCCCGGGGTCGAGTGCCGGATCGCGCCGGACGGCGAGGTCCTCACGCGCGGGCCGCACGTCATGAAGGGGTACTACAACAAGCCGAGGGAGACGGCCGACGCGATCGACGCCCAGGGCTGGTTCCATACGGGCGATATCGGCGTCATCGACGCCGACGGGTTCCTCGCGATCACGGACCGCAAGAAGGAGATCCTCGTCAACTCGAACGGCAAGAACATCGCACCGGCGCCGATCGAGAGCTTTCTCAAGAGCCAGGACTTCGTCTCGCTGCCGGTCATCATCGGCGACAAGAGGAAGTTCCTGTCCTGCCTCATCATCCCGAACTTCGAGAAGCTC
>JBDTTJ010000260.1:0-4880 GCA_039930645.1 Acidobacteriota bacterium
CCGCAGCGCGTCCTCGCCGCGCACCTGCCCGAGGGGACGGAAAAGTTCGCGATCTTCGTGTCGGGGATCGAGCGCTTCGTCGCCGCCGGCTACGTCTACATCGGAATGGACCACTTCGCGCTCCCGCACGACGAGATCGTGAAGGCGCAGCAGGACCGCACGCTCACGCGCAACTTCCAGGGCTACACGACGCATGCCGGCTGCGACCTCTACGGCATCGGCGTCTCGGCGATCGGCACGCTGGACGACGCGTACGTCCAGAACACGAAGGACTACGCCGAGTACCACGCCGCGATGGAGGCGGGCCGCCTCGCCACCGTGAAGGGCTGCCGCCTCTCCGCCGACGACGTCCTGCGCGGCGATGTCATCACGCGCCTCCTCTGCCATTGCGTGATCGACAAGCGCGACGTCGAGAAGACGTTTTCGCTGAAGTCGTTCGACGAGACGTTCGCGAACGCGACGGCAAAGCTCCCCGAGCTCGTGAACGACGGGATGGTAACGATCACCGAGGACGAAATCCGGGTGACCACCATGGGACGGATCTTCATCCGGAACGTGGCGATGCTGTTCGACGCCTACCTGGAGAAGAAGACCCCGGACTCGGCGAAGATCTTCTCTCGTACTCTGTGAGCGATCGTCTGGGTGTCCTGCTCGTTCAACTGGGGGGGCCCGCCTCCCGCGAGGAACTCCGCCCCTTTCTGTACGAATTGTTCGTGGATCCGGAAATCCTCGGGATCTCCTTCGCGCCGCTCCGAAAGGCCGTCGCGTGGCTCATCGCGACGGCGCGCGCGCCGAAGTCCGCCGCGACTTACGAGCGGATCAACTGGTCGCCCATCCGCCGCTGGTCCGAGACGCAGGCCCGCCTCCTCGAGGCCCAGCTCGCGACGAATTCGGCGGGCGCCGGGCCGGCGCCCGTCGTCCGGGTCGGCATGACGTGTTCCTACCCGTTCGTCGAGGACGCGCTGGAAGACCTCCGGAAGGCCGGCGCGACGCGCCTCTTCGTCCTCCCCCTCTACCCGCAGTACTCCGTCACGACGACGCGCGGCTCGTTCAACCGGGTGACGTCGGCCCTCGCGAAGATGGGATGGGCGCCTCGGCGCGCGAACGCACCCGACGCGTGGTTCGACGAGCCCGAGTTCGTCGCCGCGCACGCGGACCTCATCCGGAGGGCCCATGTGCAGCTTCCCGATCCGGACCCGGCGAAGACCGTCATTCTCTATTCCGCGCACTCGCTGCCCGTGAAGACCGTCGTCTCCCAGAAAGACCCATACCCGCTGCACGTGGAGGGGACCGTCAAGGCAATCGACGCCGCTCTCGGCAACCGCTTTCCCTCGCGGCTCGGCTTCCAGTCGAAGGTCGGCCCCGTCGAGTGGCTGGGACCGTCGACGTCCGAAGTGCTCGCCTCCCTCGCGAAGGAAGGCGTTCAGCAGGTGCTGGTCGTCCCCGTCGCGTTCGTGTCCGATCACGTCGAGACGCTCTACGAGATCCGGCTCCTCTTCGCGGGCGAAGCGGCGCGCCTCGGCATCCCGCACTACGCGGTCGCCGAGGGGCTCAACGACCACCCGGCGTTCGTCCGGGCGCTCGCGAACCTCGTCAACACGTCCGTGAAGAAGGCGGCTGCATGAAACGAGTCGTGATCCTCGGCGGCGGCATCGCCGGCCTGACGGCGGCGTACCGGCGGAAGAGCGAGGGCGAGACCGTCGTCCTCGAAGCGGCCCGCGCGGCCGGCGGCTCGGTGAAGACGGCGCGCGAGGACGGCTTCGTCGTCGAGGGCGGTCCGAACACGCTCCGCACGAGCGAAGCGGCCGACCGGCTCCTCGCCGACCTCGGCCTCGAGCCCCGCGTCGTCAAGGCGGACCCGAAGGCGCCGCGCTGGATCGTCCGCGGCGGCCGGCCGCGCGCCGTCGTGCCCGGCCCGGGCGCCCTCTTCAATACCGTCTTCACGGCGGGCGGCAAGCTCCGGCTCCTCAAGGAGCCGTTCGTCCCAGGGCGTCCCGCCGATCTCGAGGACGAGAGCGTGGCGTCGTTCTTCGCGCGGCGATTCGGACCGGAAGCCGCGCGCTACGGCGCGGGTCCGATGGTGTCGGGCGTCTATGCGGGCGACCCGGACACCTTGTCCATGCGCTCTGCCTTCCCTCGCCTATGGGAAGCCGAAGGTGCAGGGGGCAGCGTCGTCAGGGGATTTCTCAGAAAGGCGAAAGAGGCGAAGGCGCGGCGAGCGGCGAGCAGCGAGCCGGCATCGGCCCGCCATCGGGCCCGCACCCTCACGTTCGACACGGGCCTTTACTCACTCATAGAAACTCTTCAGTCCGCCTTGAATGCGCGACCTGGCTGCCGCATCGAGACGAACGCTCCCGCCGCGATCGTCGAAGGGCCGCATTCCTCCGGCGCGAAGTGGACCGTGCGCCTCGCGGACGGCCGCTCGTGGGACGCGGACGTTCTCGTCTCCACGCTCGAGGGCCCGGCTCTCGCGCGCCTCCTCGGCGACCGGCTGCCGCGCTCGGGCGCGGGGCTCGCCGCGATGAAGACGTCGCCCATCACGGTCGTCGCGCTCGCGTGGACGGACGGGCCCGCCTCGCCGAAGGGCTTCGGCGCTCTCGTCCCGCGCGGCGAGGGCATCCGGTCGCTCGGCGTCCTCTACCCGTCGTCGCTCTTCTCCGGGCGCGCCCCCGCCGGCTCGATTCTCACGACCTCCTTCCTCGGCGGCGCGCTCGACCCCGCGCTCGCGGCGTCCTCCGACGCCGAGGTCCTCGCGGTGGCGACGGACGAGGCGAAACGCCTCCACCCGGGCCTGACGGCGCCGACCCGCTCGTGGATCTTCCGGTGGCCCGCCGCGATCCCGCAGATCCCGCTCCACCATCACCGCACGCTCGCGGCGCTCGAGAAGGACCTCGAGTTCCTGCCGGGCCTCGTTCTCACGGGCGGCTGGCGGGACGGCATCGCGATGGGCGAGCGCATCGAGCGTGGCGACGCCCTCGGCGCCGCGCTCTGAGGGCGGCTTCTCACCGTAGAATCAACGAGTGACCCGCACGCTGCGGCTCCCGCTCGCCGTTTCCCTCGCGCTTCTCCTCGGCGCCGCCGCCTGGAAGGCCGGCGCGCGCCGCCCGGGCCCCGAGGACGGACCGCGCCTCGTCCTCGAGCACGAGGAGGGCCGCGCCAAGCGCGCGCTCTCGCGCGCGGCGGCCGCGGCCGCGCTCTCGCGCGGCGTTTCCGGGCCGCCTCCGGCGTCCGTCGAGGGCACGACGCGCGGCTTCGACGTCGTCGCCTACGACCTCTCGTTCGAGCTCGACCCGGGCGTCCGGATCCTTTCGGGCTCGTCCACGACGCGCCTGTCGGGTTTTGCGAAGACGACCGCCTCCGTCGCGTTCAACCTCGACCGCGCGTACGCCGTCACGTCCGTCACGCGCGACGGGGCGCCCGTCCCCGGGTTCACGTTCGCGAACGACCTGCTGACCGTGCCGCTCACCCCCCCGCTCGCCGCCGAGGAGCGGACGTCGATCGGCATCGCCTGGTCGGGCATTCCTCCGGCGGCCGCGGCGCTCGCGTGGTGGGATCACACGACGGGCAGGGCGGCCACGAGCGTCGCCGAGCCGTTCGACTCGCGGACGTACTGGCCGTGCGTGGACGCGCCGGACGACAAGGCCGTCGCGACCGTCACGGCGACCGTTCCGTCCGGGTACGTCGTCGCGTCCGCGGGCCTCGGAACGTCGACCACGCTGCCCGACGGGCGCATCCGGACGACGTGGCGCCTCCCACAGCCGATCTCGACGTATCTCGTCTCGCTGAACGTCGCGAATTACACCGTCGTCGAGGACGCCTACACGGCGCTCGACGGGCGCAAGATGCCGATCCGCTCGTACCTGATGCCCGAGAACGCGGCGGCGAACGTGCCGCGGCTCTCCGCGATGAAGGATCACATCTCGGTCCTCGCGTCGCTGTTCGGGGAATACCCGTTCGTCGACACGAAGTACGGGATCGTCTCGTCGTGGTTCTCGGGCGGGATGGAGCACCCGACGCTCACGTCCATCGGCGAGAGCATCCTCTCGAACACGTCACGCGACATCACGCTCCTCCTCGTGCACGAGCTGGCACACCAGTGGTGGGGCGACCGCGTCACGATGCGGACGTGGGACGACATCTGGCTGAACGAGGGTTTCGCGACGTATGCCGAGGTGCTCTACCAGGAGCGCGCGCTCGGCAAGCACCCGGGCCAGACGCTCCGTACGTCCTACGACGACGGGCTCTACGGCGGCAGGCTCGCGCAGGCCGTCGTCGCCGATCCGGCCGACCCGTTCAAGTACACCGGGGCCGTCTACAACAAGGGCGGGTGGTTCCTTCACATGCTGCGACGACTCGTGGGCGACGACGCGTTCTTCTCCGGGCTCCTCGCGTACGGCGACGCGCACGCGTGGGGCACCGCGACGCGCGGCGAGATGCGGGCGCTCTTCGAGGAGCGCACGGGACTCGACCTCAAGCAGTTCTGGGACCAGTGGCTCGAGACGCGGTTCCGGCCCACGTTCCGGGCCACGTACCGGACGGCCGTCGACGCGTCGACGGTGACGCTCACGGTCACGCAGACGCAGGGGCACACCGTCGTCCACTCCGTCGCCGGACCTGACGACAAGCCGTACTACGTGTTCCCGCTGACCGTGCGGATCACATACGTGGACGGGACGTTCCTCGACGTGCCCGTCACCGCGACGGGCCCGACGACGACGCTCGTCGTCCCGAACGCGTCGAGAAAGTTCGTCGCGGGGATCACGCTCGACCCCGGCTCGGACGTCCTCAAGATCGTCGAGTCGACCGGGCCGGGCTGAGGCGGCCGGCTAGCTGTAAAGGCTCAGGAGGTTGTTCACCCGGGTTAACCGGTGGAATGCTGT
>JBDTTJ010000261.1:0-4875 GCA_039930645.1 Acidobacteriota bacterium
CGATCCGCTTCCGGACGGACGGATCCCGCGCGTACGGGAATTCGACGCGGTCGAGAAATCGGTCGTCTCCGGGGGGCAGGCCGTCTCCGCAAACAGGCTGTCGCCGATATTCAAGACGCCCGTCGAGGTGCGGCGGGGAAGCCCGTTGTTCCTCGACATGCTCGATGACGGCCGGGTTCTTTTCGACCGTGACCACTTCTTCGCGGGCGAGCTCGCGGCTCTGAAGGCGCGCCTCGACAAGCTGGGTTCGAAGCGCATCTGGAAAGGCGACTCGTCATACTGGGATCTGAAGCCCGACTTCAAGCTTGGCGACGAGATCGTGCTGTTTTGACTGCAAGCTCTCCGCTGAAACTCAGCTGAGGGTGATCTATACTTGCGACATGGGATCGAAAAGACTAATTTTATTGTGTCTTTTTCTCCATTTACGCAAGTGAGACCTCTCGATTTCTTCGCCGCCAACCCCGTCTTCACCCGAACCGAGTTCGGGGCGGTCAGGGACCATGCTTCAGCTCGGACCGGAATGAACCTCCTCGCGTATTACCTACGCGAGGGGCGTCTCCTCCGCGTACGGCGTGGGCTCTACGCTTTCGTCCCCCGCGGAGTGGATGCCGCATCCTTTACCCCAGACCCATACCTCGTCGCGACCCAGCTGGCTCCGGGCGCCGCCGTCGCACTTCACGCCGCCCTTCAGTACCGCGGCCGAACGTACGCCTCGTGGAACCGGTTCCACGTCGTTACCCGATCGAAGGTAACAGCGTTCACGTTCCGTGGGAGCAGCTACCTCCCCGTTCGGCCCCCCCAGAAGAGAATGAGCGCCAGCACCACCGGCGTCGTGGAGGAGCGGCATGCCGGGGGGACCGTCCGGGTCACGTCGTTTGAGCGAACACTCGTGGACCTCGTTGACGCCCCTGACGTCGGCGGTGGCTTCGAGGAGGTGTGGCGATCGCTGGAGATGGTCGAGTTTTTCGACCTCGATGCGGTCGTCGCGGAGGCGCTGGCCCGTCACGCAGCCGTCACGGCGGTTCGGGTCGGATTCTTCCTCGAGCAGCACCGCGACGCCCTCCACGTCGAGGAGCGGCACCTCGCCCCACTGCGAGCCCGCCGGCCGAAGCAGCCGATGTACTTCGATGCACGGCGGAGCCCCGGGCACCTGGTCGCCTCGTGGAACCTGGTCGTGCCGAAGATCGTCCTCGACCGCCGCTGGGCGGATGTGCCATGACGCTCTCCCTCACGGACCTCCAGCGACTCAGTGGGACGACGGGGTTTCGCGCTGACACGCTCGAGAAGGTCCTGCTTCTCCTTGGCCTCCTCGACGCGATCCGCGCGCACCCATACGCCGGGCCCCGCGTCGCCCTCAAGGGAGGCACCGCCCTCAACCTCTTCGCCCTCGACGTCCCGCGCCTTTCCGTCGACATCGACCTGAACTACGTCGGGGCCGTCGGCCTTCCAGAGATGGAGGCCGAACGGCCGCTTGTCGAGCAGGGGCTTCAGGCCGCGTGTGAGCGCACCGGCATGACGGTGAAGCGCATCCCAACAGAGCACGCGGGTGGGAAGTGGCGTCTCTCGTTCATCGCCGCGGCGGGCGGGACGGGGACGCTCGAGCTCGACGTGAACTACATGCTCCGCTCGCCGCTCTGGCCTACGGAGATCCGGTCACCATCCGCGCTCTCTGGTGTTCCGACGCCCGGCAAGTTCCCGATCCTGGACCCACACGAACTGGCCGCGGGGAAGCTCGCCGCACTCCTCGCGCGCGGCGCGAGTCGCGACCTCTTCGACGCGCGCGAGCTTCTTCGACCCGGCTCGCTCGACGCGGAGACGCTCCGTGTCGCGTTCGTCGTCTACGGCGCTCTGAATCGCGTCGACTGGCGGACCGTAGGTCTCGAGGCGGTCACGGCGTCAGCGGCCGACGTGGCAGAGCGCCTCCTCCCGATGCTCCGGAGCGACCTCGTGCCCGCCAAGCCAGACATCGGGACGTGGACTTCGTCGCTCGTGGCCGACTGCCAACGACTCCTCAGAGTCGTGCTGCCGCTTCGGGAAAACGAACGTACCTTCCTCGACGGAGTCAATGACCGAGGGGAGATCCTCCCAGCGCTCCTCACGAACGACGAACGGCTGCGCAACGTCATCGCGGCGCACCCGGCCCTGGCGTGGAAGGCGCTGAACGTCCGGAAGCACCGCGGCCTCCCAGGCTGAGCGACGGCTGAGAGGTCTCATGCCCCCGTCGAGCCCAGCAGTTCGTGGTATTCGCCCGCGACGTCGATCGCGGCGTACGCGGCGGCGCGGGCGAGGCCCTTCTGGACGAGGCGCTCGCGCGTCTCGTCCTCGGTTGAGAGCCGGACCATCGTCTGAGCGATCCCGGCATCGTCGCCCGGGTCGAAGAAGAGAGCCGCGTCGCCGGCGAGCTCGAGCAGGGCCGGAAGGTCCGAGCACCCGACGGGCGTCCCGAGGCTCATCGCCTCGAGGACGGGAATCCCGAAGCCCTCGAAGAGCGACGGGAAGACGAGGAACTCCGCTCCTTCGATGAGAGCCGTGGTGTCGGCGTCCTCGAGGTAGGGCAGGACGCGGACGCTCGCCTTCAGGCCCATCGCCTCGACCTTCGCGCGCAGCGCCTCGCGTTCCTCGTCGAGGGCGCCGCAGAGGACGAGGAGGAAGTCCGGATCCTCCGTGAGGACGCGCGCGGCCGCGGCGAGCAGCCGCTCGTGGTTCTTGTGGGGCCAGAAGTTCGCCGGGTAGACGGCGTATTCGGCCCGGAAGAGGCCGAGGGCGTCCAGGCGCGCGATCGCGTCCCGGGGGTCCAGGGCTCTTCGCGAGAGGCCCGCGAGCGGCGGGAGGACCGAGATGCGCTCGGCCTTCACGTGGACGCGCTCGACGGCCATGAGCTTCGTGGCCTCGGAGATCGCGACGACGCGGTCTGCCCGCCGGAGGTCGCCGCGGAACTCGATGCGCCGCCGGCGCTCGTCGAGCGTGAAGAACTGTGGATAGGCGAGGTCCTGGAAGTCGTACGCGACGACCACGTGGGGAAGCCCCGGCTCGTGGAAGGCGGTCGTCCCGAGGGGGCTGAAGAGCACGTCGGCCCCAAGCCGCCGGAGGGACGTGTGATCGGGTGCGGCGAGGTCGAGCAGCGGCTGGAAGAAGCCGTGCAGCCGCCGCCGCGTGCGGAGGATCTTGCGCGGCTCCTCGACGTCGAGGCCCGGCCCGAGGCGGTGCACAAAGGCGCCCTTCGCCACGAGGGGTGCGACGGCGGCTTCCGCGTCCGGTTTCACGAGAAGGTGGATTTCGTGGGCGTCCGGCCGTTCGAGAAGGGCGCGGAGGAGGTCGAGGACGAAGAGGCGCGCCCCGCCGTTCCCGCCGTCCGGCGAAAGGGGAGCGAGGTCGACGAAGACCCGGAGGCCCCGTCCCTTTGACATCACGCTACTTTCGCACAAACTCGGGGCCATGGCGCGCATCCTCGTTACGGGAATCACGGGTCAGGACGGGTCGTATTTGACGGAATCGCACCTCGCCTCGGGCGACGAGGTGCATGGAATCGTCCGTCAGTCGAGCCTCATGCAGAGGACGCGCCTCGACGTCCTCCCCGCGCTCGTCGCGGCCCGCGAGGCCGGGCGCCTCGAGCTCCACTACGCGGACCTGTCGGACACGAGCAGTCTCGTGTCCGTCCTCAGGTCCGTGAAGCCCGACGTCATTTATCACCTCGCTGGGCAGAGCCACGTCAAGATTTCGTTCGACCTGCCGGAGTACACGGCCGACTCGACCGGCCTCGGGACGCTCCGACTCCTCGAGGCGCTCCGCAGCGTCGCGCCGGACGCGCGGTTCTTCCTCGCGGCGACGAGCGAGATCTTCGGCGAGCCCTCCGAGTCGCCCCAGACCGAGAAGACGCCGATGAACCCGATCAACCCGTATGCGGCCGCGAAGGTGTACGCCCTGAACCTCGTCCGCATCTACCGCAAGGCGTACGGGCTTTTCGCGTGCTCGGGGATCCTCTTCAACCACGAGAGCCCGCGGCGCGGCGAGAACTACGTCACGCGCAAGATCGCGAGCGCGGCGGCCCGGATTGCGCGCGGGAAGCAGAAGGAGCTGCACCTCGGGACGCTCGCACCCAAGCGCGACTGGAGCTACGCGCCGGACGTCGTGGACGGGATGCGTCGCATCGTTTCGGCGGCGAAGGCGGACGACTTCGTCCTCGCCTCGGGCGTCACTCATTCAGTCGGCGACTTCTGCAAGGCGGCGTTCGCCGTGGTCGGCCTCGACCACACGAAGTACGTGGAGCTCGACCCGAAGTACGTCCGCCCGATCGACATCACCGAGACGCGCGGCGACGCCTCGAAGGCGCGGCGCGAGCTCGGATGGGAGCCGAAGACGGGCTTCGAGGAGCTCGTGCGCATCATGGTGAACGCCGAAGTCGCGGCTCTCGACGGGCGCGGGGAAGCGGCCTGAAACCTCCGGCCGTCCTCGTCCCCGCCTTCCGGCGCGTGGACGCCTCGCGCCGGGCGCTCCGCTCTTTGATTGCGGCGGGAGCGAAGAGGATCGTCTACGTGGACGATACGGGCGAGGCGGGCGGGGAAGAAATTGCTCGGGAGTTCCCGTCGGTGGACGTGATCCGGACGACATCGCCCGTGTGGTGGACCGGCGCCATCAACCTCGGAATCGAGGCCGCCCGCGGCGGGAGCGACGCCGGAGTCCTCTTCTTCAACCAGGACGTCACGTGCGCGCCGGACTATTTCGAGAGGCTCGGCGAGGCTGTCGACGCGAACCCCGGCACGCTCGTCGGCAGTGCGGTGATGTACGCGCAGGAGTCCGGGCGCGTGTGGTCGGCCGGCGGCGCCGTGGAGTGGTGGGGACGCGGCATCCGCGTGCTGCACCACGGGGCGCCGGAGG
>JBDTTJ010000262.1:0-4874 GCA_039930645.1 Acidobacteriota bacterium
TCAGATCCGCGGCGTCGTCCCGCCGATCTCGAGCCAGGAGAACCACGCCGGGTGGTTCTCGCGGTACCACTCCAGCACCTTGCGGATCGTCTTCTGCTTGTCGCGCGGGACGACCTTGTCGTCGATCCGGTCGAAGTGGAGCCGGATCGTGTCGCCGTCGTGCTCGAGCGCCTGGGAGAACATCGTCTGCAGCTCGTTGCGGATGCGACCCGAATCGGAAATCTTCACCGGGCGCGTCGTGTAGTCCACGCCCGACATGAAGCGGACGAGGAGAGGGCTGAAGACGTGGCACATCCGATCGAGCGGCTCCATCAGCCGGAACGTGAACGTGACGAGGCTCGAGGCCTGATGCGCGGCCAGCTTCGTGGTCACCCGGTACACCCCGTCGCCCACGCTCGTGACGCCGGCCGTTCCCGTGTACGGGTCGTCGCAGATGTAGCCGGTCGACGCCAGCACCCGCCAGTTCTTGGCGGGCACGAAGTCGCCTGGCCTGAGCGCGGCGCGGCCCGTTGGGACGTTGCAGGCCTTCGCCTCGCGGATCGCGTCCGCGTACGAGAAGATCCGGCCCGCCTGGACGTCCCGGCCGCCCACAACCTCGCGCACCCGCTCGGCGAAGTCGGGCCTGTCGGGGTCGAGCGCCATGAGCCTCCCCTCGGCGCTGCACGGGAAGTCGAAACCGGGCGAGAAGAGCGACATCGAGGCGTCGACGTCCAGCACGTCCGCGAGGCTGGCGGCCTGCACCGCCTCGGCCGTGGCCGCGTAGCCGTCACAGAGGAATACGTGCGTGTCTCCAGCGGCATCCGCCCAGCTGCCGATGAGGAACGTCGGGGCGTACGTCCCCGAGTCCGTGAACACCTCGAGGCCCGACGGCGCCTTCCACCCGTCCTCCACGAGGTGGACGCCCAGCGCCTTCCACTCCTCCCAGAGCGCTCCGAGGCGCGCCACGCGGTTTGCGCCCTGAAGCGTCCAGACGTGGATGTTCCCGCGCTTCACGCCGGGGTAGGCCGATTCGATCGCCCGGGTCACGTCGGCGCGCGGCGTTCGGTAGTCGAGCAGCAGCGACGCGCGGTCGGCCGCCTCGGCCACGCGGCGGGGCACCGTGAGGCAGCCCATGTACGACTCGTACGGGCGCGCCAGAACGAGCGGCGAGTCGAAGAGGTGGAAGACCGACATCGGGCCCGTCGCCTTCCCCTCGGCGAAGCGCACCGTGTTCTCGAGCGTGTCCACGGCGGCGCCCCAGATCGTGATGCCCCGCGACTTGAGCCAGTCGTGGAAGTGCTCGAACGTGTGCCCGGACTCGTTCAGCAGCCGGCGCACCCTCTTGTCCACGACGCGCGCCACCTCGGGGCGTGCGTAGACGCGGCCGAAGCCGAGGAGCGGGTTGGCGCCCATCTCCGCCGTCTCGCCCGCTTTCGGCATCAGGCCCTCGCCCAGGCAGACCATGATCGCGTGGTTCTCGGGGAGCGTGCGCGTCAGATGCCAGAGCCCCTCGCTCATCACGTACGCGCTGATCGCGTCCGCCGCCTTCTTCGCCTGGTTCAGCGTCGCCTTGTCGGCCCCGGCCCCCTCGCCGTAGCCGCCGAAGAGGCGCGTCCCGAGCGCCGTGGCGGCCGACGTCATCGCGAGGCACCGGGCGATGCCGCGGGGCGTGAACGAATGGTCCGAGACGGGCTCGGGCTGGGAGCGCTCGAGCTCGACGTCCTCGAGCCACAGGTGGAACCGGAGCAGCACCGGCCGGGTGTCGAACGCCCACTGGGCGACCATGGTGCGCTTGTCGATGGGTCTCATCCTCCCCTCGAGGGCGACGTCCGTGTTCGCCGTACAGTATCGACCGGCGAGAGGGCCGGCAAGCGGGCCTCGTAGGCGCCGCGCATCTCCCGGATCTCGGCACGCATGCCGTCGACGAGCTCCTTCGGATGGAGCGCCTTGCCGAACCGCCCCAGCGACAGGACGAAGCGCTGGGCTTCGACGAGGGAGCCGGCCGGAAGGTCGAGGACGACGTCGCCGTTCTTCAGCGCCTCGAGCTTCTGGGCGGGGTGCCAGCGCACCTCGGTGATCCAGGGGGCGATCTCCCTGGCGACCTTGACCTTGAAGCGGAAGGGCTTGCCGCCGACGTAGAGGCCGATGGAGTCGCCGAAGTGCGTGGCGGCGCCGAAGTCCTTCGGCGGGGTGAAGTGGAAGTTCGTGTTCTTCGCCTCTCTGATGCGGGCAAGGTAGAAGGTCTTCGTCTTGCCGTCATCCGGGTCTCTCGCGGCGAGGAACCAGTCCCAATTCATGTGGACGAGGACGAGCGGCTCGACGAGGCGGCGCGAGGAGTGGCCCGTGGGCTTCTTGTAGTCGATCTCGAGCTGCGTCTTCTCGCGAAGCGCGTTGGCGGTGGCGGCCCAGACTTCCTTCGCGATGGCGCGCACGGGCTGCGGGTGCACCCAGAGCTTTTCGACGAGGGACGACGGCGCGATGCGGACGGACTCCGGGAGAAGCCGGGCGATGCGGTCGAAGGCGGCCTTGAGATCCTTGAGGACGGGCGTCCCCTCGTAGATCTGGAACACCTTCATCGCGACGCCGATGGCGAAGAGGTCGGCGCCGGAGACGTCGAGGAACGGGAAGCGCCAGTTCGGGTCTTCGTAGACGAAGGAATGCTTCTTGCGGTCGAAGACGACCGGCGCGTCGAAGTCCGTACGGATCTGCTCGACGAATCGCTGGACGGTTTTCGAGGACGTTTCCCAGCGGCCCGCGAGAAACTCGCACGTGACGGGGCGCCCCCGGCGCACGAGGTCGTCGAAGTCCAGCAGCCGCCGGAAGTACGGACGGTCGTTGAAGGGCATGAGTTCATCGGACGATAGCAATTCCTCCACCAGCGCGTTCGAGGGCCTCGAGCTGAGGGACGTCAGCCGCCGTCGGCAAGCAACGCGAAAGGGTCAGCTGGCTCTCCCGGGCCAAGGCGTGCGGCAAGCAGCTCGAATCGCCCCGCGACTGCGCCGCATTCGCGACGCTGACGCTATACTGCCCATCCTCAACCCAGGGAGCGCCGATTGTGTTTCGAGGAGGCTTCGTGGCCGACAGCATGCTCTCGAGTTCGGTTCCGAATTCTCTTCCGTCCCTCCCGCAGAAAGACGACGAGAAGCGGAGCAGGCACCGCGCTTACGAGCTGACGCTCGCGCGGACGCGCTACAACTACACGACGAGCTATCTCTACCCCGCGCCGCTCGCGGCGCAGGTGCCCGACTCCGAGAAGTTCACGCTCGCGTACAAGGCGAAGGTCGCGCCCGTTCTCCTCGAGGTCGCCAACAACCTGAGAAAGGTGCTCGTCGAGCGTTTCGAGGCGCAGCTGCGTTCCGACCTTCCACCGATGCCGATGCCGTGGATGGTCGAGCTGAGGGTCGCGATCGACGACGCGGAGAAGCAGTTCTCGGGCCTCAACCCCTTGAACATTCCCGCCGACCTCGCGGCCATTCACCGGATCTTCGAGGCGCTTCACGACGGCCCGCCGGAGCTCGTCGACTCGTACAAGAAGCTCGCCGAGATTCCCTCGCTCGTGGAAGGACTCGAGAAGGCCGTGACGCAGTCTCTCGCGGACATGAAGGACGTCGGGATCACGTCGTTCCTGAGGGACACGCTCTACGACGTCCTCCGGACGCCGCAGACGGGCGACGCATACCTCCACGCGAAGGACCTCGCGGAGTTCAAGACGCTGTACCCGGCCTTCCCCGGACCGCCCGCCGTGATGAACTTCCAGCCCCAGCCATGGATGCGCCTCGCGCCCGGCCAGGAAGTGTGGGAGAGCGACTGGTATTTCGGCTGGCTCCAGATCGCCGGCTTCAACACCTCGAACCTCAAAGGCGTCTTCCCCGCGGGTAAGGCGCCGGAGCTCGCGCTCGATCTCGGCGCGCTGCTTTCGAAGATGCCCGCGACGGACGCGATGTTGCAGGCGGCGTCGGGCGATTCGTCCATCACGATTCAGCGGGCGGCGGAGATCGGGCGCCTTTACGCGCTCGACCTCACGATGTTCGACGGCGTGGAGGCAAGCAAGCTCCACGGGGACCGGCGCTACCTCGCCGCGCCGATCGCTCTCTTCTACTGGAACCCCGAGCCGGGGCCGGGGTTCCCGGAGGGGCCCGGCAGCCTGCAGCCGGTCGCGATCCAGGTTGGCCAGAAGCACGACGCGGCAACCTGCCCGATCTTCCTTCCCGGCGGCGACGCCGTTGCGTGGCGCCTCGCGAAGTTCTGGGTGCTGAACGGCCTCGCCGTGCAACACGAGACGGTGGCGCACCTCGGGGCCTGCCATCTCACGGTCGAAACGCTCGTCGTCGCCACGAACCGCCAGCTCTCGTACGAGCACCCGATCCTCACGCTCCTGGGACCGCACTTCCGGTTCACGCTCGACATCAACGAGGGCGCCAAGCACAGCCTCATCATTCCGCACGGCGTCGTGGCGTCGGTTCTGTCGCCGAGCATCGCGGGGAGCCTCGGGATGGTTCGCGACGCGCGCCTCGCGTGGCGCTTCGACCAGAACCTGCCGCACCGGCTGTTCGCGCTCCGGGGCGTCGACCAGGACCGGCTGCCCGAGTTCCCGTTCCGCGACGACACGCTGCTCTTGTGGGACGCGATCCGTGCGTACGTTCGCGCGTATCTCGCGTGCTACTACGCGGGCAACGACGACGTCGTCGCCGACACGGAACTGCAGGCATGGGTCGAGGAGATCACGAGCCCGGCCGCCGCCGCGTTCCATGGGCTCGCCGGCCTCAAGGGGGAAAACGGGACGGCGCGGCTCGACAGCTTCGACTACCTCGTCGACATCGTGTCGCTCATCGTCTACACAGCCGGCCCGCAGCACGCGAACGTGAACTACGCGCAGTACCCCCTGATGTCGTACC
>JBDTTJ010000263.1:0-4869 GCA_039930645.1 Acidobacteriota bacterium
GCGACATCCGCCGTCTACCTGCAGATCGTCCTCGGCGCGGTCATGCGGCACACGGGGGCGGGCCTGGCGATTCCAGACTTCCCCACGACCTTCGGCGCCCTCTTTCCCTCCTTCACAGAAATCTCCCTCCCCGGCGTGCCCATCCATCTCGCCCATCGCCTCGGCGCCCTCGTCGTCCTCGTTCTCGTCGCGATCGCGGCCCGGGCGCTCGCGGCGCTCCCCGACCCCGTCTTCCCGACCCTCGGAGCCGCCTGGGCCGGCCTCGTCTGCCTGCAGGCCTTTCTGGGCGCCTCGTCGATCTGGTCCGCGAAAGCCGTGCCCCTGACGGTCGCCCACCTCGCCGTGGGGGCCCTCTGCTGGGTGATCGGCGTCCTCGCGTCCGTCGCGCTCGCGGCCGGATTTTCGGATAAGCTCGCGCGCGATTGAGGTGCATTCTCTGAGCCGCTCCCTCGCCGCCTACGTGTCCCTGACGAAACCGCGCATCACGGTTTTCGTGGTGATGACGGCCTTCGTCGGCTTCGTGGCCGGCACGAAGGGCCCCCTCTCGGGCATGGACCTCGCGCTGCTCCTGCACACGCTCCTCGGCACGGCCTTCGTCGCCTCGGGCACGAGCGCGTTCAACCAGGTCTGGGAGAAAGAGCTGGACGGCCGGATGGCGCGCACCGCTTCGCGTCCGCTCCCTTCGGGTCTCCTGGGAGTCACCGGCGCCGCCCTCTTCGCAGGGGCGCTGTCCCTCGCCGGGCTCGCCGAGCTGTGGATCTTCACGGACCCCGTGACGACGGCCCTCGCCGCGTTCACGCTCGTCTCGTACGTCCTCGTCTACACGCCCATGAAGACGCGCTCGCCGGCCTCGACGATCGTCGGCGCGATTCCCGGCGCGCTCCCTCCCCTCGGCGGCTTCACGGCCGCGGCGGGCGGCGCCATCGGCCTTCCGGGGCTCGCGCTCTTCGCGATCCTCTTCGTGTGGCAGCTCCCGCACTTCTTCGCGATCGGCTGGCGCCACCGCGAGGACTACCGGAAGGCCGGCGTCGTGATTCTGCCGGTCGTGGACCCGTCGGGCCGCTCCACGGCGCGCCAGACGCTCGTGTGGACCGCCGTCCTCCTCCCGATCAGCCTCCTCCCTTCGCTCGTCGGTTCGGCAGGGTTCGTGTACGCCTTCGGGGCCTTCGCGATGACTCTGCTTTTCCTCAACGCGTCTCTGAAGTTCGCCCGCGAGGTCACGGACGGCCGGGCGAAATCGCTCTTCCTCGCTTCGATCGCGTGGCTCCCGGCCGTGCTGGCGCTCCTCGTCGTCGACCGGGTCTGACGCGCCGCGCGTGACCGCTCCCGCCGTCGAGACCGCCGCGCTCTCGTGCGCGTACGGCGCGCGTCTCGCGCTGGACGGCGCCACGCTCTCGGTGGCGCACGGCGAGATCTTCGCCCTCCTCGGGCCGAACGGCGGCGGCAAGACGACGCTCTTCCGCATCCTCGCCACGCTCCTGAGACCGACGTCCGGGTCGTTCCGGATCGACGGGCTCGATCCCGCCTCGGACGCGAGGGCGGTGCGCCGCAAGCTGGGCGTCGTCTTCCAGGCGCCCGGCCTCGACAGGAAGCTCACCGTGAAGGAGAACCTTGCGCTGCAGGGCGCGCTCCTGAACATGTCCGGCACCGGGCTCACCGCCCGGATCGACGAGCTCCTCGGGGCGTTCTCGATCCGCGACCGCGCCGGGGACCTCGTCGAGACGCTCTCGGGCGGCCTCGCGCGCCGCGTCGAGATCGCCAAGGCGCTCCTGGCCGCGCCGCCGGTCCTGCTCCTCGACGAGCCCTCCACCGGGCTCGACCCCGGCGCCCGCCGCGATCTCACGGCGCTCCTCACGGAGCTCGCGAAGGGCGGCACGGCCGTCCTCCTCACGACGCACCTCTTCGACGAGGCCGACGCCGCGCACCGCATCGGCATCCTCGATCGCGGGCGCCTCGTCGCGCTCGGCGCGCCCGCGGCGCTGAAGGCCGAGGTCGGCGGCGACGTCGTGACGGTCGAGGCGCGCGAGGACGGCGGCGCGCCCGCGCTGGCGCGCGAGATCTCGGCGCGATTCGGCGCCGAGGCCGGCAAGGTCGCTGCCGTGGGCAAGACGGTCCGCGTCGAGCGCCCCCAGGCGCACACGTTCGTCCCGGCCCTCGTCGAGGCGTTCCCGGGCCGCTTCCGGTCGCTCACGCTCGGCGCGCCGTCGCTCGAGGACGTCTTCATCGACAGGACCGGCCGCGCGTTCCGCGAGGCCGACGCCGAGGAACCCGCGGGAGTCCCCGCGTGAGCGCCGGCCTCGCCCTCGCGAAGCGCGAGATCGTCCGGTTCCTCCGGCAGAAGAGCCGCGTCGTCGGAGCGGTCGCGCCGCCGCTCGTCATGTGGCTCCTCGTCGGGTCCGGATTCAAGGGCTCGTTCCGCGGAGACTCGTTCGGCTACTTCTTCCCCGGGACCGTCGTCCTCGTCGTCCTCTTCGCGGCCATCTTCGCGACGATCTCCGTCATCGAGGACCGCCGCGAGGGCTTCCTGCAGGGCGTCCTCGTCGCGCCCGTCGCTCCGGCGTCGATCGCCTTCGGCAAGATCCTCGGCGGCAGCGTCCTCGGGCTCCTCCAGGGCCTCCCGCTCCTCGTCCTCGTCCCCGTGGCCGGGCTCTCGGCCGACCCGCGCGGCCTCCTCGGCGCCGCGGCGGTCCTCGTCCTCCTCGCGTTCGCGCTCACGTCCCTCGGCTTTGCGATCGCGTGGTCCCTCGAGTCGACGCAGGGCTTCCACGCGATCATGAATCTCTTCCTGATCCCGATGTGGCTTCTCTCCGGGTCGTTCTTCCCCGTCGACGGCGCGCCCGCGTGGCTCCGGGCCGCCATGGCCGTCAACCCGCTCACGTACGGCGTCGCGGCACTCCGCCGCGCGCTCGGCGGGGCTTCGGAGTCGCTGCCGTCCCTCGGCCTCTCCGTCGCGGTGACGGCGGCGTTCGCCGTCGTCATGTTCGCCGCCGCGACGGCCGTGGTCGCGAAGCTGCCGTCCGGACCGGAGCGGCGCGGCGGAAAGGCGCCCCGATGACCCTGCGCGACGTTCCGACCCTCAACGCCTTCCTGAACGCGACGAGCGCCGTGCTCCTCGTCGTCGGATGGACGTTCATCCGGCGCGGCAACCGCGAGGCGCACCGCCGCACGATGATCGCCGCGTTCGTCTGCTCGGCCGTCTTCCTGACGTCGTACCTCGTTTACCACGCGCAGGTCGGGAGCGTGCGGTTCCCGGGCACGGGCGGCGCGCGGACGCTCTACCTCGGGATTCTCCTGACGCACACGGTTCTCGCGGCCGCGGTCGCGCCGATGGCCGTGACGACGTTCGTCCTGGCGTGGAAGGGGCGCTTCGAGAAGCACCGCCGCCTCGCCCGCTGGACGCTCCCGATCTGGCTCTACGTTTCGGTGACGGGCGTCGTCGTGTACGTGATGCTGTACCGGATGACCTGGCCGCCGGCCACGGCCGTCACGTCTCGCGCCGCTCCCCCGGCCGCCCCGGCCGGCCTCCTGGCGCGCTTCGGAAAGCCCACCTTCCACGGCTGGCCGGTCGCGGATCGCCAGCAGGGCGGGCTCGCCGTCGGGTATTTCGCCGTCCCGGACGGCTGGAACGCGGCAGCCCGGACGGAATGGGCGTACGCGAACTCCAGCTGGCCGTTCCAGTGGTCCGCGAAGATCGCCGCGCCCGACGGCTCGGCCTGGCTCGAGACGTACCCGGCGGAGTGCTTCTACTGGCTCGAGCCGCCCGACCGCTCGACGCGCGTCGGAGCGAAGTCTCTCGGGATGATCCATCGCCCGCGCATCGGAGCGAAGGACGCGATGATGTGGCTCATCGCACGCGCGCGCCCCGGCGCGAAGAACTTCCACGTCGTCGGCTTCCGCCCGATCCCGAACCTCGCGGTCGCGCTCGGCAAGCCCGCCTTCCCGGGCGACTCCGTCGCGGCCCGCGTGCGGTACGAGCAGGACGGGCATCCTGTCGACGAGGAGTTCTTCCTCGTCCTCGGCGGGAACCGCATCCCGTACCACGGCCCGCAGGGCACGTCCTTCGAGAACCACCGCGTCATGGCCTACGCCCACAGCATGGGAGCGCGCGACGGGAAGCTCGACGGGCTCCACCCGCTCCTCGGTTTCATCGTCTCCTCGTTCCGGGCGGATCCGGCCTGGGAGAAACGCCGCGACGAGGTCCAGGCCCAGCTCACCGCGCAGTTCAACCGGAACCTCGCCGCGGGCTACTCGCAGATCGCCGCGGCCGGGGCGCTCAGCCGGCAGATCAGCGCGAACAACGACCGGATGATCGCGTCGATGGACGCGCAGCGCGCCTCGCGCAACGCGGCTATGGACCGCGTGAACGACAACTTCTCTCAGTACATTCGCGGCACCGAGCGCATGCAGGACCCCTACTGGGGCACGTCCGAGCACTCCTACACTGAGAAATACCACTGGACGGACGGGCAAGGAGGCTACCAGCACTCCAACGACGCGGGCTTCAACCCGAACGTCGGCGGCACCGGAAACTGGCAGCTCATGCAGCCCGCGAAGTGACGCTCAGGCGTTCGCCCGGCTCCCCCACTTCGCGACGAGCTCGCCGACGCGCGCGAGCGTGACGGGCTTGGAGACGAAGTCGTCCATCCCCTCGGCCTCGCAGCGCTCCTTCACGAGGTCGGAGGTGAGGGCCGTGAGGGCGACGACGGGCAGGCTCGCGCCGGCCGGGAGAGCGCGGAGGCGCCGGAGCACCTGGAAGCCGTCCATCTCGGGCATCTGGAGGTCGAGGAGGACGAAGCGGAACCGGAAGCGCGCCGCCGCCTCGACGGCCTCGCGGCCCGTGCCCACGGCGAGGACGTCGGCGCCGCGCGA
>JBDTTJ010000264.1:0-4807 GCA_039930645.1 Acidobacteriota bacterium
CCGACGAGGAGCACCACCGTCGCGGCCACGCCCTCGCCCCGGCCGAAGTCCGTCAACCCGTTCCCGGACGAGGCCTTCACGGAGACGCGCGCCACGGGGATCCCGAGGAGAGCCGCGATGTTCGCGCGCATGGCCTCGCGGTATTCTCCGACGCGCGGCCTGACGGCCAGGATCGTGACGTCCACGTTGAGGACTTCCGGATGATCCGTCAGCTCGCGGACGTGCCGGACGAAGGCCTCCCCCGCCGCTCCCGCCCATTCGGGCCGGTCGGTCCCGAAGATCGAGCCGAGATCGCCCATCGCGGCTGCGCCGAGGAGCGCGTCCGCGAGCGCGTGCAGGACGACGTCGCCGTCCGAGTGCCCGACGGGGCCCGAGTCCGACGGCACCGCGACGCCGCCGAGCACGCACCGCCGCCGGGCCTCGAGCCGGTGGGCGTCGAATCCGTGCCCGATTCTCACGGGGTCACGCGCCGGCGGGGCCGCACTGGGCCAGCCAGGCCTCCGCCCACGCGAGGTCCTCGGGGTACGTAATCTTGATGTTCCAGCGCGACGTCAGGACGACCGTGACCTCGCCGCCCGTGCGTTCCACGAGCTCGGCGTCGTCCGTTGCGTCGGGCCCGCCTTCCTTCGCGAGTCCCTTTCGAAGGATCGCGGCGCGGAACGCCTGCGGAGTCGTGGCCCCCACGAGGTCGCCGCGCGGGACCGTCGCCTTGACCTTGCCCGCTTCGACGCGCTTGATCGTCTCGACGAGGGAGAAAGCCGCGATCGCGGCGCCCGTCGCGTCCGCCGCGTCCACGACCGCCTTGACCTCGAGCGGGTCCACGAGCGGGCGCGCCGCGTCGTGGACGAGCACGATCGCCTCGTCGTCCTTCGGGTCCGTGGCCGCGAAGGCCCGCGCGACGGACTCGCGGCGCGTGACGCCGCCCTCGACGAGGATGTAGGGGAGGGGCGACGCCTTCAGCGCCGCCCGGAAGTCCGCCTCGCAGCCGCCCGGGATCGCGACGACGGCCGAGGAGACCCGCTTCGAGGCCGCGAGGCGCTCGAGCGCGTGGACGAGGAGCGGCTTGCCCGCGAGCAGGACGAGCGCCTTCGGCCCGCCTTCGTGGAAGCGGGTGCCGAAGCCGGCGGCCGGTACGAGAGCCGTGGCCTGGCTCACCGTGCGAGGACTTCCGCTTCCTTCGTCTTGAGGATGTGGTCGACCTCGGCGACGCTCTTGTCCGTGAGCTTCTGGATCTCGTCGAGGGCGCGCTTCTCGTCGTCCGCGGAGACGGTGGAGGCTTTCGCCTCCTTCTTGATCGCGTCGTTCGCCTCGTGGCGGTGGTGGCGGATCTCGACCTTGGCGTGCTCGGCGAAGCCGTGGGCCTTCTTGATGATCTCCTTGCGGCGCTCCTCGGTGGGCTGCGGGACGGGGATCCGGACGACTCTCCCGTCCGACGAGGGGTTCAGCCCGAGGTCGCTCGTGCGGATCGCCTTCTCGATGGCCGGGCAGAGCGAAGGCTCCCACGGCGACGCGAGAAGGAGGGTCGCGTCCGGCGCGGAGAGGTTCGCGACCTGGTTCAGGGGCGTCGCCGTCCCGTAGTACTCCACGAAAATCCCTTCGAGGATACCCACCGCCGCCCGCCCGGTGCGCAGGTGCTTCAGCTCATGCTTGAGGGCCTCGAGCGAGGCATGCATCCGCCTCTCGGTTTCCTTCTTCGTCTCGGCAATCGTGGGCATGGCGTTCTCCTTGTTCCGGCGGGCGCGGCGTCAGGCGCGCCCCGCGTCGACCACGCTTCCAACCGGCTCGCCCATGACGACACGGCGGATGTTGCCGGGGACGAGCAGATTGAACACGCGGATCGGCATGCGATTGTCGCGGCAGAGGGCGACCGAGGTCGCGTCCATGACGGCGAGCCGCTTCTCCAGAACGTCCTGGTAGCTGACCCTCGGGAGGAACTCGGCGTTCGGGTTCGTTTTGGGGTCGTCCGAATAGATGCCGTCGACGCGCGTCGCCTTGAGGATCGCGTCGGCGCGGACCTCGTTCGCCCGAAGCGCCGCGGCCGAGTCCGTCGTGAAGTACGGGTTGCCCGTCCCGCCCGCGAAGATGACGCAGCGCTTCTTCTCGAGATGGCGGATCGCGCGGCGCCGGATGAACGGCTCTGCGACCGCGCGCACCTCGAACGCCGTCATGACGCGGGTGTGGATCGCGCGCTTCTCCATCGCGTCCTGGAGCGCGAGCGCGTTGATGACGGTTGCGAGCATTCCCATGTTGTCGCCCGTGACGCGGTCGATGCCCTGCGTCGCGGCGGACACGCCCCGGATGATGTTCCCGCCGCCGATCACGATCGCGAGCTCGACGCCGAGGCGCGCGACCTCGGCGACCTCGTCCGCGATGCGGGCGACGACCGCCGGCTCGATGCCGAACGGCTGATTGCCGAGGAGCGCCTCTCCGGAGAGCTTCAGCAGGACCCGGCTGTAGCAGGGTTCCACGGCGTTACTTCGTGAGGGCCGCGACTTCGGCGGCGAAATCGCCACCGGGCTTCTTCTCGACGCCCTCGCCCACCTTGTAGCGGACGAAGCGCACGACGGACGCGTCCTTGCCCCCGCGCTCGGCGACGACCTCGGAGACCTTCTTGCTGTCGTCCTTCGCGAACGCCTGGTCGAGGAGGACGACCTCGCCGAACCACTTGCCGATCATGCCCTCGACCATCTTCTCGGCGACAGCCTCGGGCTTGCCCGCGGCGACCGCCTTGGCGCGCGCGATCTCCTTCTCGTCGGCGAGCGCCTTGGCGGACACGCCATCGCGGGTCGCGAACTGCGGCGCGAGCGCGGCCACGTGCATCGCGAGGTCCTTGCCGAGGTCCTCGGGCATTCCCATCGTCTCGATCACGACGACCGTCTTGTCGCCGGGGTGGGCGTAAAGCGTCAGGTGCGCGCCGGGGCCCGCGACGAGGCGCGCGAAGCGGCGCAGCTCGGTCTTCTCGCCGAGGTCGCCGGTGAACGCCTGGAGGCACTCCGCAATCGTGGCGCCGGTGTGGGGCATCTTCGAGGGCGGGGCCGACGCCGTGAGGGCCGCCACGTTGCCGTCGACGGTGTCGCCGAGGACCGCGTGGCCGTGCACGAAGTGTGTGATCGCGTGCAGCGCCTGCTTGAATTTTTCCGTCTTCGCGACGAAGTCGGTCTCGCAATTCAGCTCGATCAGGGCCGCGACGCCGTTCGACACCTGGTAGCCGATCAGCCCGTCGGCGGCGACGCGCCCGGCCTTCTTGGCGGCGGCGGCGAGGCCCTTCTTGCGGAGGTTCTTCTCGGCCTCGTCGATGTTCCCGTTCGTCTCTTCGAGCGCGCTCTTGCAATCGAGCATGCCGGCGCCCGTCTTGTCGCGAAGCATCTTCACCGTTACTGCGGAAATCGCCATGGGGTCCTCTCTGACATCAAAAAGGCCGGCGGGGGACGCATGTCCTCCCGCCGGCCCGAATCGCGTGGTTCGGAATCAGGCCTGGACGGGGACGGCGGGGCCCTCGGGCTTGGCCGCGCCCGCTTCGGTCACCTGGAAGTTCGTGGGCATCGGCTCGTCGTCGCCGTGGACGACCTTTCCGACGAAGCGCTCTTCCTGCGCGTGCAGGCCCTCGAGCACCGCGTCGGCGATCTTGCCCGTGAAGAGCTTGATCGCGCGGATGGCGTCGTCGTTGCCGGGGATCACGAAGCTGATGTCGTCGGGGTCGCAGTTCGTGTCGACGATGGCGACGACCGGAATGCCGAGCTTCTTGGCCTCGAGGATCGCGATCGCCTCCTTCTTGGGGTCGATCACGAACAGGATGTCCGGAAGCTCCTCCATCTCCTTGATGCCGATGAGGTTCTTGGCGAGCTTCGCCTTCTCGCGGTCGAGCTGGATGCGCTCCTTCTTGGTGAGGATCGCGTCCGAGCCCTCGACGAGCATCGCCTCGACTTCCTTGAGGCGGCTGATCGACTTCCTGATCGTCACGAAGTTCGTGAGCGTGCCGCCGAGCCAGCGGTTGTTCACGTAGAACATGCCGCAGCGGTTCGCTTCCTCGTAGATGGCGTCCTGGGCCTGGCGCTTCGTCCCCACGAAGAGGATGTTCTTGCCCTGCGACGCGACGTCCGTGATGAACGCCGCGGCCTCGCGGAAGCACTTCAGCGTCTTCTGGAGGTCGATGATGTAGATCCCGTTGCGCTTGCCGAAGATGTACTTCTTCATCTTCGGATTCCAGCGCTTGGTCTGGTGGCCGAAGTGAACGCCCGCTTCGAGCAGCTCCTTCATCGTGATCTGGCTCATTCGTCCCCCATTACCTCTTCGAGAACTGGAACCGGGCGCGGGCGCCGCGCTGGCCGTACTTCTTGCGCTCCTTCATGCGCGAGTCGCGCGTGAGGAGGCCTGCCTTCTTCAGGGCGCCGCGGAGCTCGCCGTTGAACAGGCAGAGCGCGCGGGCGATTCCGTGGCGGATGGCGCCGGCCTGGCCCGCGCTCCCGCCGCCCTCGACGAGGGCGACGACGTCGAACTTCTCGACCGTCTCGGTGAGCTGGAGGGGCTGGCGGATGACCATCTTGAGCACGTCGTTCGGAAAGTAGTCCTCGAAGGTGCGGTCGTTGACCTGGACCGCGCCCTTGCCGGGGCGCAGGAACACGCGGGCGACGGATTCCTTGCGGCGTCCGACGGCCTGAAACTGGAGGTTCGTCACGGGGTGCGCTTCTCCTTCGTCCCGGTCAGACCGCGACGGCCGCGGGGGCCTGGGCGGTGTGCGGGTGGTCGGGACCCGCGTAGACCTTGAGCTTCTTGAACATCTTCCGGCCGAGCTTCGTCTTCGGCAGCA
>JBDTTJ010000265.1:0-4798 GCA_039930645.1 Acidobacteriota bacterium
ACTCGACGAACACGCTCCCGAGCTGGGCGCTCGCGCAGCCGTTCCACCTTCTCGCGCACAACGGCGAGATCAACACGCTCTGGGGCAACCGCAACGCGATGCGCGCGCGCGAACCCGAGCTCGCGTCGCCGCTCTGGGGCGACCGGATCCAGCGCCTGTTGCCGGTTCTCACGGACGAGGGCAGCGACTCGACGAGCCTCGACGAGGCGCTCGAGCTTCTCGTGCGGTCCGGGCGCGACCCGCTGCACGCCCTCACGATGCTGATCCCGGACGCGCCGCAGGGCCACCTGCCGGAGGCGCTGCGCGCCTTCTACGACTTCCACGCCGGCCTCGTCGAGCCGTGGGACGGACCGGCGGCCGTCGCATTCACGGACGGCATCGTCGCGGGCGCGCACCTCGACCGCTCGGGTCTCAGACCCCTGCGCTGGAAAATCGCCGACGACGGCCACGTCGCCGCCGCGTCCGAGGCGGGCATCGTGGACCTCGATCACGAGCACGTCGTCGCGAGCGGCCGCCTCGGCCCCGGCGAGACGATCGCCGTCGACACCGCGTCGGGCGAGATCCTCCTCGACACGGACGTGAAGGCGCGCCTCGCCCTGCGCCGCCCGTGGGCCGAGTGGGTCGGGCGCCACGTCCGGCACGTGACTCCTTCGCCGCGCCCGCGGGAGGCCCTGCCGGAAGCCGAGCTCCTGCTCCGGCAGGCGGCGCTCGGGTGGGGCGTGGAGGACCTGCGCTACGTCCTTGCGCCCTCAGCCTCCGGGCAGGAGCCCGTGTTCTCGATGGGCGACGACGCCCCGATCCCGCCACTCTCGAAGGCGCCCCAGCCGCTCTACGCGTTCTTCCGCCAGCGCTTTGCGCAGGTCACGAACCCGCCCATCGACTCTCTGCGCGAGACGGCGGTCATGTCGCTGCGCATGGACCTCGGGCGCGGCGGCTCGCTCCTCCTCGAGGAGCCGGGCGACGCGCACTTCCTGAGCCTGGAGCACCCGGTCCTTCTCGAGGACGACGCGGCCGCGATCCGCGCGGCCGCCGAGTTCGGGCCTGTCGTTCTCGACGCGACATGGGAGGCTGCCTCCGGCGCCGAGGGCCTCGTCGCGGCGCTCGACGCCCTCGCGACTCGCGCGGAAGACGCCGTGCGCGCGGGCGCGGAGATCCTCGTGATTACGGACAAGGGGATGACGCGGGAGCGCGCGGCGATCCCGGCGCTCCTCGCGCTCGGCGCCGTGCGCGAGCACCTCCTGCGCGCCGGGCTCCGCTACCGCGTCGGCCTCGTCGTCGAGGCCGGCGACGCACGCGACGTCCACCACCTGGCGGTGCTCCACGGGTTCGGCGCCGAGGCGGTGCACCCGTGGCTCGCGCTCGCCTCCGTCCGCGCGCTCGCGGCGAAGGACGGGATCGAGGGCGACGCGGCGGCCGCGTTCCGCGCGTCGGCGGAGAAGGGCCTGAGGAAAGTCCTCGCGAAGATGGGGATCTCGGCGCTGTCGTCCTACTGCGGCGGCCAGGTGTACGACGCGCTGGGTCTCGCGCCCGAGGTCATGGAGAAGTGCTTCCGCGGCACGGCCTCGCCGCTTTCGGGCCTCGGCTTCGCCGAGGTCGCCGAGGACGCGCTCGGAGCGCACCGGGCCGCGTTCGAGGGCGCGGCGTTGCCGGACCACGGCCGCGTCCGCTACCGCAAGGACGCCGAGGAGCACGCGTGGGCGCCGCCCGTCGTCGTCTCGCTGCAGCGGGCCGCGAAGGGCTCGGAGGAAGCGTGGGCGGAATACCGGACGAAGGCGGACGCGCGGACGCCCTCCGTGCCCCGCGACCTGATGGGGTTCGCTCCGGCGGCGCCAGTCGGCGTCGAGGAGGTCGAGGCGGCGTCCGAGATCGCGAAGCGCTTCATCGTCTCGGCGATGTCGCTCGGAGCGCTCTCGCCCGAGGCGCACGAGACGCTCGCGATCGCGATGAACCGCCTCGGCGCGCGCTCGAACTCAGGCGAGGGAGGCGAGGACCCCGCCACGTGGCCAGGCGCCGGCGCCGAGCGGAAGGACAACAAGATCAAGCAGGTGGCGTCGGCGCGCTTCGGCGTGACGGCGGAGTACCTCGTGCGCGCCGACGAGCTGGAGATCAAGGTCGCGCAGGGCGCCAAGCCCGGCGAGGGCGGCCAGCTGCCCGCGCACAAGAACTCGCCGCTCATCGCGCGTCTGAGGCACGCCGTGCCGGGCATCGCCCTCATCTCGCCGCCTCCGCACCACGACATCTACTCGATCGAGGACCTCGCGCAGCTCATCCACGACCTGAAGGAGGTCAACCCGAAGGCGCGAATCGGCGTGAAGCTCGTGTCGGAGGCCGGCGTCGGGCGTGTGGCCGCGGGCGTCGCCAAGGCGTTCGCGGATTACGTCCTCATCGCGGGGCACTCGGGCGGCACGGGAGCCTCGCCGCTCTCGTCCATCAAGCACGCGGGCTCGCCCTGGGAGCTCGGCCTTGCCGAGACGCAGCAGGCGCTCGTCGAGAACGGCCTGAGGCGCCGGATCGAGGTGCGCGTGGACGGCGGGCTGCGCACCGCGAAGGACGTCGTGATCGCCGCCTGCCTCGGCGCCGAGGCGTTCGGGTTCGGGACGGCGCCGCTCGTCGCGGCCGGCTGCGCGATGGCGCGTCAGTGCCACCTGAACACGTGCCCAACGGGCGTCGCCACGCAGCGCGAAGAACTCCGGAAGAAATACCGCGGGACGCCCGAGATGGTGATGGCGTACTTTCTCCACCTCGCCGAGGACGTGCGCGAGCTCCTCGCGAGCCTCGGCGCGCGGACGATCGACGAGATCGTGGGCCGCGCGGACCTCCTCACGCGAGTGGAGCGCCCGGAGTCGCCCCGGTCGCGGCTCCTCGACCTGTCGATGCTTCTCCAGCGGGCCGGCGACGAGGCGTCTGCGCGCCGGCGGATGCAGCCGCGCAACGACCGGCCGCGCACGGGTCCGCAGTTTCCGTCTCTGGACAGCGAGCTCGCGCCGCACATTGCCGTCAGCCTCGGCACGGGCCGGGCCTACTCCGGGACGTTCGAGGTCCGCAATCACAACCTCTCCGTGGGCACGCACCTCTCGGGCGAGCTCATCCGGACGTTCGGGACGGTGCCGCCCGGCGCCGTGCGCCTGAAGTTCCGCGGCCCGGCGGGGCAGAGCTTCGGGGCGTTCGCGATCCGCGGCCTGACGCTCGAGCTCGAGGGCGAGGCGAACGACGGCGTCGGCAAGGGCCTCTCGGGCGCCGAGATCGTGATCCGCCCCTACCCGCGGGCGGGATACATCTCCCGCGCGCGGGAGCAGGCGCTGCTCGGTAACGCGGCGCTCTACGGCGCGACGGCGGGGCGCCTTTTCGCCGCGGGCCGGGCGGGCGACCGCTTCGCTGTGCGCAACTCAGGCGCCGTCGCCGTCGTCGAGGGCGTCGGCGCCCACGGCTGCGAGTACATGACGGGCGGGACGGTCGTGGTGCTCGGGAAGACGGGCGCGAACTTCGGCGCCGGAATGACGAACGGTTTCGCGTACGTCCTCGACGAGGACACGCTGTTTTCAACGCGCTGCAACACGGAGCTCGTCACCGTCGACGCGCTCTCGCCCGCGGACGACGCGGCGCTCGTGCCGCTCCTCGTCGCGCTCGCCGAGCGGACCGGCAGCGGGATCGCGCAGGCGATCCTCTCCGGCTGGCCAGCCGCCCGCTCGGCGTTCCGCCGGGTGACGCCGAAGGCGGCGCCGCCTTTGGCGCAGCCGGTCCCGCAGGCCGCGCCGGCACGCGGGGAAGAGAAACCGTCCCTGGCCCGGCCGGCGTAGAGTCAGGGTGAACACTCGTCTTCGCCCCGCAGCTCTCGCGTTCGCAGCTGTCTTCGCCTCTGCCTGCACAGGAGCCCCGCCGATGTCGCGTCTGTCGCCCTGCCCGGCCACGCCGAACTGCGTCCTGTCCACGGCCCCGGACGAGGCGCACCGCATCGCGCCGTTTCCGTTCACCGGCCCGGCGGCCGACGCTCTCGCCCGTGTCAAGGCGGCGGCGCTCTCCTTCCCCCGGACGAAGGTCGCGGAGGAGGCGCCGGGGTACGTCCGCCTGACCTTCAAGAGCGCGCTCTTCGGCTTCGTGGACGACGTGGAGTTCGAGGTGGACGAGGCCGCGAGGGTCGTGAACGTCCGCTCGGCCTCTCGCGTCGGGCGTTCGGACCTCGGCGTCAACCGCAAGCGCGTCGAGGCCATCCGCGCGAAGCTCGGGGGCTGACGGCGCGGCGCGCCGGCCTGCCTCAGTAGAGTAGGAACGCCGCCCGCCGCCTCTCGAACTCCATCGCGCCCGCGGCCCACGCGGCCGGGATCTCGCCGGCCGTCTCGCCGCGCTGGAAGCGGGCGAGAGCCGCGGTGTTCACGAGGAGGCGGTTCAAGCGTTCGGCTTTCCACGCTGCCGGGTGCAGGTCCCGGAGCGCCGTCGCCACGTGGAAGCCGAGCGACACGGCGTTCAGCGCGTTCCGGTCGACGAGCGTGATCCTCACGCCCGAGCACGACTCGCCCTTGAAGACGGACGAGGATGGCGTGAACCGGACGGCCGTGAAGCGCACGCCCGGAATCCCACGGGCGTTCAGCGTGGCCGCGACACGCGGCCCATCCATCCACGGCGCGCCGAACTGCTCGAACGGCGTGTCCGTGCCCCGGCCCACGGAGACGTTCGTCGTTTCGACGAGGCCGATGCCCGGGTAGAGCGCGGCCTCCGTCACGGAGCGCAGGTTCGGCGACGGGTTCACCCACGGCAGGCCCGTCTCGTCGTACCAGAGGTCGCGCGCGTAGCCGGCCATCTT
>JBDTTJ010000266.1:0-4760 GCA_039930645.1 Acidobacteriota bacterium
ATGGCCGCCGATCTTTCGGTCGTCTTCACGGGCATCCGGTTCGAGAACCCGTTTCTCCTCGCGTCGGCTCCGCCGACGGAGTCCGACGTGAACATCCTGCGGGCCTTCGAGGCCGGCTGGGGCGGTGTCGTGACGAAGACGATCGGGCTCCACCCGGTCGTGAACGTGGCGGGGCCCAAGACGAAGTTTCTGAGGACGGATACGCAGTCGCCGCGCATTTCGATGAAGCCGCGGCCCGACTCGGTTCTCCACTCGTCGTGGAACTGGGAGCTCATCTCCGACAAGCCGCTGGACTGGTGGGTGGGACGCCTGTCGCGGATCAAGAAGGCGCATCCGACGAAGGTGCTCGTGGCCTCGATCATGGCCGGCTCGGGGAACGACAAGGAGCTCGCCAACTGGCAGCTCCTCGCGAAGACCTGCCAGGACGAGGGCGTCGACGCCCTCGAGCTGAACTTCTCGTGCCCGCACATGGACCGCGAGGACATGGGCTCGAACATCGGGAAGTCGAGTGGCCTGACGTCGATCGTCACAAAGGCCGTCAAGGAGGTCGCGAGAGTCCCCGTCTGGACGAAGCTGACACCGTCGACGACGGACATCGCGGTTGAGGCGGGCGCGGCGTTCCGGGGCGGCGCGGACGCGATCAGCTCCTCGAACACGTTCCCGTCGATCCCGCTCGTCGACCCCGAGACGCTCGACTTCGAGATCCACGTGGATGGCTACACCTCCAGCGGAGGCCTCGGCGGGCCCGCGATCCTCCCCCTCGCCCTCGCGAAGATGGCGCAGCTCACGCACGCATTTCCCGACCGGTCGTTCTCGGGGATTGGCGGCGTCTCGGATTTCACGCATGCCCTCAACTACTTCCTCCTCGGCTGCGGCACCGTACAGGTCTGCACCGCAGCGATGCTCGACCACGCGATCGGCCCGAACGTGATCCGGACTCTCAGGGACGGGATGGCGGCGTTCCTCGAGAAAAACGCCCACCGTGGCTGGACTTCGCTCGAGGACTTCCGCGGTTTGCGGCGCGACCGGGTCATCCCTCAGTCGCAGATCCGGAGGCCGAACCCCGGCGAGTACCACGGCGGGCACGAGGCGGAAGGCTACGCGGCGAGCGAGCCGGCGCCCGCGGCCGGCCCCGGGAAGCAGGGCGTGCCTTAACTTCTGATCGAAAGCCCCTCGTACTGGACGAGCGGCTGGCCGAAGCCGATCGTGAGGCCCTCGACCTCGGGGCGCGCGAACCGGTACACCTGCTCGTGGAAGAGCGGGATCATGAGGGCCTCGCGCGCCACGATGTCCTCGACCTCCCGGTAGATCGACTCGCGGGTGCGCGGGTCGATCTCTCCGCGGCCGCGCTCCGTGAGGACGTCGATCTCGGGTGTCCCGCAGTAGCGGCCGTTGCAGCCCTCGCGGGAGTGGAGGACTCCCTGCACGAACGTGTCCGCGTCCGGGTAGTCGGCGATCCAGCGCCCGATCATGATGTCCGACGACGCGTTCTTCTGGGCGGCGAGGAACTCCGGCATCGTCTTGTTCACGACGCGAATGGCGTAGCCCATCTCGCGGAAGGCCTGCGTGAGTTCCTTCGTGAACCCTCCAAACTCGCCGAACATGATCGGGTTCGCCATCGTCGTGACGTCGACGGTCTCCCGCGAGACGGTGTGCGCGCCCGAGACCTGGCCTGACGCCTGGGTGCGGCTGCGCGGCTTCGAGACGTAGCCGAGGAGGCCGGGCGGGATGACGCCGTTCGCCGGGATCGCGTGCCGCCCGAGCGTCCGGCGAACCATGGCCGCAACGTCGATGCCCGAGGCGACGGCCTGGCGCGCACGGGGGTCGGCGAACGGTCCCCGGTGCGTGTTGAAGACGACGAAGTACGTCACGAGGCTCGGGCTCTCCTTGTAGGTCGCCCGGAAGCGCGGGTCCTGGCGCAGCGCCTCTGCGTCGGCGGGGAGAAGGTCCGACGCGATGGAGAAGCGGCCCGCGAGGAACTCGGACCGGATCTCCTCGGGCGGTACTCCGAAGCGGAAGACGACGCCGTCGTTCTTCGGGAATCCCTCCCGCCAGTACGTCGGATTCCGCTCGAGCTCGAGCCGCTTTCCGGGCTCGAAGTTCGCGACGCGGTACGGCCCGGTGCCGAGGCAGCCCTTCCGCCAGTTTTCCCCGATATCCTCCGTGCCCTCCGGCACGATGCCCGCACCCGGCCACGACACGAGAACGGGGAAGAACGAGAGCGGTCTTTCGAGCTCGATGACGAACTCCCACGGCGAGACGATGTGGAAACCCTCGAGGTCCGAGGCCTTCCCGTCGATCAGGCTCTGAGCTCCCCGGATCGGGGCGAGGAGGAACCGTCCGCCGGTCCCTTTCTGGAGGACGCGCTCGAACGTGTACCGGACGTCACGGGCCGAGAGCGGCCTGCCGTCGTGGAACCGAACGCCGCGTCGCAGGCGGAACCGGAAGCGGGCGCCGCCCTCTTCGGGAATGACCTCCGACGCGAGCCACGGGACGACACGCCCGCCTTCGAGGTCTCGCGTGAGGGTCTCGAAGACGAGGGGCATCGTCTCGGCCTGCTCGAGGATCGCCATCGACGCGGGGTCGAAGTCGTGCACGACGCCGCCGATCGGAACCTGGACGATGCCGCCGCCCCACTCATGGGCGGCGTGGGCGCCAGGCGCCTCGGATTTGCCGATCTCGGGGTAGTTGATGAACGGAGGGCTGCTGCGCAACGCGAGCCCGCGGACGCCCGGAGCGGCGATGCGGTAGTCGACCTCGTGAAACAGCGGAATGAAGACGCCGCCGTCGAGGAGGACGTTCTCGAACCTTCTGTAGAGGCCCTCGCGGACGGCGGAACGGCTCTCCATGCGGGCGTCCTCGGCGAGGCGGTCCGTCTCCGGCGACGCAAAGAACGTCCGCATGTGGCCGCCGGCCGAATGGAAGAGCGCGTACGTGAAGTCGTCCGGGTCCTCGTAGTCCGCCATCCAGCGGCCGATGAGGAGGTCCGCGCTCCCGCGCGCCTGTGCGTCGAGGTAGGACTTCATGTCCGTCGTGGTGACCTTCACCTCGACACCGAGCTCCTCCCAGATCGCGAAGAGAGCGGCCGTGAGCGCCTTGTGGCGGTCCTTCAGGATCGGATGGACCGCCGCGGTCACGGTGATCGGAGGCATCAGGCCGGCTCCCTCGAGGAGGGCGAGCGCCTCGTCCCGGGCCAGGAGCGGACGGCGGCGGCCCGCGTCGTGGCCGAGGATTCCGGGCGGCAGGACCCCCGTGGCGGGAACCGCGAAGCGCCCGAGCGTCGCCCAGACGAAGTCCTGGCTGCGCGTCACGCCCGCGAGGGCGCGCCGGAGCGCGGCGTTCCCGCCCAGCGAGCTCTGTGTGTTGAAAAGCGCGAAGTACGTGCCCTTCTTCGGCGTCTCGACGAGGCCCGCGCGGAGGCGCGGCTCGCGGAGGATCGCGTCGAGGTCCTGGGGCGAGAGGTCGCGCGCGACCTCGATCTCGCCGGCCCTGAGCCCTGAGACGATGGCGGACGCGCTCAGTCCTGTCCGGAACTCGATCGCGTCGAGGCGGGAGGGCTCCTTCCAGTAGTGGGGGTTGCGCTCGAGGAGAACGCGGTCCGCGGTGCGGCGCGTGATGACGAACGGGCCCGTGCCGATCGCACTCTCGCCGCTTTCACCCGGGACGATCCGGACGATCGCCGTGAGAACGTCCGGAAGGAGGGCGGGGAAGATCGGGAGCGGCTCGACGAAGTCGACCTCGAGCCGGTCTTCCGAGACGGCGCGGATGCCGGCGACCTCCGTGGCCTCGCCCTTGCGGTGCGCCTCGGCTCCCTTGACCGCGGCGAGAGCCGCCGGGATGCCGTCAGGCCGGAGCCGGATCGCGCGCTCGAGGGAGATCTTCACGGCCGCAGCCGTCAGGGGCGCTCCGTCCGAGAACCGGACGCCCGCGCGCAGCCGGAGGCGGGCCGAGCGGCCTCCGTCTCCGAGGGACCACTCGTCGGCGAGGGACGGCACGAGCTGGCCGTCGGAGTCCGTCGTGAGGAGCGTCTCGAAGACGGTCGAGAGGATCTCCGTCTCCTCCACGATGTGACGCATCGCGGGCTCCACGGCGGTGATCGGGTTCGTCATGGCGACGACGAGCCTCCCGCCGGACGCGATGGTCTCGGCGGCCTTCTTCGTATCCCCGCCGAGGCGTTCGAGCTGCGCGCCGTAGGCCGCCGCGCGAGCGTAGTCGCCGCGCAGGTTCGCGACCGTCGCCGCGAGCGAGAGGAGCTTCGGCAGGTGCGCCGTGTCGCGCGCGGCGGCCGCAGCCTCGATGCCGCGCTCCACGAGCCGCCGCGCCTCGTCCACCTTGCGGACGTTCCAGGCCGTGTCCGCCGCGAGCAGGACGGCCTCGACCGCGCGGATCGGCAGCTTCTCGCGCTCGAAGATCTTGGCGGCGGCCTCGGCCTCCCGGAGGGCGGCATCGGCGTGACCCGACATGCGCGAAGCTTGCGCGAGGAGAAGCCGCGCGTCCCCCTCGAGCGACTTCTCGCCTTCCCATTCCTCGTCCAAGAGGTAGTCGAGCGCCGTCTTCGCGACGCGGACCGCCTCTTCGGGGCTGAAAGCGTCGAGAGACTTCTTCGCGAGCTTCAGGCTGTAGTCCACGGCCTTCACGGGGACGTCGCCCTCGGAGAAGTGGTGGACGAGCTCGGGGTACACGCGGTCGAGCCGGCCCTGGTGGCGCTTCTCCAGGAGGTCGGCGTACGTGCGGTGGAGCGTGCGGCGCTTTCTCCGCGA
>JBDTTJ010000267.1:0-4731 GCA_039930645.1 Acidobacteriota bacterium
ACCCACGGCGTGCCGTGCATGACGAGGTCGAGCCAGTCGATCGGCTTCACGAGCGTGCCCTTGAAGAGCATGTCGAGCTTCTCGACGACGTGCGGCGGCTTGAACGGCGCGAGGCCGAGCGTGAGCGCCGCCATGATCGCGAGCTGCCAGGGGATTTTGTCGAGGATGTCGCGCATGAGGAGATGAGACTAGCAGCCGCCCTTCAGGCCGCGCCCCTCTGCCGCGGAATGGCGGCGGGAAGCGGCCCGGGGCGACAAATCGCGTCGGCCCCGAGCTCGAATGCGAGGCCGCTGCGTGAGGCAGGACACCGGACCGCCGCTACGACGCGTGTTCAGGAAGATGGCACAAAATCTGCTAATCAACCCGCCGCAGAGCGTTATGAAAAGGTCCGGCGTCCGCATCCCGTTCATGCGGTGTACGGGGGCGGCACTTGCTCTTTTTTCGGCGGTTCTGCTTTCCCCGCGGCTCGAAGCGCAGTGCACGATGTCCGCGCCCCTCGATTTCGAGCCGCATCCGCCCGGTGTGCCGCGGCCCGTATTGCTCTCTCCGGCCTACAACACGAGTCTGTCGCTCTTCCGAGACGGTTCGGGTGGCCCGTGGCGCCTTCTCCTGCAGGAGTCGTTCGGCTACTCGATCCTCGACCTGACGAACCCGGCCAACCCGACGGCCATTCGCTGGGGCGACATGAGATTCGACTCTCCGAACCAGGTTCCGCAGCACGGCGACGGACAGAGCTACATCCAGACCGTCGCGGTCTCGGCGGACGGCCAGCGCTCCGCGTTCTCGGTGAATGGTCCGGCGGAACCGAACTGGCACACGCTCGTGGGCCGGCCCGACGGCGGCAACGGTTACGGCATGTGGGGGGACTTCGGCGACTCGCGGAACTCCGGCACGGTCGTTCATCAAGTCGGCGCGCGTTACATCGCGTACTCGATCCTCGGCACCTCCTCGGGCTTCGCGGCCGACGTCACGAGCCTGCCGTCATCGCTGGGTTCCCTCAACCTCGCCTACGAAGCGACGAGCTGGCCTGCCGGGACGGGGCTCGGTCTCGCGGGCGGGTTCCTGTACTACATGGCGGGGAACGCGATCCAGGTCATCGACGCCACGATCCCGGGACCTAAGGGCAACATCACGGCCGCATACAAGAAGCAGCTGTTCGCGGGCGGTTCCATCCCGGATTTCGGGGGCCGCACGCCGCAGTACGTATCGGGAGCGGTCGACCCGGCGAACGCGAACAAGCTCTGGCTGCTCGTCGCGCTCGGTCCGCTGGCGGGCGAGGACTCGCCGAGCTACGGCCTCGTGTCGGTCACGCGCGACCTGAGCGGCAACCTCTCGGCGCCCGTTTCCTCGGGCCCGGCGTTCCGTGTTCCCGCGGCCGCGGGCGAGAAGTGGGTGAACGTGGGCACGGCGTCCTCTCTCGTCTCGAAGAACGGGTCGCTTTTCGTCCTCATGTGGTCGAACCGCCGCCAGCCGGGCTATCAGTTCGCCTTGTACTCGACGACGGTCGAGACGTGGCCCCTCGCGGCCGGGCAGGTGGTCCAGAACCCGAACTTCAGCGTCGGATCGCGGATGGCGTTCCTCGACGGCGGCGGATACCAGCTCTACGCCTACGCGGCGTCCGGCGACGCCTGGATGATCCCCATGACGTGCCAGGTCCCGAACGCGCCCGCGACGTCGATCCTGGAGGTCGCGAACGCGAGTACGGGCACGCAGCTCGAGGACGGCGCCACCGCGTACTTTGGCGACACGCTCACGGTCGTCCCCACGGTACTGCCCATTCCGGCCATCAAGCCTCTCTCGGACTGGCGGTTCGATTTCGATTTCCACGCGGGAGATCCCGTGGAGGACGCCGGCACGCGGCCGCGGATCAGA
Organism: Acidobacteriota bacterium; assembly: GCA_039930645.1. GTDB lineage: Bacteria > Acidobacteriota > Thermoanaerobaculia > UBA5066 > UBA5066 > Fen-183. The sequence continues at coordinate 1,873 of JBDTTJ010000267.1, forward strand.
AATCTCGACAACGGACAGTTCGGCAACCCGCCGACGCCGCCCACGCAGGTGACGCTCGTCGGGCCCTGCGACGCGCAGGCGGGCGGCGTTCCCGCGACCGGCGCCGGCTGCTGGAGCTCCGTCCGGACTAACGCCGCGGCCGGCGGCCCGGACTTCACCGGCGCCGAGACGCCGGCCTCGCCGCCCCGGCCCCTCAAGATCGCCCTCGAGGCCACGAACGTTCACGGCACCGCGAACACGGCGGTTTTCACCGTGAACTGGCTGGCCCCCGCGGCCCGCGTCGCCTCGACGCAGCTCTTCTCCGGGGCGCCTCTCGTAAGCGCGTCGGACGGGCATCCGGCGTCGTACAAATGGTATTTCGGGGCGACCCCGTCGACGCTGCTGCAGAAGACGACGTGCGGGGGTCCGACCTGCGTCCCGACGCTCGACGCGAAGGGCACGTACTACTACTGGCTCACGGCGGGGTACGCCGGCGGGTTCGCAACGCCCGACTACGCCGGCACGTCGGCGATGGGCACGTACACGATCACCGACTTCGCGCCGGCGTTCACCGTGAACGGCAGCGCGACGGGGCCGGTCCCGGCGTACGTGAGCTCGTCTCTGACGGTCTGGAACAGCTCGCAGCACGGATCGGGCGTCGCCGGCGCGTACTTCTACAGCCTCTGCGCGATTCCGAGCGGCCAGTCGACGTGCGCGCCCGCCTACGGGCCGCTCGCGGGGATGTTGGACCCGCCGACGAGCGGAGCGCCCTCCACGAGCGCCTCGATCACGACACCGGGGACACCGGGAAACTACCTCCTCAGGTTCCGGGTCGACTACACCGGCGGCACGGCGAACTGGCCGGACCCCTCCGGCGTCGCGGGCATTGCGGTTACGCTCGCCGCGCCGAGGCCGACCCTTCAGATCTGGGTAAACGGCCAGAACCCGTGCCCGCCCGGCCCGTTCTGCATCGAGGACAGCGTGCATGCGAAGGCCGGGGATACGCTCATCGCCTATTCCTACGTGAGCAACTACCTGGACACCGGCGGCGCCTTGAGCTGGAATTTCCCGGGCGGGACTCCATCGACGGCGAGCGGGAACGAAATCACGTACTCCTACGACACCGCCGGGACGTACGACATCGTCCTGACGCGCAACGGCACCGCCTACACGTATCCGGGAGCCGCTGTCATCGCGGCGAGGCCCCTGCCTCCGACGGCGACCGCGTCGGCTCTGCCGAATCCTGCGACGTTCGTCGACAACGTGCGGCTGACCTGCACGGCGGCCGGCGGCTCCGGGAACTACACGATCACGTGGTCGGTTTCGGACGGAGCGACGGGCGGCGGTTCGCCCCTCTTCCACAGGTTCGGAGCCGCGGGGTCCTACACGACTTCGTGCACCGTGACCGACACCAGCACGAGCCTGACGGGGGTGAGCGCCCCGGTCACCGTCGTCGTGGGCCTGCCGCCGGGCTCGGGCGGACCGTATCCGCTCTTCACGCTCTCCCCGTGCCGCGTGCTCGACACGCGCAGCGCGGCGGGTCCGCTCGGGGGGCCGGCGATCCAGCCCGCGGGGACGCCCGACCGCTCGTTCAACGTGGCCGCGTCGTCTTGCGGGATCCCTGCGGACGCCCGCGCGATCTCGGTGAACGTCACGGCGACGAACGTCACGGCGTCTGGCGCCGTGTCGATCTACCGTGGCGACGGCGCGCCTACGGGCACGAACACCGGAATCCTCCTGGGGGGCAAGACGCGCGCGAACAACGCGGTCCTGCAGCTCGCGCTGGACGGCTCCGGCACCGTGAAGGTCCAGAACATCTCGGCCGGCACGTTCGACCTGATCCTCGACGTCAACGGCTACTTCCGCTAGCGTACGGCCGTTGTCCTCGGCCAGTCGACGCGAGAGGCCCGTGGAGGCCCAGGACGGAGCCCATCCGTTCGGGATCCCGCGCCGCTTCACGTGGGGCGCGCTGCTGCTGATCCTGCTCGTTGAGGCCGTTCTCTTCTTCTTGAAGGCGAGCCGCGACGTCGCCTCCTTCTTCCCACGGCGGTTCGATCAGGCGACCTTCCTGTCGCTGACCTACGAGGCCTTCGAGCGCTGCCGCAGCGTGGGGTTCGTAGCGGGAATCGCGGAGCTCGTGGAGCGGGGGATACCGAACGGGATCCTCCTCCCGATTGAGGCGGTGGCGCTGTTCCAGGCCACCGGCCCTTCGCGCCTCGCGGCCCTGTCGCTGAATCTCCTTCACTTCGGCGTCCTTGTGGTCGCCCTGTTTCTCGCGTGCCGCCGGCTCACGCGTCGGTCCGCGACGGGATTCCTGGGTGTCGGCCTGCTCCTGCTCGCGCGGACGCCGTTCTTCTGGCCGGGCGGACTCATGGACTTCCGGTTCGACTTCGTCGCCTCGTGCCTTTTCGGGACCTGCATCTGCCTCGCGATCCTCTCGGACGGTTTCGCGCGGCGGGGGATCGCGCTTCTCACGGGAGTCGCCATGGGCGTTTGTGTGCTCACGCGCTTTCTCACCCTGAGCTACTTCGCCGGGATTCTCGGCCTCGCCGCGCTCTTCCTGTTCCTGCGCCCGCGGGGCGCCCGCTTCGAGAAAGCGGCGACGGCCGCCCGGCTGCGGGGCCTCGCGATCGCGGCGGCCGTCCTCGGCGCGATCGGCGGCCCGGCCGTGTGGGCGAACCGCGGCGTCATCCGGACTTATTACCTTGGAGAGCATCTCGGGGACGTCGGGCGAGCCCGCGTCGCGGCGGAGTTCCATCGCGGGGCAGCGGCCTTCTTCGCGTACTACCCGTTCACGGTGCTCGTGCGTCACGCCGGGCCGCTCGTCATCACCTTCGCTCTCGTTGCCGCCGCGCTCGCCTGGCGTGGCCGGTCGCGAGC
>JBDTTJ010000268.1:0-4714 GCA_039930645.1 Acidobacteriota bacterium
CGAACGAGCTCGTCGCGGGCGTGCACGACCGGATGCCCGTCATCCTCACGCCGGAAGGCGAGGACCTGTGGCTGGACCCGGACGCGCAGGACCCGGCGGCTCTCGCGCCGCTCTTCGCACCCCTCGGAGCCGAGGAGATGGAGGCGTTCGCCGTGTCGCGGCGCGTCAACGCGCCCGCGAACGACGACCCCTCCGTCCTCGACGCCCCCGGGCCCGAGCCTCTGCCGCCGAAGAAGGGCCGGGTGCCGGCCGCGCAGCGCGACCTCTGGGAGAATGGCGGGGATGGCGGCGACGAAGGCTGAGGGCGCGCGGCGGATAGCGGCCGCGTCGCTGCTTCTCGCGGCAGCGGGCTGCACGCTCGGCAGTGCGACTTCATCCGCGCCGACCGCCCCGCCCGTTCCGAAGCTCGGCGCGCAGAAGGCTGCGGTGATCGCGAACGGCTACGCGGGTGGGCACCTCGACTTCGGGCGCCGGCAGTGGGAGACCTCGGGCGACGGCTTCCAGCGCGCGTTCGCATTCAACCCGATGGACGACGCGGCGGCATACCTCGCCGCGACGGCCTGGGCGCACGCGGGAAACGCCCCGGCGGCGCTGGAGTGGCTGGACCAGGTGTGGAGGCTGAACAGCTGCCTCGTCCCGCTTCCGAAGTCGTTCGAGGGCATCGCGTCCGACCCGCGCTTCCGCGACGCGCTTGCGGTCATCCGCGCGCAGGCTCCGAAGACGCATCGCTCCGTGGTCGCGTTCACGCTCGGGGCGCGCGACCTCGTTCCCGGCGACCTCGCCTGGGACGCCGCCGCGAAGGTCTTCTACGTGGCGAGCCTGAGGAAGCGGAGGATCGTGCGGGTGTCGCCGGGCGCCGCCGGCGCCCCGGCCTCGATGTCCGACTTCGCGGGCGGGAGCCCCGGGGACCTCGACGCCATTCTCGGGGTGAAGATCGACGCCGGCCGCCGCCGCCTCTGGGCCGTGACGGCCGTCGACCCCGCGATGGAAGGGTTCCGTCCCGAGGACTTCGGGCGCTCGCAGCTCGTGGCGTTCGATCTCGCGACGGGCGCGATCCTCGGCCGGTGGTCGCCCATGACGAGGCCGCCGCACCAGTTCGGGGGGCTCGCGGTGGACGCTGCCGGCAGCGTCTGGGTGACGGACACCGCGTCGGGAGAAGTCCACGTCCTGCGCGCGGGCGCGGAGGAACTGACAGTCGCGGCGTCGGCCGGCGCGTTCGTCGCGCCCAAGTCCATCGCGGTTTCGTCCGACGGTGCGCGCATCTGGGTCGCCGACCTCGCGCGCGGTGTCTACCGCCTCGACCCCGCGACGGGCGCTTCGACGCTTCTCGACCAGCCGCCGGGGCCGTGGCCGGCCGGTCTCGACGGGCTCGTCTTCCACCGCAACGCGCTCGTCGCAGTTGCGGGCACGGTGAGCGTGGGGCGCGTGGGCCGCTGGACGCTCGAGCCCGACGGAAATTCCTTCTCCGGGATGGAGATCCTCGACTGCGCTCACCCGTCCTACCGCGTGCCGGTGGGCGGGACTGTGGCCGGCGACGACTACGTTTACGTCGCGAACAGCCAGGTCGACGCCTTCGGCCCGGACGGCGTGCTTCCGGCCGAGAAGCTCGAAGACCTCGTCTTCCTGCGCCTGCCGCTCGGGCGCTGACGCAGCGCGTTGGCGCGGCGCGCGGGGGAATTGCATCCGCGTCGTCGTATCCTTCGCCCATGAAGCGATTGATAAAGGGACTCGTTCTCGTCGTGAGCGTCCTCGCCGTCCTCGTGGGAGCCGGCATCGCAATTCTCGCCGCGAAGAAGCCCGCCCAGCGGCCCGCTTCGCCCGAGAAGATCGAGGCGACACCTGCGCGGCTCGCGCGCGGCGAGTACCTCGCGCTGCACGTCGTGGACTGCCTCCTGTGCCACTCCGATGCGAAGTTCGATCGCTACGGGCTGCCGCGCATCCCGGGCACCGAAGGGAAGGGCGGATTCGCGTTCACGAAGGAGTTCGGAATTCCCGGCGTCCTCTACGCCCGCAACATCACGCCCGATCCGGAGACCGGGCTCGGAAAGTGGACGGACGGCGAGATCCTGCGCGCGATCCGCGAGGGTGTAGACCGCGACGGCAACACGCTCTTCCCGATGATGCCGTACCCCGCGTATCACGAGATGAGCGACGAGGACGCGCGCGCGATCGTCCTGTACCTCAAGGCGCTCCGCCCGATCCGCAACGCGGTGCCGGCGAAGGAGATCGACTTCCCGGTGAACCTCCTCGTGAAAAGCGCGCCCAGGCCCGTGAGCGGACCGATCGCCACGCCGGACCCGAAGGCGGACCACGTCGGATACGGGAAGTACCTCACGGTCATCGGGGGCTGCGTGGGCTGCCATACGCCCGAGACGCGGCCCGGCGCGCCCATACCCGGGCGCGAGTACACCGGCGGAAGGATGTTCAAGGGCCCGTGGGGCCGCAACGTGTCGCCGAACCTCACGCCGCACAAGGACGCGTACCTCGGCCGCGCGACGAAGGAGGAGTTCATCGGGCGTTTCCGGTCCTTCGCGGGCCTGACGGGCGACGCGGCCCCGGTCGCGTCGAAAGGGCGCAACACGCTCATGCCGTGGCTCGCCCTGTCCGGGGCGACGGACGAGGACCTCGGCGCGATTTACGACTTCCTGAAGACGCTTGCGCCCGTCGAGAACAAGGTCGACCCGTTCCCCGACGCGCCTGTGTCGAACGCGCGGACGGATGCGAGGATGCCCTCCATCTCGCGGCGCAGCCTCACGAAGGCGGCCGGCTCCACCGCGACGAGCACGCCGTACACGGTTGGGCCGGAGGGATAGAGGCCCCAGAGCAGCTCCACTTCCCGGCCCTCGAGCAGGGCCGTCGCGTGGAGAACGCGCGTCGCGCCCCGCCCGGGCAGCGGAGCGACGCCGAGGAGCTTCCACTTTTCGAGGCGCCGCGCCGATCCCTCCGAAACGAGCGCCGCGGCGTCGTCGAGGTCGAGGCTGCCGTCGCTCCCGAGTCTCCACGAGATGACAGCGAGCTGAGCCGGTTCGCCCGCGCGCAAGAGCCGATGCTCGAGCGCCGGGCGGTTCGGGTCCGTCGGGTCTGCGCCGTCCGTGAGCTCGAATCGCGGGACCCGCGCTTCGTACCAGCTGCCCTTCGGCAGCTCGAGCGTGAAGCCGCGGCCCGCGAGGAACGAGACCGGCGCGCCCTTGGCCCGGTCGCCGAGGGCAATCGTCCGCTTCATTGCGGGCGTGACGAGGACGGCCACGCCGCCGGCCGCCGCGAGGATGAGAACGGCTCCGACGCGCCCGAGGGCCATCGTCAGTCCCCGTCCTGGAAGCGACGGATCGCCGGGACCTCCGGCCTCCCCGGCGCGCCGCGCCGCGCGAGGACGTGGCCCACGATCCGCGCGGCGTGGGCGCGGCCGTTCTCGATGAAGAGCCGGCCGGTGTGCCGGCCGGCCGCGACGACGCCCGCGACGTAGAGGCCGGACACGTCCGTCTCCATCGTCCCGGCGTCGTGGACGACCTCGAGGTCCTCGGTGATGCCGATGCCCGAGGCGGTGAGGAACGGAAAGTCGGGGCGATAGCCGGTCAACGCGTAGACGAAGTCGTTCGGGAGTTCCGCTGTTCCTTCGCGGACGCGGAGCGTGACCGAGCCCTCGTCGATCCGCACGACCGTCGTGTCGAAGAACGCGCGGATCGAGCCCTCGCGCACGCGGTTCTCGACGTCCGGCCTCAGCCAGTACTTGAGGCTTGGGCCGAACGCCGCGCCACGGATCGCCATCGTCACGCGGGCGCCGTGGCGGTGGAGGTCGAGCGCGGCCTCCACCGCCGAGTTCCTGCCGCCCACGACGAGGACGTCCGTCCGGGCGTGCGCGTACGGCTCGCGGTAGTAATGCGAGACTTTCGGCAGGTCCTCGCCGGGGACGCCGAGGACGTTCGGCGTGTCGAAGAACCCGGTCGCGATGACGGCCGCGCGCGCCGTGAAGGTCCCCTTCGGTGTCGCGGCGGCGAAGACCCCGTCCGCCGTCGTCAGCGAGGTGACGGGCGTGCCGAGGCGCACGTCGAGCCGTTCGCGCTCGGCGACCTTGCGGTAGTAGTCGAGACCCTCCCGGCGCGTCGGTTTCGGCCCCGCCGACACGAACGGGTGGCCGCCGATCTCGAGGAGGTCGGGCGTCGAGAAGAAGACGACGTGAACCGGCCAGTTCACGAGCGTGTTGAGCAGCGCGCCCTTCTCGAGGACCACGTGCGTGAGGCCGGCGCGGGCCGCCTCGAGCGCGCACGCGAGGCCCACCGGCCCGGCGCCGACCACGAGGACGTCGACGAGGTCGTTCACGGCGGAAGCATACGGGAGGAGAATCCTTCCGTGCGCCGGACCGCCCTCGTCTGCCTTCTCGCGCTCGCGGCCTCCGCGTCCGCCGCAGACGAGGAGAAACCCGCCGCGCGCATCGTGAGGACCGAGCAGGTCGTGAGGCTCGTCGTCGACGCGTACGTGACGGACAGGCGGGGCGACCCGATCACGGACCTCGTGGCCTCGGACTTCCGCGTCACGGCGGACGGCAAGCCGCTCGAGGTCGAGTCGGTGGAGTTCGTAGCGGCCGGCACGCCGGAGGGCCCGGTCGTCATGCCCCCGGCGGAGGGCGGCGCGTCCGCGCCCCCGCCGGCTCCCTATCCGCCCGGCCGGCTCATCGTTCTCTTCGTGGAGGGCGACCTCGGCCGGCAGCGCACGAAAG
>JBDTTJ010000269.1:0-4699 GCA_039930645.1 Acidobacteriota bacterium
CTCCTCGTCGGCAGCCTGAATCGCGTGAAGGACGTCCCGACGGCGCTGCGCGCGCTCCGCCGCGTCGTCGACGCGCGGCCGGACACCCGGCTCGACGTCGTCGGAGAAGACGTGCTCGCCGGAGAGGTTCCGCGCGCCGCGTCCGCGCTCGGCCTCGGCGGACACGTCACGTTTCACGGCTTCCAGCCCGTCGAGGCGCTCCTTCCCTTTTACCGGCGGGCGAATCTCCTGATCCACTCCTCGCGCCACGAGGCGGGGCCGCTCGTCGTCCTCGAGGCCGCCGCCTGCCGCGTCCCGACCGTCGGGACGGCGGTCGGGCACATCCGCGAGCTCGCTCCCGGCGCCGCCTCGGCCGTGCCCGTCGGAGACGACGCGGCTCTCGCGGCGGGGATCCTCGCGCTGCTCGCCGACGAGCCGCGGCGGCGCGCGATGGGCGACGCGGCCCGCGCGTGGGCAGCGGCGCACGACGCGGATGCCACCGCCGCGGCGTTCGAGCGGATCTACACCGAGGTGCGCGCAGCGCTCAGCGGCGCGGCCTGAACGGCGCCAGCGCGCGGCGGACGAAGACGCGCAGCCACGCCCGGGCGAGCGCGAGCCCCGAAGAGTCCGGCGCCGCGTTCGCTTTCACCTCTCCGAGCGTCGGAAAGAAGGTGCGCAGGAGGAAACGGGCGCGCGGGATGGGCCCGTCCACGAGCGACAGAAGCGCCCGGGTCCAGCCGCGCGCGGGACGCGTGTAGCGGAGCGCCGGCAACGCCGCGGCGCGGGCGCGGAGCGCGGGATCGACTCGAGAGGAAAGAGACGAGAGAAAGATTTCTTTGAAGGTAAGAGGGAACAGGCGCTCGATCGCATCGGATGCGTAAAGCAATGGGGCCTCCCCGCGCCCGCCCGCGACCTCTTTTTCACTCGAAGAAATCCTCGGCGCGAGAGCGCCGATCTTCGGTCCTTGCTCACTCGAAGAAATCTTCCGCGCGAGCAGCCGGAAGTCGTGGGCCTGGATCCCGCGGATGCCGTTTCCCGCGAAGTCCTCCGCGGCGTGGAAGAGAAGGTGCGTGAGGAGCGCGCCTCCCGCGGCCACGTTCACGCGTGTCCCGTCGAAGTCGCGCGTCTCGCACTGGGCGCGCAGCGCTTCGCTCGCGTCGTAAATGCGCCCGAGCACCGGCAGCCGGAACGACGTGTGGATCTCGACGCGGATCGGGTTGTCCGGGTCCTCGGAGGCGGGCCGCGCGACGCGCTCGTCCGGGCGCGCGAAGACGCGGTGGCGCGGCGTGTCGAGGAGCGCGATCCAGCCGGCTCCGACGAGCGCCGAAGTCGCCCGCGCGAGATCGTCGGGATCCTCCAAGAGGAGATCGAGGTCTCCCATGGGGCGAAGGGCCGGGTCCGGGTAGTGGAAGAACGCGAGGACCGCGCCCTTGAGCGCGACGACTTCGACGCCAGCGGCGTGAAGCGTCCGGACGGTCGCCGAAAGCGTTTCGAGCAGGCGGTTCGCCCGGGCACGGGCGAAGGGGATTTCTTCGAGTAGAAAGGCAGAAAGGGGCACGGGAAGCGTCTCGACGCCCCGGAGCCCGGCGACCAGCGTCGTGAGGCCCTGCGAGGAGATCGCAAAGGCGGCGACCTCGTGCTCCGCCGCATCTTTCCCTCTTCCGCTCAAAGAAGATCTTCTCTTCTCTCTCTCCAGCTCCTCGGAGATGGGCCCTGCGTCCCCCCGCTCGACGGCGGCCACCGCCGCCGCGGCGTAGGCGGCGTAACGCGGGGCGGCAAAGAGGCGCTCGGGATCGAAGCGAATACCGCTATTCTCTCCGACGTGAAGAACACGCAGCCCCCGTCCGCTCGCCGTCTCGCGTCTCGGGCCGTCGCGCTCGCCTGTCTCGCCGCGCTCGCCGCGGCGTTGCCCGCGCGCGCGGGCCTCAGGTTTCAGCAGGTCCCGACGCTCCAGGGGGCGACCGCGACCGCGCTCGCCTCGGACGGCACGAACGTCTGGGCCGGAACGCCGTGGGGGGTCTGGAAGCTGGCCTCGGGCGCCTGGACGCCCGGCGGACTCGCGGGACAGAACGTTCTCTCCCTCGTGTCGGGCAGCTCGGTCTGGGCGGCCGACGGCGCGCAGGTGTGGCAGCGGCAGGCGGGTTGTGCACCGACTCCCGGCGGTCCGTGCGTGGATTCCTGGCTCGCCGAAGCGGTTCCCGTTTCCGTGACGCAGCCCTCCGCGCTCGCGACGGACGGGACGAGCGTCTGGGCCGCGGGCCTCGGAGTCGCGAAGAAGACCGGCAACACGTGGGCCGTCCTCGCGAGCCCGGGCGGCAAGGTCGTTTCGGCCGCCGTCTGGAACGGCGACCTGGTCGCGGGCCTCCGCGGCGCCGTCGCGCGGTACACCGGCGCCGCCGTCGTGTTCCTCTCGACGGGAATGCCCGTCACGGCAACCGTGCAGGCGCTCGCGTCCGTGAACGGCGTCCTCTGGGCCGGCACGGACCAGACGCTCTACTCGTGGAACGGCGCGGCGTGGGTCGCGGAGCCCGGCTTCGGCTTTCACGACGTCCGGGCGATCACGTTCGGGGGCGGCGTCCTGCGCGCGGCGACGGCGGACGCGGGCATCCTGAAGAAATCCGGCTCCTGGGCGCCCGACAACTTCACGATCCTCGCCCCCGGCGCGCTGAGCTTCGCGGAAGCGGGGACGGACCTCTACGCGGGAACCGCAGGAGCGCCCGTTTACAAACTGTCCGGTCCGTCCTGGGTCGAGGCGGGAACGGGCCTCTGGGCCTCCACGATCTCCGACGTCGCGACGATCGCGGGGATCACGCTCGCCTCCGCGCGCGGCGCGGGCCTCGCGCCCGTGTCGTCCGTCCTGGGCAGCGCCTCGGCGAACGGTTGCGGCGACGTGACGTCCCTCGCCGGCGTCGGGAGCGCGGGCGCCGAGGCGCCGGCCGCCTTCGCGCAGTTCCTCGCGGCGTCGAACTGCGACGTCTCGACTTACACCCTCGTCAACGCTTCCATCACGTCTACGGCGCCCGCGCTCTCCGGGCTCCCCGTCGGCGTCGTGCCGTCCGCGCTCGTGCGCGTCGCGGCCGACGGCAGCGTGGCGGGCGGCACGCCGAGCGCCGGGATGTGGCGCTGGGTGGTCTCCTCGTGGTCCGCGGACAACGGCGGCCTCTCGGGAACGGAGTCGATCCTCGCGGCGCGCGAGGTCGACGGGACCCTCTACGCGTCGACGGGCACGGCCCTCTTCGCGCGCAAGCAGACGTGGCAGGCCGCGCCGGGCGCACCGTCGCTCGTGCAGGCGATCGGCGGCGACGCGGCGACTCTTTTCGCGGCGCCGGCGACGGGCATCGCGGCCGCGACGCTCGGCGGCTCGATCCCCGGCTCGTGGCGGAGCGACGACTTCGGCGCGAACACCGCCTTCGTTTCGTCGCTCGACACGGGCAACGGAATGGCTTTCGCAGCCGGCGGCGCCGCAGGCGTCCTCCGCAAGAAGGACGGAGGCTGGCAGCCCGAGAAGGCGGGCGTCGAGTTCGGCGTCGACGCGCGCGTCGTGCGCGTCCTCGGGACGACGCTCTGGGCGGGCACCGCGGGCCGCGGCCTCTTCGCGGCCGCCACGTCCTCTTCCGCGAAGCTCGTGCCGGTCGTCCTCGACGTGCCCGGGGCCTCTGGCGCGCGCTTCCGGTCCGACCTCACGCTCGGCAACCTGTCCGACGCGGCCCTCGACGCCGTCGTCTCGTTCACGGCCGCGCCCGACTTCGCCGGCTCCGGGAGCGGCAGCGCGACGGTGGCCCTCGCGCCCCATACCGAGATCCGCGCGGCGGATGCGCTCCAGTTCCTGCGCGACCGCGGCGTCGCGATCGGCCCGTCACCCGTCGCGGGTTCTCTCACCGTGTCGGTCGACCCGGCCAGGGTTCCGAACGCCGCGACAGACGCGCTCTATGCGCTCTCGCGGGCGTACGCGACCGACGCCGCGGGCAGCTACGGCGTCTTTCTCGACGCCCCGTCCGACCTCGACGCCGCCGAGGAAGCCGGCGCCATCTACGGTCTTCGCAGCGTGAGCGGCGTCTCTCGTTCGAACGTCGCGTTCGCGCACGTCCCGGGGCGCGGCGCCGATTCCGTCGTCCTCTCCGTCCAGGTCTACGACCAGACCGGCGCGGCGGCCGGAGCGCCGATCCTCGTCACGCTCGCTCCTGGCGAATGGAAGCAGCTCAACGGCGTCCTGCTCCAGGCCGGGATGACGGAGCCCGCATACGGGTACGTGAAGATCGCGCGCACGGCGGGCGTCGGCGCCTGGACGGCGTACGGCGTCGTGAACGACGCGAAGACGTCCGACGGCTCGATCCTCCCGCTCTACCGCCCGGGCGGTCTCGCCGCCGCGCGGCGGCTCGTGGTCCCGGTCGTCCTCGACGTCTTCGGCGCCGCCGGCTCTCACTACACGACCGAGCTCACGCTCGCGAACGACGGCGCGTTCCCGACTCCGGTCGATCTCTTCTACAAGCCCTCTCTCGGATCCTCGACCGGCGTGCCCTTCGTGACGCTCACGCTCGCCGCCGGGCAGCAGACGACGATCCCGGACATCATCGGGTACCTGAGGAGCAAGGGCCTCGTCGTACCCGACGCCTCGACAGGTGCGCAGGCCGGGACGCTCGCCGTCGAGTTCCGCAATCTCTTCAGCCTCGACGCGCCGCGCACGGTCGCGATCGCCCGCACGACCACGCCGAACCCGAAC
>JBDTTJ010000270.1:0-4684 GCA_039930645.1 Acidobacteriota bacterium
AAGAAAATCCGAAACCTCCGAGAAATTCCACGCGGGAACGGGAGCATCCGCGAGAACCGAAGCCCATACGGAGAGGATCCGCGCGAGCGACGCCGAGAGGCCCCAGCCTGGGTCGAGATGCCGGCGCGCGAGAAGCGGGTCGTCGTATCCCGTGTGGTACATCGCATACGTGCGCCGCCCGTAGCCCAACTGCGCGCCCGGCACGCCGCCCATTCCGACGAAGGGCGCCGTGTCGCCGCTGAAACCGGGCAGCTGAAGCGTCCCGCGCACGGAGAGAAGCGGACGGCCCGTCGCGGGGTCCGGCACGGCGGCGAGGACGTCGTCGAGCGAGCCCGTGAGGCCGGGCGAGACGTCGGCCATGAAGTCCCACGCGCGGGCGGAAGAGTCGACGTAGAGGAACGCGGCCACCCTCGAGGGCAGGTCGGCGAGCGACTCCTCCACCCAGTGCGTCGAGCCGAGCATCCCGTACTCCTCGCCGTCCCAGAACGCGAAGACGACGTCGCGCTCGGGCCTCCAGCCGTCCTTTGCGAGCCGCGCGAGGACGTCGGCAGTTTCGAGCACGGTGGCCGCGCCCGACACCGGGTCGATCGCCCCGTGCACCCAGGCGTCCGTGTGCGCGGAAACGACGATCGCGGCGGCGTCGCGCCGGCGGCCAGGAAGCGTTGCGAAGAGATTTCGGAGAGTGCCGCGGCGCGTTGCGCCGCGAATGGAGAGTCGGGCCTCGCCCGCGGTCGCGCCGACGCGGTAGGGCGTCTTCATCCAACCCGTCCACTCCTCGGGCGCCGCGGGGCCTTCGACGCGCCCGAGGATCTCCCGCGCAACGGTCTCTGAAATCGGGAGCGCCGGGATCCGCGGCAGGAGGCCCGGAGTCGCGCGGGCGCGCGCTCCGGCGGGGTCTCCCGGATAGAGAAAGTACCGCAGCATCGAGCCGCGCGGCACCGCCCACGGGTTCAGGTAGGGGCCGTCCGGGAAGTCCGGCTTGACGACGCCGAGATCGCGCCGCTCCGGGTAGAGTAGGAGCGCCGCGGCGCCCGCCCGCTCGGCGAGGAGCGACTTCATCGAGCGGCAGATTCCCCCGGCGCGCGCGAGGACGATCGCGCCCTCCACGGAAACGCCGGCCTCCGCGAGGAGCGCGTAGTCGCCGCGGTCGCCGTGGTTCGCGTAGACGACGCGGCCTCGGGCCTGGCCGGAGGGCGCCCACGCGAAGAACGGAGTCTCGCGCGCGCCGTCCGCCGAGTACGGATCGCCGGGAAGCGCGCGTTCGGCGAGCTCGAACGCGGGCGCGCCGTCGAGCGCGAGCGATGCCTCTCCCGGCCCGGGCAGGTCGACGTCGAACGCCGAGACCACGACCTCGAGCCCGTCCGCGCGGAGCGCGCCGGCCACCGTCTCGACGACCGAAGCCTGCGCCGAAGTGCCGGCGCGGTGCGGAGCGGCCGCGAGCGCCTCGACCCGCGCGCCGATGCGCGCGGCGTTCACGAGGCGGCGGACGCGCGCGGAGCGGTGCGCGTACGGGGAGCGTCCGCACGCCGCGGCGAGGAGAGCAGAGCCGGCGAAGGCCGCGAGAGCGAGCGCCGCGGGCGCGGCGCCACGCCGGCTCAAGAGCGTCCCGAGCCGTCCGAACGCGAAGCGCGCGACGACTTGTTGCCGCGTCCCAGCCAGGCGCCCGCGACGAGAAAGTCCCGTGCGCGGGAGAATGCGGCGCCGAGCCGGCCGATCTCGCGCGCGACGCCGGCGCGGTCGCCCCGCCGGACGGCGTCTTCGAGGCCCGGCAGCGCCGTCGCGGCGCAGCCCGTCGTCTCGGACGGCCCCCAGAGGACGCAGCCGCGGCCGAAGACGCCGCGCGTCCCGAGCGACGCGAGCGCGAAGCCCGCGAGGCCGTCGGCCCGCGCGCGGTCCCGCTCCCGGCCGGAGCGGGACCGCGCGTACTCGTCCCAGGTGGCCGCGGCCGACTCGAAAGCGGAGAGGTGCGTGGCGAGAGGATTGAGGGCCGCGGGCAACCAGCCCATCGCGCCCGGGTAGCGAGCCTGGATCTCGCGCAGCTCGCTCTGCGTGAACGCCGACACCTCGTTGAACCGGAACGGGAAGACGCGCGGCGTCGCGAGCGCGCCGGCGAAGAGCGCAACGGCCTTTGCGAGGGCCGCGGCGCGCACGGAGCCCGGGTCCGCGATCCTCGAAGCGTATGTCGGCGTGTCGTAGAGCGTGTGGTATGCGCCGTACCAGCGGCCGAACCCGAGCTCGGCGGCCGGGACGGACGTGAAGCCGAGGAACGGCGCCACGTCGCTCGAGAAGCCGGGGAGCGTGAGCTGCCCCGCCGAGTCTGCGAGCGTCTTGCCGGCCGAGAGCGGGTCGGCGACGCGCGGCAGGACCTCGTCGAATACGCCTCTCAGCCCGGGCGTGAGGCTCGCGAAGAGGTCGTTCGCGCGCGCGGCCGAGTCGATGTTGATCGCCGCGGCGACGGGCAGCCCGGACGAGCCGAGGTGCGCCTCGACCCAGGCGGTCGAGCCGATCATTCCCCACTCCTCGCCGTCCCAGAGCGCGAACAGGACGCCGCGCGCCGGCCGCCAGCCCTTCTCGGCGAGACGCGCGAGCACGTCGGCCGTCTCGAGGACGACGGCCGCGCCGGAGCCGGGGTCGACGGCGCCGTTCACCCACGCGTCGTAGTGCCCCATCACGAGAACCGGCGGCGCCTTCGGGTCGGCGCCGGGAATGGACGCGAGGACGTTGCGCAGCTTCGCGCGGACGGTCCGGCCGCGCACGGTGATCCTCACGCGCGCCTTGCCGGGCCCGAGCGCATAGGGCGCGGCGAGCGTTCCCTTCCAGTCCTTCGGCGGCTCTGGCCCCGTCATCTCCTTGAGGAGCGACTCGGCCGCCTCGGCGGAGATCGCGAGCGCCGGGATCTTCGGCAGGACGTCGACGCCCTGCTCCTTCGCCCGCCGCGGGTCGCCGGGGCGCCGGAAGTACTTCAGCAGCGAGCCGCGCGACACGGCGGCCGGGTGCGGCCCGGCGCCCTCCGGGTACGCCGGCTTCAGGACCCCCTGGTCCTTCGGCTCGAGGTACACGAGGAGCGCGGCGACGCCGGCGCGCTCGGCGGCCGCGACCTTCTCGCCGCGGCAGACGCCCTGAACGTGGACGATCGCGACCTTGCCGCGCGGGTCGACGCCCGCCCTGCGGAGCGCTTCGTAGTCCGCGGCCGCGCCGAAGTGCGCGTATACGAGCGGCGCCTCGAGGTCGGCGTCGGGGGAGTAGGCGAGGAACGGCAACTCGTCCTTCGCGGCGCGCGTCGCGGGATCGCCCGGCACCTCGCGCTCGTGGAGGTCGATCTCGCGCCCTGCGGGGCCCGCGAGCGCGAGCCGCAGCGTGACGGGCTCCCACAGGTCGGCGTCGTGAACGTCGCTCCACGGCTTGAGCCCGGCCGAGGCGAGGCGGCGCTCGACCTCGGAGCCCACCTCGCCGTTCGCCGGCGAGCCCGCGCGGTGCGGCTTCGCCGAGAGCACCTCGATCTGCGTCCCGATCCGCGCGGGCGAGACGAGGCGTGAGGCGTCCTCACCCCAGCGGTCGAGAAAGGTCCGGTTCGCGCGCCACCAGAGAAAGCTCCCGGTGACCACGGCGAGCGCCAGCAGGGCCGCAACCGCGGCCACGCGACGCGAACGCCTCGATGGAAACACGGTTTATCGTAGCAGGCCTCTCGGCCCCGGCGGGCGATTCCGTCAGACGGAGCGCATCAGGAGACACGCGTTCGTGCCGCCGAACCCGAACGAATTGGAAAGCGCCGATCGGAGCTCCGCGTCGCGCGCCGTGTTCGGCGTGTAGTCGAGGTCGCACTCGGGGTCCGGCGTCGTGTAGTTGATCGTGGGCGGGATGACGCCGTAACGCATCGCGAGCGCGAGAACTCCGGCCTCGTATCCACCGGCCGCGCCCAGGAGATGCCCCGTCATGGACTTCGTGGAGGAGACGGCGAGCCTCTTCGCGTGGTCACCGAAGACCTTCTTGATCGCCGTCGTCTCGATCTTGTCGCCGTGCGGCGTGGAGGTGCCGTGCGCGTTGATGTACTGGATCTCCTCGGGATTCGCGCCGGCGTCCTTGAGCGTGTTGAGCATGACGCGCGAGGGGCCGTCGCCGTCCTCGGACGGGGCGCTGATGTGGTACGCGTCGCCCGACATCCCATAACCGGCGATCTCGGCGTAGATCGCGGCGCCGCGCGCCTTCGCGTGCGCGAGGTCCTCGAGGATGAGGACGCCCGCGCCCTCGCCGAGGACGAAACCGTCCCGGTCCTTGTCCCACGGCCTCGAGGCCGTCTTCGGGTCGTCGTTGCGCGTCGACAGGGCGCGCATCGCGGCAAACCCGCCGATCGCGAGCGGCGTCACGACGGACTCGGAGCCGCCGGCGATCATCGCGTCCGCGTCGCCGCGGCGGATGATGTTCGCGGCGTCGCCGATCGCGTGCGCCGACGTCGCGCAGGCCGTCGCCGTGGCCGTGTTCGGGCCCTTGGCGCCGTTCAGGATCGAGACGAGCCCGGCGCCCATGTTGACGATCAGACCCGGGATGAAGAACGGGCTGATGCGGCGCGGCCCCTTCTCGAGAAGCGTCTTGTGCGTCTCCTCGATGAGAGGCAGCCCGCCGATGCCAGAACCGATGCACACGCCGACGCGCTCGGCGTTCTCCTCGTTCACGACGAGGCCGGAGT
>JBDTTJ010000271.1:0-4681 GCA_039930645.1 Acidobacteriota bacterium
GCCGGCGATCCACATCTCCCGCGAGCGCGGCCTGGTCGGCCCACCAGCGCTCGGAACGCTGCGCGCCAAGCTCGGCCACGGTTTTCCCCTGCTGCTCGACCCACGTGAAGTACTTCAGGTTGTGCCACCGCTCGCGGCTCTCGTGGGTCCCTTCCGCGATCCAGTCCAGCTTCTGCCCGTGGAAGATCGACTCGAGATGCGCCTCGGCCCGATCGCGCGTGAGCGGCCCCGTCGTCTTCTCGAGGCGGCGGAGAACCGACGGGTACCGGTCGAGGCCGTCCGTCGCCACGGTGACGATGGCGTCGTTCTTCCCGAGCCCCAGCCACTTCGCCGTCTTGATCGCCCCGAGGATGTTGCAGACGCCGCTCACCCCGAGAAGCGTGGAGAGCCGGTGCGCGGCTTCCCCGAGCCCGCCCGCTTCGGCAAGGAAGTCGCGTCCGGCGGGTTCAGCGACGAGCTGCAGCCCGAGCAGGCACTCCTGGTCGTCGATCGCCATCACGGCGTCCATGTTCATGACGTTGTGGATCCAGGTGACGTGCTTGTCGCCGATCCCTTCGATCGCATGTGCGCCGTAACCGTTTCGCGAGATCGTCGGGCACTGGATCGGCTCGAGGCCGACGATGCGCGTCCCGAATCGCGCCTTGAGAAGGTCGCCCGCCGCGATCGTGCCCGAGGAGCCCATGGCCGAGACGAACGCCGCGGGCCGTCCGCAGCCGAGCGCCTCGATGGCCTCGGCCGCTGCCGCGCCCGTGACGTTGTAGTGCCACCGGTAGTTCGCCATCTCCTCGAACTGGTTCATCACGCGGATCTTCGGGTCCGCCCGGAGCCGCTTGCACTCGTCGTAGATCTCCTTGACGTTGCTCTCCGACCCCGGCGTCTTGATCGCGCGCGCCCCGTAGGCGGCGATCTTCTCGAAGCGCTCGGCGCTCATCTCCTCCGGGAGGATGACGACCGACTCGTAGCCCATGCGCGGGCCCACCCACGACCCGCCGATGCCGTAGTTGCCCGTCGAGGGCCAGACGAGCGTCGACGCCCCGGGCGTGACGTCGCCCGCGAGCTGGTGCTCCATGAGGACCGAGTACGTCGCGCCCACCTTGTGCGCGCCCGTCGGGAAGTCCTTCGCGTAGAGAAGGACGATGGGCGCCTCGACGCCGGTGAGGGCCTCGGGGAGCCGGAGCGCGCGCACGCGCCCGTCGTCCTCGTGCCACGTGATGTTGAAGAGGTTGACCGGGTCGAGCGGCGCATCGCGCCGCGCGGCCTGCGCGCGCTTCCGGAGCTCCGCCGGAAGGAGCGCGGGGTCGCGCATCTCGGCGTACGTGGGGCCGTGAATCATGTCTTCTCCAGTTCCTTCCGGACCGCGTCGAGGCCCGGGGGGATGCGGGTGGGAGGGCCGACGGAGCGCATCGCGCCGCGCGTGTCCTTCAATCCATTGCCCGTCGCGACGTGGAGGACGCGTTCGCCGCGCCTGACGAGGCCCTTCTCGAGCGCGGCTTCGAGGCCGGCGAGCGCGGCGACGCCGGTCGGCTCGGCGAAGACGCCCGTCGCGCGGGCGAGCCGGGGGATCCACGAGAGGATCGCCTCGTCGCTCGCCGTCACGATCGCGCCGCCCGAGGCGCGCACGGCGCGGAGCGCCTTGATCCCGTTGCGTGGCGCGCCCACATTGATCGAGTCGGCGAGCGTCGAGGCGTCGATCGGCTCGATGCGCTCGTCGCCGCGCGCGAACGTCCGCGCGAGAGGCGCGGCGCCCTCCGCCTGTACCGCGAGGATTCGCGGAAGGCGGTCGACGATGCCGTGTGTCTTCATCTCGACGAGGCCCTTCCAGATCGCGGCCGTCGTGCAGCCGTCGCCGAGCGCGACCGTGACGACGTCGGGCATCCGCTCGCGCATCTGTTCGCCGATCTCGAGGCCGCAGGTCTTCTTGCCCTCGACGAGATACGGATTGATCGCACAGTTGCGGTTGTACCAGCCGAACGCGTCCACGGCGGCCTGGCAGGTACGGAAGGCGTCCTCGTAAGGCCCTTCGACGAGGAAGACCTTCGCACCGTAAACGAGTAGCTGCGCGACCTTCGCCTCGGGGGCAGTGGCCGGGACGAAGATGAACGCCTTCATTCCCGCCTCGGCCGCGAAGCCGGCGAGGGAAGACGCCGCGTTGCCCGTCGAGGAGCACGTGATCTCGCTGCGGCCGAGCCACCGTGCGCGCGTGACGCCCACGGAGCTCGCGCGGTCCTTGAAGGACGCCGTCGGGTTGCGCCCGTCGTCCTTGACGAAGAACGCGCCCAGCCCCAGCTCCTTCGCGAGGGCCGGCGCCTCGACGACGGGCGTGAAGCCCACGTGCAGGCGCGGAAGGACGGCGTCGTCGGGCAGCGGCAGGAGCGCCCGGTAGCGCCAGAGGGAGAGGTCGCGGTCCGCTTCGAGGGAGCGCCTCGAGAAGGTCTTCCCCACGAGGCCCGCGTCGTACTCGACGTCGAGGATGCCGTCGATCCCGCAGCGCGGGCACGTGTACTCGACTTCGCCGTGCGCGTAGACCGCTGAACAGAGGACGCACCGGAGGCCCGTGACCTTCGGCAGCGGAGAAGGCAGCGGGATGCGCGTCACGCGGTCACCGCTTCAGCGCCCGCGCCGCGGGCGAGTCCTTCATCGGAAGCGTGAACCGGCGAATACCGTCGAAGGCATAGAGAGCCCCCGCGACGGCCGGCGCCGTCGGGACGAGGCCGATCTCGCCCACGCCCTTCGCGCCGAACGGGCCGTCGGGCTGTGGGTCCTCGACGAGGATCACCGTGACTTCGGGCATGTCCTTCGCGCGCAGGACTCCGGTGTCGCGGATCCGGAACGACGTCGGCATGCCGTCCCGGCAGATCATCTCCTCCGTGAGCGCGTAGCCGAGGCCCATGTGGATCGAGCCTTCGATCTGGCCCTCGCAGAGCTGCGGGTTGATCGCGCGCCCCACGTCGTGCGCGGCGACGAACTTCACGACGCGGCCGGTCTCGTCCACGACGGCGACCTGCGTCGCGAAGCTGAAGGCCGGATGGAGCTTCAGGGGCTTTCCGGGTGGCGGCGCCTCGCCGAGATGCACGGTGTCGTCTGAAAGGGTCTCGCCCACATAGACCGTCCCGGCGAGGCTCGTGAGCGTGCGGCCGGAGTCGAGGTCGGCCCGGAGCTTCTTTGCGGCGTCCACGACGGCGCGCCCGCCGAGGTACGTCGCGCGCGACCCCGTCGTCTGGCCGACCTCCATCGGGAAGCGCGTGTCGACGTGCGCCCGGAACGTCGACGGCGGAAGGCCCGTGACCTCGACGGCGCACTGGATGAGGACGGTGAGGAGCCCCTGTCCCATCTCGGTGAAACCGTTGTAGAGGGCGACGATCCCGCCGTCCTCGACGACCAGGCGCGCGCGCCCGTATTCCTTCACGCCGTTGCCGATCCCCGTGTTCTTGATCCCGCATGCGATTCCGGCGCGGCCGCGGTTCTTCTCCCAGACGTCCTTCACCGCGAGGAGCGTCTTCTTGAGGCCGACCGACGCGTCGAGCTTCTGGCCGCACGACCACGTGTCGCCCGCCTCGAGCGCATTCCGCCAGCGAATCTCCCAGCCGTCGAGGCCGGCCTTCTCGGCGAGCATGTCGAGCGCGCCTTCGATCGCGAAGTGAGCCTGGTTCGCGCCGAAGCCGCGCATCGCGCCGCACGGGGGGTTGTTCGTGTAGACCGCGAGCGCCTCGACGTCGATGTTCTTGCACCGGTACGGCCCCGCCGAATGCCCGGCCGCGCGCTCGAGGACCTTGCCTCCGACCGACGCGTACGCGCCCGAGTCGCCGATCATCCGCGCCTTCACGGCCGTCAGGCGGCCCTCGGCGTCGCAGCCGACCGTGTAGCGCATCGTGATCGGATGCCGCTTCGGGTGGAGGCGCATGGATTCCTCGCGCGAGAGGACGAGCCGCACGGGTTTTCCCATGACGCGCGCGAGGAGCGCCGTCTGGGACTGGACCGACATGTCCTCCTTGCCTCCGAAGGCCCCGCCGTTCGGGACGAGGACGACGTGGACGTCCTCCACGTCGAGCCCGAGAAACGAGGCCACCTGCCTCCGGTCGTCGAAGATGCCCTGCCCCTGCGTGAAGAGCGTCAGCTGCGCCTTCGGGTTCTGGGCCGCGACGTCGCCCGGCGCGGCGAGACAGGCCTCGGGCTCGAGGTAGAGGTGCTCGATGCGCTGCGTCCGCCACGTGCCCTCGACGACGTGCGCCGAAGCGGCGAGCGCCGCGTCCGCGTCGCCGAGCCGGACGACGGAGCGCGAAAGGAGGTTGCCGTTCGGACCGACGCGCGGTGCGCCCTCCTTGAGCGCCTCCTCGGGGTCCGTCACGGGCGGGAGGATCTCGTACTCCACCTTCACGAGCGCCGCCGCGGCGCGGGCCGTACGCGCGTCCACCGCGGCGACGGCCGCGAGGACGTCGCCCACGTAGTGCGTCTCCTCGCCCTCGGCAACGAAGCCCGGCCAGTCCGGGACGATGAGGCCGTAGAAGCGCTTCCCGGGCACGTCGCGCGCCGTCACGACGGCCATGACCCCGGGATGCCGCGCCGCGACCGAAGTGTCGATCGACTTCACGCGGGCGCGCGCGTGCGCCGAGAGCGTCACGGCGCCGTGGAGCATCCCGGGAAACGTGAGGTCGGCGACGTACGGACGCATCCCGAGCGCGAG
>JBDTTJ010000272.1:0-4661 GCA_039930645.1 Acidobacteriota bacterium
GACCTCATGTACCGCGGCGGCCTGAACTACATGCGCTACTCGATCAGCGACACGGCCGAGCACGGCGACTACACGGCCGGCCCGCGCATCGTGACGGACGCGACGCGCAAGGAGATGAAGAAGATCCTCGAGGAAATCCAGGAGGGCGTCTACGCCGAGAACTGGATCGCCGAGAACCGCGCGGGCCGCCCGAACTTCGAGGCGACGCGCGAGAGGGAGCGCACGCAGCTCCTCGAGACGGTCGGCGCCGAGCTGCGCGAGAAGATGCCGTTCCTCCAGCCCGTCGTGATCGGGAAGGTGGCCTGACCATGCACGCGGAGGGCGACGTTCGGCCGCGCATCGCGATCTTCGACACGACGCTCCGGGACGGCGAGCAGGCGCCGGGCTTCTCGATGCGCGAGGCGGAGAAGGTGCGCCTCGCCGTGAAGCTCGACGAGCTGGGCGTGGACATCCTCGAAGCCGGGTTCCCGATCGCCTCGGAGGACGACTTCTCGGGCGTCCGCGCCGTCGCGAAGGCCGTCCGCCGGCCCGTGGTGGCCGCGCTGGCGCGCGCCGTGGACGCGGACGTGGACCGCGCGCTCCAGGCGCTGGAAGGCTGCGCGCGGCCGCGCCTCCACACGTTCATCGCGACGTCGGACCTCCACCTCGCGCACAAGCTCCACATGTCGCGCGGCCAGGCTCTCGAGGCCGCGGCGCGCGCGGTCGCGCGCGCGCGGCGGCACGTCGACGACGTGGAGTTCTCGGCCGAGGACGCGACGCGCAGCGACTTCGACTACCTCTCGGCGGTCGTGACGGCCGTGATCCAGGCCGGCGCGACGACCGTGAACCTCCCGGACACGGTCGGCTACTCGACGCCGGACGAGATTTACAGGTTCTTCACGACGATTCGGACACGCACGCCCGGCGCGGAGCGCGTCGTCTTCTCCGCGCACTGCCACAACGACCTCGGCCTCGCCGTCGCGAACAGCCTCGCGGCGATCGAGGCGGGCTGCCGGCAGATCGAGTGCACGGTGAACGGCGTCGGCGAGCGCGCGGGCAACGCGTCGCTCGAAGAGATCGTCATGACGCTCCGCGTGCGGTCCGACAAGCTGCCCTTCACGACGGGGATCGTCCCGGGCCAGATCTTCGCGGCGAGCCAGCTCCTCACGGAGCTCACGGGCGAGGCCGTCCAGGCGAACAAGGCGATCGTCGGCCGCAACGCGTTCGCGCACGAGGCCGGCATCCACCAGGACGGCATCCTCAAGGACCGCCGCACCTACGAGATCATGCGGCCCGAGGACGTCGGCGTCCCGAAAACGACGATGGTCCTCGGCAAGCACTCCGGCCGGCACGCGCTCAAGGCGCGGTGCGAGGCGCTCGGGATCGTCCCGGCCCGCCACGAGCTCGACGACCTCTACAGGCGCATGATCGCGCTGGCGGATCGGCAGAAAGTGGTTCACGACCGGGATCTCGTCTCGCTCTGGTCCGCGATGAAGCGCGTCGTCGCGCTGCGTCCTTCGCACCACGGCGGCAACGGCCACGGCAACGGAGCGCGCCCCGCGGCCGCGGAGCTCCGCGCCGGCGAGACCCCGGCCCCAGAGGAAGCCGGCTACGGCTACGGAGTCTGAATGGGAAAGCGCGCGCGCATCGCGGTCCTGCCCGGCGACGGCATCGGCCCGGAGGTGACGGCGGGAGCCGTCGCCGTTCTGAAAGCGGTCGAGGCGCGCTTCGGCCACACGTTCGTCTTCTCGGAGTGGCTTCTCGGCGCGCGCGCACTGCGCGAGAAGGCGATGCCGCTGCCGGAGGACACGCTCGCTGCGTGCCGCGACGCCGACGCGGTTCTCATGGGCGCGGTGGGCGATCCCGCGTACGACCTCGCCCCGTACGACCAGCGGCCCGAGTACGGCCTCCTCCAGCTTCGAAAGGCCCTGGGCGTCTACGCGAACATCCGGCCCGCGCGCCTCTACAAGGCGCTCGCGGACGCGGGCCCGCTCAAGCCCGAGGTCGCGCGCGGCCTCGACCTCGTCGTGGTGCGCGAGCTGACCGGCGGTCTCTACTTCGGGACGCCACGCGCCGTGGACCTCGCGGCGGGCACGGCCGTGAACACGCTTCCCTACACCCGGCCCGAGATCGAGCGGGTCGCCGAGGTCGCCTTCCGCCTCGCGGCGACGCGCCGGAACAAGGTCACGTCCGTCGACAAGTCGAACGTCCTCGAGACGTCGCGGCTCTGGCGCGCCGTCACGACGGAAGTCGGCAAACGCCACCCGGACGTCACGCTCGAGCACCAGCTCGTGGATTCGTGCGCGATGAACCTCGTGCTCTTCCCGTCGGCGTTCGACGTCCTCGTGACGGAGAACCTCTTCGGGGACATTCTGTCGGACGAGTGCGGCGCGCTCGTGGGCTCGCTCGGGCTGCTGCCGTCGGCGAGCCTCGGCGACGGGCCGGGACTCTTCGAGCCCGTTCACGGCTCCGCGCCGCAGATCGCGGGGCGCGACGTCGCGAACCCGATCGGCGCGATCGCGACCGCCGCGATGCTGCTGGGAGACGGGCTGAGCCTGCACGAGGAGGCCGCCGCCGTGCACCGGGCGATCGAGGCCGCGCTCGAAAAGGGCGCGCGGACCGCGGACCTTGCGCAGAAGGGCGTACGCGCGCTCGGGACGCGCGAAATGACGCGGGCGATCGCCGACGAGATCGCGGCCGCGACGACGACGATGGAAACGGCGCCGGGCCGCGAGGCGGCCTGCGGCGCGCCGCAGTGAGGGTGTGATGGGAATGGAATCGAAATGGATCTGGAAAGACGGCGACTTCGTCCGCTACGAGGACGCGACGCTGCACTTCCTCACGCCCGGCCTCCACTACGGGATCGGCGTCTTCGAGGGGATCCGCTGCTACCAGACGAAGTCCGGCCCGGCCGTCTTCCGCCTGCCCGAGCACATCCGCCGCCTGCGCCTCTCCGCGAAGGCTCTCGGCTTCGACACGCTGCCGTTCTCCGAGGAGGAGCTGATCGAGGCGACGAAGGAGACGGTTTCGAAGAACGGGTTCTCCGAGTGCTACCTGCGCCCGATGATCTGGCTCGACGCGGGCGGCTGGAACCTGAACCTCGACGGCGGGAAGCCCGCGATCGGCATCGCGGCGTGGGAGTGGAAGAACTACCTCGGCGCCGCGGCGCTCGAGAAGGGCGTGCGCGCGAACGTGTCGTCCTACACGCGCCACCACCCGAACGTCTCGATGACGAAGGCGAAGATCAGCGGCAACTACGTGAACAGCTTCCTCGCGAAGACGGAGTCCGTGAGGCTCGGGTTCGACGAGGCGATCATGCTGGACCCCTCCGGGTACGTCGCCGAGTGCACGGGCGCGAACCTCTTCGTCGTCAAGGACGACAGGATCGTCACCACGCCGTCCGCCCCGATCCTGGAGGGCATCACGCGCGACACGCTCTTGACCCTCGCGAAGGAGCTCGGCTACGAGGCCGTCGAACAGACGATCGCGCGCGACCAGCTCTACATGGCCGACGAGGTCTTCGTGTGCGGCACCGCCGCCGAGGTGGTGGCGCTCCGGGAGATCGACTTCCGGACGATCGGCTCGGGGGCCGCCGGCCCCGTCACGCTCGCGCTCCAGGAGGCATACCACGCGACCGTGCGCGGCGCGCATGCGCGTTCGAAGGAGTGGTGCACGCCGGTGCGCGATCTGCGCGAAGCGCGGCGCTATCCAGCCCCGGTCCGGCTCGTCCGCGGCCGGCGCCGCTGACGCGGCGGGCCGGACGGTGAGACGCTCGAGGACGGGAGAGGAGTACCTCGAGAAGGTCCTCGCCGCGCGCGTCTACGACGTCGCGTTGGAGACGCCGCTCGACGCTGCGCCGCTCCTCTCGCGCCGCACGGGCCACACGGTGCTGCTCAAGAGGGAGGACCTGCAGCCCGTCCACTCGTTCAAGCTGCGCGGCGCATACAACCGGATGGCGCGGCTCTCCCCCGCGGCGCTCCGCCGCGGCGTGATCGCCGCCTCGGCCGGCAACCACGCGCAGGGCGTCGCGCTCGCGGCGAAACGTCTCGGGTGCTCGGCGACGATCGTCATGCCCGTCACGACGCCGCGCATCAAGGTCGACGCCGTGAAGAGCCGCGGCGCGCGCGTCGTCCTGACGGGCGACACGTACGACGAGGCGTACGCGGAGGCCAGGCGGATCGCCCGCGCCGAGAAGCGCACGTTCGTCCACCCGTACGACGACCCGGACGTCATCGCGGGGCAGGGCACGATCGGCATGGAGATCCTCCGACAGCATCCGGGCGGCGTCGACGCGATCTTCGTCGCGATCGGCGGCGGCGGGCTCGCGGCGGGCGTCGGGGCGTACGTGAAACGGATCAGCCCGAAGACGAAGATCGTCGGCGTCGAGCCCGTGGACTCGGACGCGATGTGGCAGTCGCTGCGCGCGGGGCGCCGCGTCCGTCTCGAGCGCGTCGGTCTCTTCGCGGACGGCGTCGCGGTGAAGCAGGTCGGCAAGGAGACCTTCCGCCTCTGCCGCGACCTCCTCGACGAGGTCGTGCGCGTGGACACCGACGCGATCTGCGCGGCGATCAAGGACGTCTTCGAGGACACGCGCTCGATCCTCGAGCCCGCGGGGGCGCTCGCGGTCGCGGGGCTCAAGGCGTGGGCCGAGAAGCGGAAGACGGGAGGAAAGACAGGAGGAA
>JBDTTJ010000273.1:0-4649 GCA_039930645.1 Acidobacteriota bacterium
GGCGCACGCGCGGCCCCGCGGCCGCGGAGGCGGGCGCCGGAGGAGGCTCCTGCGCGGCGGGCGCGGCGGCCGCCGCCGGCTCGGGCGCCCGAGAAGGCTTCGGCCTCGGCGAGGCTTTCATGGTCCGGATCTGGCTCTCGGCCTTCTTCTGCGCCGCGCGGCCCTGCTTTCGGATCTCGGCCTGCGCGGCGTCGCGGATCTCCCTCGCCTCGGCATTCGCGGGATCGCTCGCGAGGGCGCCGTCCGACTCGACGACCGCCCGCGCCCAGTCCTCGGACGCACGGGCCCGGCGCGCCTCGGCGAGATACGCCCCGGCCTCGGCGGCCTTGCGCTCGTCCTCCTGCTTCTTCGCGAGGAGCTGCTCGGATTGCTGCAGCGCGCTGCGGGCCGCAGCCGACTCCGGGGCCAGCCGGACGAGCTCGAGGAACTTCACCCGCGCCTCGGCGGGCTGGCCCGCGCCGAGGAGTCGGGTCCCATCCTCGAGGAGCCGCTTCTTCGCGAGAGCCTCACGGGCGGCGGCCTCGTCGCTTCCGCGCCCCTCGATCGCGGACGAACGGTGGACGAGGGCCCCGACGATCGCGACGCTCGCGAGGATGGCGGCCCCGAGCACGACGAGGACCCAGCGCTTATTGACGCTCAGGCGGAGGGCCTCCCTGTAGTTCCTCGGCTTCGAGTCCCCGAGAGAATGCGGCGCCGTCGCGGGGCGCTGGCCAACCGGACCCGTCACGTCGCGGCCGGGAAGGCGCGGCACGAGCGGGCGCGGACTCGCGGATCGTTGCTGGGGAATCGGCGCCGAGACGTCGCGGATTGGCGGCGCCCCCATGGGCCGGGCCGGAGAGGCTGCGGTCGTGGTCGCGGGGGGCCCGGCGGGAGCGGGCGGCGCGGCAGGCCGCGGCAGCGGCACGACGGGCGGAAACGGCGTGCGCGGCGGGACCGCCGGTGTCGGCCCGGTCTGGAGCGCCGGAACGCCCCGGACCGGAGTCGGCGGCGGCGTGGCGCCCCGGGCAGCCGGTCCGGAGATCGGCGCAACTCCGCGCGGCGGCGTCGGGACGGAGGCCTGCGACGGGGGCGCGGCCGAGGCGGACGGCCCCGGGATCGTCTGAATGCGCTCTGTCGGCCGGTTCTCCTCGTTGAAGATCGGCGTGGACGCGGGCGTCACAACAGGTTTCTTCATTCCGCGCTGAACGTCCGACACGAGCGTACCCGGCGAGGACACCGGCTCCGGCGTCTCCCGTTCCTTCTTCTTCGCGGCTTCCCGCTCGGCGGGCGGCTTCAGCGCGTCCGTGTCGAGGCTCCAGTCGGGGATCGAGCTCTCGAGATTCGTCGGCGCGGGCCCGACGAGAGCGGGGTTGAGGTCGCTGCGCCCACGCCGCGCCAGGTCCTCGAGGCTGGTCGCCCCGCCCCCCAGACCCACGGGACCCTTCGAGACGCCTCCCTGCGAAGGGGCCGGCGCCTCGGACAGCGGCGTCTTCTTCGACTCGACCGTGGACACCGGGCCGAGGTTTTCGGCCTGCGCGACCATCTCGCCGAGGTCCTTGAGCATCTCCATCTCGGCATGCCGCGTCCGGAACTCGGCCAGCGCGGCGTGGAAGTCCTTGCCACTCTGGAACCGCGCCGCCGGGTCCTTCGCGAGCGCCCGCAGGAGGATCGGGCCGAACTCGCCCGGGATCGAGGCGTCGTACGTCTCGGGCGGCGGAAATTCCTCGTGGACGATCTTGTACGAGATGGAGGTGAGGTTGTCGCCGAGGAACGGCTTTCTCTTCGTGAGGAGCTCGTACAGCACGACGCCGAGGGAGAAGAGGTCGCTGCGGCCGTCCACGGTCTCGCCCGTGACCTGCTCGGGCGACATGTAGTTCGGCGTGCCGAGGAACTGGCCGGTCTCCGTGAGGCTGGACGCCTCGATCTTCGCGATTCCGAAGTCCGTGATCTTCACGGTTCCGTCGCTCGTGAGGATGATGATGTTCGCGGGCTTGACGTCGCGGTGGACGATTCCGCGGCGATGGGCGTAGTCGAGGGCGTCCGCGACGGACATCGAGATCTCCGCGACGCGGTCCCACGAGAACGCGACCTTGTCCTTCAGGAGCTGCTTGAGGTTCTTGCCCTCGACGTACTCCATCGCGATGAAGGACGTCTGGGTCTCGACTTCTTCGCCGACGTCGTGGATCGTGACGATATTCGGGTGTGACAGCGTCCCGGCGGCCTGCGCCTCGCGCATGAACCGTTCGTTGAACTCGCGCTG
This sequence comes from Acidobacteriota bacterium, assembly GCA_039930645.1. Classification (GTDB taxonomy): domain Bacteria; phylum Acidobacteriota; class Thermoanaerobaculia; order UBA5066; family UBA5066; genus Fen-183. The sequence goes on from JBDTTJ010000273.1 coordinate 2,240, forward strand.
CTCCGAATCGTCCTCCGCGGTGGCCCGGATCGTCTTGAGGGCGACACGCCGGCCGATGACCGGGTCCCGGCCGAGGTAGACGACTCCCATCGCCCCCTTGCCGAGCTCGCGCTCCACCTCGTAACGCGCGAACTTGCGCGGCGGGTTCGGCGTGCCTGGTTCGCGCGGCAGACGGCCTCCATGAGCGCGCAGGGCGCAGAGCGCGATTCTATCAGCGGGCCCCGGGCCCGCCGGCCCCCGAGCCGTTCACGCAGGGTGTCCGCGGGGTGCGCACACGGGCCCGGACCTGATGCAATTGCCGGGGCTCGCTCCGGGCCTTCCTCTCCCTATAATCGCGCTCCCTTCAAACAGGGATCGGAGGGTCGTTCATGAAGGTTTATCCCGCGTCCGCCATCCACAATGTAGCCGTCGTGGGGCACAACGGCGTCGGCAAGACGACGCTCGTCTCCGCGCTGCTTCACGAAGCCGGCGCCACGCCGCGGTTCGGCCGCGTCGAGGAAGGCAACGCGCCCACGGACTTCGACCCCGAGGAGGTCGAGCGCAAGATCTCGATCGGCCTCGCGGTCGCATCGCTCGAGTGGAAGAAGAAGAAGATCAACCTGATCGACACGCCGGGCTACGGGATCTTCGTCTCGGAGATGCTTTGCGGCCTCCGCGCCGCCGACGCGGCCATCATCGTCGTCGACGCTGTCGCGGGCGTCGAAGTCCAGACCGAAAAGGCCTGGAAGGTGTGCGACGAGCTCGGCCTCCCCCGTCTCGTCGTCGTGAACCGCATGGACCGCGAACGCGCCGACGGCGGCCGCGTCATGGACCAGCTCCAGAAGAAGTTCGGGCGCGTATGCGCCTGCGTCGAGGCCCCGATCGGCAAGGAAAAGGGCTTCCGCGGCGTCATCGACCTCGTCGCGATGCAGGGCTGGCTCACGGACGACGCCGGCAAAACGGCGCCGGGCGCCATCCCCGACGAGTTCGCGGCCGACGCCGCCCAGCTCCACGAGACCCTCGTCGAGCTGGTCGCCGAGGGCGACGACAAGCTCATGGAAACCTTCTTCTCGCAGGGCAACCTCAGCGAGGAGCAGATGAAGCCCGCCCTCAAGAAGGCCATCCAGGAGCGCAAGATCGCCCCGGTCCTCTTCACGGCGAGCGGCAGCCACGAAACGGGCGTCGAGAAGCTCCTCGACGAGATCGAGGATCTGCTCCCGACCGCCGACGCCTTCCCGTCCGTTGCAAGGAACAAGACGGGCTCGGCCGAGGCCCTCGCGCCCGATCCGGCGGGTCCGGTGGCCGCCCTCGTCTTCAAGACGATCTCCGACCCGTACGCGGGACGGCTCACGCTCTTCCGCGTCTATTCGGGCACGGTGAAGGGCGACGGCACCTACTGGAACGCCTCGCGCGAGGCCGCTGAGCGCTTCGGCCCCGTCTTCTCGCCCCTCGGCAAGAACCTCCAGACGGTTTCCGAGATCCCTGCCGGCGACATCGGCGGCGTCGCCAAGCTGAAGGAAACGCTGTCGGGCGACTCGCTCTCGACCAAGGACAAGCCCTTCGTGTTCGACCGGATCGCCTTCCCCGAGCCCGCGATCTCCTTCGCGATCGAGCCGAAGGCCAAGGGCGACGAGGAGAAGATCTCGGTGGCGCTCGCGAAGCTCATCGAGGAAGACCCGTCGCTGCACTTCTCGCGCGACGCCGACACGCACGACTTCCTCCTCTCGGGCGCCGGGCAGCTCCACGTCGAGATCGCCGTCGCGCGCATGAAGAGGAAGAGCGGCGTCGAGGTCATCCTCCATCCGCCGAAGGTCCCTTACCGCGAGACGATCACGCGTCCGGCCGAAGGGCACGGCCGCCACAAGAAGCAGACGGGCGGTCATGGTCAGTTCGCGGACTGCAAGATCCGCATCAAGCCCCTCGCGCGGGGCGCGGACTTCGAGTTCGAGGACGACACGTTCGGCGGCTCGATCCCGCGGAACTACATCCCGGCGATCGAGAAGGGCATCCAGGACATCAGGAAGCGCGGGTACCTCGCCGGCTTCACGATGGTCGACTTCCGGGTCGAGGTCTACGACGGACAGTTCCACGACGTGGATTCGTCGGAAATGGCGTTCAAGATCGCGGGCTCGCTCGCGTACAAGGACGCGATGGAGCGCGCGAAGCCGACGATCCTCGAGCCGATCATGAAGGTCGCGATCCATGCCCCGCAGGAGTACATGGGCGAGCTCATGGGCGACCTCACGTCGCGGCGCGGGCGGCCCGCGGGCATGGACCAGGAGGGCGAGGACTCGATCATCCGCGCCGAGGTCCCGCTCGCCGAGATGATCTCCTACGGGTCGATCCTCCGGTCGATCACGCAGGGGCGCGGCAGCTTCCACATGGAGATGGGTCACTACGAAGAAGTCCCGCGGCCCCTCCAGGAAAAGCT
>JBDTTJ010000274.1:0-4646 GCA_039930645.1 Acidobacteriota bacterium
GCGAAGCCCTCGACCGCGACGACCATCTCGAGGGCGGCGCCCTCCTCGAGCAGCTTCGAGCCCGGGGAGGTGATGAGGACGAGGCGCGGCGAGATCAGGTACGCCGCACGCGCGACCGCCGCCGCGACGTCGGCGCGCCGCGCGGCCTCGTGGTAGAGCGCGCCGTGCGGCTTGACGCCCACGAGCTCGCCCTCCTCCTGCCGCACGATGTTGCGCAGGGTCTCGATCTGGCTCGTCAGAGAGAGCTCGAGCTCCTCGGGAGAGACGTCCACGGACGCGCGGCCGAAGCCCGCGGAGTCCTGGTAGGAAGGGTGGGCGTTGATCGCGACGAACCGGCGCAGGGCGAGGCGTGTGGCTTTCCGCATCGAGCGCTCGTCGCCCGCGTGTCCGCCGCAGGCGATGTTCACGCTCGCGACGTATTCCATGAGCGGCTCGTCGTCGAAGCCTTCCCCACCGTCGAAGTTCAGGTCGACGGCGAAACGCGGCTTCTTGCGGTAGTCGACGGCGTGCAGGGTCATCGAGCGCTCCCGGCCCGGTCGCTCGCCTCGCGTTCGGCGAGGAGTCTCCGGGCTTCGTCGACGGGGATTCTCTCAAAGCGCACGCTCCGGCCCGGCGCCGTCCGGGCGAGGAGGCCGAGATCGACCGCCGCGACCGTCGCGATCTTCGGGTAGCCACCCGTCGTGGGCCGCTCGGCGAGCAGGACGATCGGCTGCCCCTCGGCCGTGATCTGGACGGCGCCCGGCGCCGTTCCCTCAGAGGGAAGCGCCGCGGTCTCGACGAAGCCGAGCGACCCGCCGCGCAGGCGGATCCCCATGCGGTTCGACTCCGGGAGCACGCGCCACTCTCCCGCCCAGAACGCGGCGCGCGCTTCGGGATCGAACAGGTCCTCCTGGGGACCCGGCATCGCCCGAAGGGTCACGTCGCCAGCCGGCGGCCGCGCAACGTTCGCGCGCCCGGGCAGCGGCGGCGCGAACGGCTCGCCGATCGAGAGGACGTCGCCCTTCTGTATCCGCCGGCCCTGAAACCCGCCGAAGCGCGCCGAGACGCACGTGGAGCGGCTGCCGAGGACCTGGGGGACGTCCACCCCCCCGGCCACGGCGACGACCGCGCGCACGGCTCCAGGCCCCGCGGCCAACGCGAGCGTCTTTCCGTCCTCGACGCGGATCACCTCGCCGGGCGCGGGGCCGAACGGCCCGCCGACGACCGCGAGGAGGGCGTCGCCGATCGCCTTGAAGACCGGGCCCTGGAGCGTGACCTCCAGCGCCGCGGCGCCCGGCGGGTTGCCGACCAGCCGGTTCGCGAGACGAAGAGCCTCCTCGTCGAGCGCGCCCGAGGTGGGCACGCCCCACGCGCCCCAGCCCGGGCGCCCGAGGTCCTGCACGGTCGTGAGCACCCCGGGCTCGAGGACGAAGAGGCCGCGCGTCACGCCGTGAACCTCACCGTGTCGCCCGGAGAGAACAGGAACGGCGGATCGCCGCGGAGGTCGAAGAGGCGCCGCGCCGTCGTCCCGACGAGGTTCCAGCCGCCCGGCGTCGCGCCCGGGTAGATCCCGACGTACGGTCCCGCGAGCGCGACGCTCCCCGCGGGCACGGCGGCGCGCGGGCCGGGGCGGCGCGGAAGATGGAACGCGAGCGGCAGCCCGTAGAGGTACGCGAAGCCCGGCGTGAATCCGAGAAAGCCCACCGTGTACGTGAGGCCCGTGAACGCGCGGAGGAACCCCTCCGGCGTCAGGGCGCAGCGCGAGGCGATCTCGTCGAGGTCGGCGCCGTCCGGCGTGAACCGGATCTCGTGCGCCCGCGGCGCGGGGCCGGGGGGCGCCGCGGGCGCATCGGCCTCCAGCCCCGCGAGCGGCGCCGCGTCGAACCCCGGCCCTCCGAGGACGAGGCACGTGCGCGCCGACGGCACGGCGTCGAGAAATCCGGGCGCGGCCGCGGCACGCACGGCCGCCGCCGCGGCGCGCGCCTTCGCGTTCGCCTCGCTCTCGTCGCCGGCCCACTCGAGGAGCCACGCCCGCTCGCCCGCCTGTTTCAAGCCACCCTCTTGCGGACAAGATAAACCGGGATGCCGAGGAGAACGAGGCCGACGCCGGGCCACGTCGTCCGCGGGCTCTGGGCGGCGAGGACGGCGATGACGCAGCCGGCCGCCGCGACGAAGAGCCCCGTCGTCACCGGGTGCCCCCATGCGCGGTAGGGCCGGGACGCGCCGGGTCTCCTCCGCCTTAGAACGGGCACGGCCGCGACGAGAAGGACGAGGACGACGAACTCGACGGAGACGACGTAGCGGAGGAGCTCCGAGTACGTGCCGGAGAGGACGAGGCAGACGGCCCACGCGGCCTGCAGGGCGAGCGCGCCGCCGGGCACGGCCGCTCCGTTCAGGCGCGCGGCGAACGCGGGAAGAAACCCGTCGTTCGCGAGCGCCCAGACGACACGCGAGCCGGACAGGACGAGTCCGTTCGCGCAGCCGAACGTCGAGACGAGAATCGCCGCCGCCATCGCGGCGCCGCCCGAGCCCGGGAGCAGCCGCTCGGCGGCGGCCGTGCCCACGCGGCCGTCCGGCGCGTGCGCGACGCCCTCGAACCCGAGGACGTTCAGGTACCCGACATTCGCGAGGACGTAGAGAGAGGCGACGAGCGCGCAGCCCGCGAGGAGCGCGACCGGGAACGTGCGGCCGGGGTCCTTCACCTCGCCGCCCGGGAACGTCACGTTCGTCCACGCGGATTGCGAGAAGGCGGGCCCGACGAGCGCGAGGACGAACGCGGAGACGAGAAGAGGAGGATTCGGAGGAAGATTCTTCGAGGGTTCGGAAACAGCGGCAGGCGCGACGAGACACGCCACGGCCAGCATCAGGAGGCTCCCGAGCTTGACCACGGTCAGCGTGTTCTGCACGCGCGTCCCTGTCTTCAATCCGCGGGCGTTGGTCGCCGTGAGGACGAGGACGACGAGCGCTGCGGCGGCCTTGGCGGTCCAGCCCGTGACGGACGGCGCGAGGACGCCGAGGAACTTCGAGAACGCGACTGCGACGGCGGCGATCGTGCCGGTCTGGACGACGAGCACCATCGTCCAGCCGTAGAGGAATCCCGCCATCGGGCCGTACGCCTCGCGGAAGAACGCGTACGGCCCGCCCGCCTCGGGGAACATCGTGGCGAGCTCGGCGCACGCGAGCGCCGCGAGGAGCGTGAGCGCGCCCGCCGCGGCCCACACGAGGAGGAGGCGCCCACCCGTCCCGACGAGCCGCGCGGACTCGGCCGAGACGATGAAGATGCCCGAGCCGATCATCGACCCGACGACGAGCATGGTCGCGTCGAAGCGGCCGATGAGGCGGCGGGGGGCGCCGGGCTGCGTCATGAAGACGCGGCACGTTACCTCAGGGCGCGCCCGACCGCTTCGAGCGCGCGCGGGGCTTCGCGCCGCGCGTCAGGCCTTTCCAGCGTTCCTTCTCGGCGCGCGCGAGGCCCTGGGCCTGCCGGCGGGCGAGCCATGTCTCCTCCTTCCGGAGCTTTCTCCAGGACTCGAGCCGGCCCGCGGCGAGACGACCCTCTTCCTCCGCCGCGCGCACCGCGCAGCCCGGCTCGCCCTCGTGAGCGCAGTCGCGGTAGCGACAGTCCTCCGCGAACGCCGAGACGTCCGGGAAGCCCGCGTTTGCCCCGCCGCCCCAGAGCGCGAGCTCGCGCATCCCGGGTGTGTCGAGGAGCAGGGCGCCCGACGGCAGGAGGAGAAGGTCTCTCCGCGTCGTCGTGTGACGTCCCCTGCCGTCGCCGTCGCGCACGGCGAACACATCCTGCCGCGCTTGGCCGAGCAGCCGGTTCACGAGCGTGGACTTCCCGACGCCGGACATGCCGACGAGGGCAAGCGTGCGGCCGGGAATGAGGTGCGGCGCGAGGGTCTCGAGCCCAGCTCCTGTCACGGCGCTCACGGCGACGACGGCCGCGCCGGGCGCGGCGGCCTCCGCTCCCGCGACGCGCGAGGCGACGTCGGAGCACGCGTCCGCCTTGGTCAGGACGACGAGCGGCAGCGCCTCGCTCTCGCGGGCGAGAACGACGTAGCGCTCCAGCCGGCGTGGGTTGAAGTCGGCGTCGAGACCCATCGCGACGAGCAGCGTGTCCACGTTCGAGGCCACGACCTGCGGACGAGCGGCCTCGCCGGCCGCCTTGCGGACGATCCGATTGCGGCGGGGCACGACCGCCTCGACGACGGCGGGGCCCCCGCTGAAACCCGCACGGCCTGCCGGAGCCTCGAATCGAAGAGCCACCCAGTCCCCGACGGCGGGGAGGTCGAGGCGCGAGGCCGTGCGGTGGCGGAGCCGCCCCGCGGGCTCGGCGGCGCGCTCGCCTGCCTCCGTGACGACGAGAAGGCTCTCCCTCTCCTCACGAAGGACGCGGGCGGCGACGAGGCCCCGGGCCGCGAACGGGGCGAAGCGTGATGCGAAATACGAATCGAATCCGAAACGCTCGAGGAGCGCCATTGAAGATCTCCTTTGAAGGGGTGCGGGATGAAAGGCACACGCGTGACGAAGCCGCCGAAGCGGCCGGCGCGAGAACTCATCGGCGCCGCGGAGACGGCGCCGGGTCCTCAGAGCGGGGTCACAAGATCGTGTGTCAGAGGCCTTCGGAGAGAACTCTACACGATCCTCCCGGAATACCGGCGCCT
>JBDTTJ010000275.1:0-4645 GCA_039930645.1 Acidobacteriota bacterium
GTCTCGACGGAAGCCCCGGACTTCGTCCAGCGCGTCTCGGGCGTCCTCCTCGCGGGCAAGGGCGATCTCCTCCCGGTCAGCGCGTTCCCGCCGGACGGCACGTGGCCCACCGGCACCGCGAAGTGGGAGAAGCGGAACATCGCGCTCGAGATCCCGGTGTGGGACGAGAAGCTGTGCATCCAGTGCAACAAGTGCGCGATGGTCTGCCCGCACGCGGCCATCCGCGCCAAGCTCTACGAGCCGGCGGCCCTCGCGGGCGCTCCGGCGACTTTCAAGTCCGTCGACTTCAAGTCGACCGAGTGGCAGGGCTCGAAGTACACGATCCAGGTCGCGCCCGAAGACTGCACGGGCTGCACGCTCTGCATGATGGTGTGCCCGGCCAAGGACAAGTCGAACCCGAAGCACAAGGCGCTCGACATGGTGCCGCAGGCCCCGCTGCGCGAGGCGGAGCGCGCGAACTACGACTTCTTCCTCGACCTGCCCGAGGCCGACCGCACGAGACTCCGCATCGCGGACGTGAAGTCCGCCCAGTTCCTCGAGCCGCTCTTCGAGTACTCGGGCGCATGCGCGGGGTGCGGCGAGACGCCGTACATCAAGCTCCTGACGCAGCTCTTCGGCGACCGGACGATGATCGCGAACGCGACCGGCTGCTCGTCGATCTACGGCGGGAACCTGCCGACGACGCCGTACACCGTCAACAAGGACGGGCGAGGCCCGACGTGGTCGAACTCGCTCTTCGAGGACAACGCCGAGTTCGGTCTCGGAATGCGCCTCGGCGTCGACCACCACGCCCTCACGGCGGCCACGGCCCTCAAGGCGCAGGCGGCCGAGATCGGCCAGCAGCTCGTCGACGAGATGCTGGGCGCCGACCAGTCCGGCGAGGCCGGCATCGCCGCACAGCGCGCGCGCGTCGCCGAGCTCAAGAAGCGCCTCGCGGGGAACCCGAAGCCCGAGGCCAGGCGCCTCGCGTCCCTCGCGGACTACCTCGTCAAGAAGAGCGTCTGGATCGTCGGAGGCGACGGCTGGGCCTACGACATCGGGTTCGGCGGCCTCGACCACGTCATGGCCGTCGGGCGAGACGTCAACATCCTCGTCCTCGACACGGAGGTCTACTCGAACACGGGGGGCCAGTCATCCAAGGCGACGCCGCTCGGCGCCTCGGCGAAATTCGCGACGGCCGGCAAGGCCGTCTCGAAGAAGGACCTCGGCCTCATGGCGATGGGTTACGGCTCGGTCTACGTGGCGCGCGTCGCCTTCGGCGCGAAGGACGCGCAGACCGTCAAGGCCTTCCAGGAAGCCGAGTCCTTCCCGGGCACCTCGATCATCCTCGCGTACAGCCCGTGCATCGCGCACGGCTACGACATGGCCTTCCAGCTCGACCAGCAGGCCAAAGCCGTGCAGTCCGGCTACTGGCCGCTCTACCGTTTCGACCCGCGCCGCACGGCGGCGGGGGAAACCCCGCTCGTGATCGACACGGGCACGCTCAAGGGCGACATCGGGGCGTTCATGCGCAACGAGGCCCGCTTCCGCGTGGCCGAGGAGCGCGACCCGGAGCTCTACAAGGGAGTGGTCGCGCGGGCGCGCCGCGAGGCCGCCGAGAAGGTTCTCCTCTACGAGCAGCTCGCCAAGAAGCACGTCGCCGAGGCCGTGACCCGGCCCGGGAACTGAGGACGCCGCACATGGACCTGAGAACGACCTACCTCGGCCTTCCGCTCGCCCACCCGCTCATGCCGGGCGCCTCGCCGCTCGTCGACGACCTCGACACGGTCAAGCGCCTCGAGGACGCGGGCGCGTCCGCGATCGTCATGCACTCGCTCTTCGAGGAGCAGATCACCCACGAGCGCGAGGGCATCAATCGCGCGATCGACTCGCACGCCGAGTCCTTCGCCGAGGCCACCTCGTACTTCCCGTCGCCCGAGGAGTTCCACCTCGGCCCGGACCGCTACCTCGAGCAGATCCGCAAGATCCGCGCGACCGTCTCGGTCCCCGTCATCGCGTCGCTCAACGGCGTGACGGACTCCGGCTGGCTGAGCTACGCCAAGCTCATGCAGGACGCCGGCGCGCACGCCCTCGAGCTGAACGTCTACCGGATCGCCGCCGACCCGAACGTGCCCGGCACGACGATCGAGCACGAGGTGGAGAACATCCTGCGCTCCGTCAAGCGCGGCCTCGGGATTCCCGTGGCCGTGAAGCTGCCGCCGTTCTTCACGTCGTTCGCGAACGTGGCGCGCCAGCTCGACGACCTGGGGGCGGATGGCCTCGTCCTGTTCAACCGCTTCTACCAGCCCGACATCGACGTCGAGCTCCTCGAGCCCGTTCCGGCCCTGCACCTCTCCGACTCGTCGGATCTCCTCCTGAGGCTCCGCTGGCTTGCGATCCTCTCCGGACGCGTGCGCTGCTCTCTGGCCGAGACGGGCGGCGTCCACACGCCGATCGACCTCGTGAAGGCGATCATGGCCGGCGCTCATGCCGTCCAGATCGTCTCCTCGATCCTCCGGCACGGCCCGCGCCAGATCACGGCGCTCAAGCAGGGGCTCGCCGAGTGGATGGAGAAGCACGAGTACGAGTCCGTCGCACAGATGACGGGCGCCGTCAGCCACCGCACGAGCGCGGACCCGGCGGCCTTCGAGCGCGCGAACTACATGAGGGTCCTGCAGAGCTTCCGCGTCCCGGTCTGACGAGGCCCCCGCGCGGTCCCAGAATACGTGAGCCCGAGGGCACCGGTTCCCTCGGGCTCGCTACGCCCCGCGTCGGGGGGATCAGGGGGATTCCTTGTTGGCTTGCGCCAATCGGCGCGTGTCCTTTAAACGGCGTCGACCGTCGGCCGTCGTTCGTCGGGAACCGGCTTTCGCCTGCCTTCGTCCTCCTCCCGTCCAACCCCGCCGTGACCGGCGCGCAGGGCCAATCAAGATATGGGTCCGAAAACGCCGAACGTCAAGGGACGCTCGAAAAGGGGTTCGTCTCGTAAACTCCGGGCATGCCCGGCGCCATCGAGAACGGACAGAGGATCTACCTGCGAGGAGGACACGAGGGCGACCCGCTCGCGTTCTCGATCCGCTGGTTCGTCCCCGCCGGCTTCGAGGCCGGGGGCGCCTCGGAGCTCCAGTCCGTCGCCCACGGCAAGGAGGAGCTCGCCTCGTGCCTCACGCTCCTCGGCGTCTCGGCGCTGGCCGTCATGGTCGGCGACGTGATCGACGGGACGCCCGTTTTCGAGACGCGCCCCTGCACCGCGGTGGCCGCGACCGACCACATCCTGCGCGAGGGCCAGCGAGCCCGCGGCATCGCCTACTCTCAGACGGTCTGGGTGGACGCGACGCCCGACGAGGTCTACCGCCGGATGCGCCTCTGGGAAAGCGCGAGGGAACGGTGGGCCCGATGACCGCGGCGCCCGGAACCGGCGCTCCGGGCGTCCGGATCACGACGCTGGCGCATTTCTCGGCGGCCCACCGCCTCCACACGGACGGGCGCGACGAGGAGTGGAACCGCCGCGTCTTCGGCAAGTGCAACAACCCGCACGGCCACGGGCACACCTATGGGCTCGAGGTCACCGTCGAGGGCCCCATCCAGCCCGAAACGGGCTGGGTCATGGACTTCGGAGACCTCAAGCGGGTCGTGTCCGAGCGCGTCGTCAGGCGCTGCGACCGGCGGCACCTGAACGTCGACGTCCCGTTCCTCGCCGGCCTGAACCCTACGGCCGAGAACATCGCCGTCGCGATCTGGAACGAGCTGGCCCCGGCCGTGGCGCCCGCGCGGCTCGTGCGCGTGGTCCTGCACGAGACCGAACGCAACAAAGTCGTCTACGAGGGCCCCGCCGCGTGAAGGCCCTCATCTCGAACGACGACGGCGTCCACAGCGAGGGGCTCCTCGCTCTCGAGCGCGCCGCGCGCTCGGCCGGGTTCGAGACGTACGTCGTGGCGCCCGACCGCGAGCAGAGCGCCTCCTCGCACGCGCTCACGATGCACCGCCCCCTTCGCGTGCGCCAGAAGGACGAACGGACGTGGGTCGTCGACGGGACGCCCACGGACTGCGTCAACATCGCGCTCTGCTCGATCTTGAAGGCGGACCCGCCGGACTTCGTCTTCTCCGGGATCAACGCGGGCCCGAACCTCGGCGACGACGTGACGTATTCCGGGACGGTGGCGTGCGCCTTCGAGGGCACGCTCCTGGGCGTCACCTCCATCGCGTTCTCGCTCGACTACGGGCGCGACGCGGTCGGCACGGTCGATTGGTCGGGCGCCGAGTCCGCCGCCCGGGAGCTCATCGCGTGGGCGAAGGACCATCCGCCGTCCAAGGACACGCTCTGGAACGTGAACATCCCCGCGGGGGCGCCGAAGGGATTTCGGCCGACGCGCATGGGACGGCGCCGCTACGGCGAGAACATCGTCGAGAAGATCGATCCGCGCGGCAAGCCCTACTACTGGATTGGCGGGACGTTCGTGGACACGAAGGCCGAGGGGACCGACCTTCTCGCGGTCGCCGAGGGCTGGGTCTCCGTGACGCCGCTGCACATGGACATGACCGACTACCGCGCCCTCGCGCTGCTCGACGGGCTCCCCCGGACTCTTTCCGGAGGCGGCTGACGTGGCGGGCGAGGCCGAACCCGGTCCGCCGCTCGCCGTCCTCGTCGTGGACGACGACGCGGCCG
>JBDTTJ010000276.1:0-4616 GCA_039930645.1 Acidobacteriota bacterium
TCTTCCAACCCTACCAGTAGTGAGCCTTGTTCACGCGGTAGAAGGCGAGGGTCTTCTCGAGGCCCTCGCGCAGCGACGTCCGGGGACGCCAGCCGAGAAGCCGGCCGATCTTCGTGATGTCGGAAACGAAGTCGCCGGGCTCCTGCGCCTTGCGCTCGGCCGAGAACGGCGCGTACTCCCAGCGGGCGCCCGTCAGCGCCTGGAGCTCGACGGCCAGGTCCCCGAACGTGGTCGGCGTGTCGACGCCGACGTTGAGGACCTCGGCGCGGGGCGCGCCGGGCGCGGCGGCGAGGAGGATGGCCTCCACGCAGTCGTCCACGTAGAGGAAGTCGCGCTTGATCGCGCCGTCGCCGAACACCTTCATCGTCTCGCCGTCCAGGGCGAGGCGCACGAACCAGTTCACGACCCCGTAGCGCGAGTGCTTCATTTGCGCGCGCGGTCCGTACACGTTCGTGAGCCGGAGGAGAGACGACGGGATCCCGTGCACGCGGTCGTAGACCTCGATGATCTTCTCGGCTGTGAGGTTCGAGATCTCGTAGATGCCGCGCGGGTTCGTGGGGGCGTCCTCGGAGACCGGCAGCGACACCGCGGGGCCGTACTGGCCGCGCGTCCCCGTGAACACGACGCGCGCCCGCGGGTTGCGGTGCTTGAGCGCCTCCATCACGACCGCGGTGCCCTTCACGTTCATGTCGATGTCGGGAAACGGGTCCGTCAGGCTGAGCACGTGGTCGACCTGGCCCGCCAGGTGGAACACGACGTCCTGCCCCTCGACGAGCGCGTTCATCGCGTCGGGATCGCGGATGTCCGCCTCGTGGAAGTCGACGGCCGCCCGCACGGACTCGAGGTTGAACGAGTTCCCGCCGTAGCCGGGGATCATCGCGTCCACGACCGTCACCCTCGCCCCGCGCTCCACGAGCGCGAGGACGAGGTTTGAGCCGATGAACCCCGCGCCGCCCGTGACGAGCGCGCGGGCGCCGGCGAGGGACGGCGGGCCGTTCATGCGCCGATCTTATCCAGCCGCTCCGCGATCCGCCGCGCCGCGTGGTCCCACGTCCACATCGCCGCCATCTCGACGGCGGCCCGGCGGCCCTTTGCGGCGGCCTCGTCGCGGTGGTCGACGACGCGCCGGAACAGGTGTGAGAGATGCTCGGGGTCGGGGTCCGCCCAGCGGAAGCCCTTGTAGTACGGGGCGCGCGCGTCGGCGGGCACGAGGCCGCGGATGCGCAGGGGGTATGAGATCCCCTCGTGCACGAACTCCGTATGGGCGCCCCAGTCCGTCGCGATGGAGGGGAGGCCGCAGGCCATCGCCTCCATGAGCGGCATGTCCCAGCCCTCGCCGCGCGCGGCCGACACGTAGCAGTCCGCAGAGCGGTAGAGCGCGCCGAGCTGGTGGTACGGGAACTCGCGGTTGTGGAGGATCGCGATCCGCCCGCCGCGCGTCGACAGGCCGAGCGCCTCGATCTGCGCGATCACGTCCGTCGTCTTGTTCACGTTGATGACCTTGCAGACGAGGACGACGGGGTCCGTCCGGCGGAACGTCTGGTTGAAGACCTTCAGGATCATGTCGGCGCGCTTCCGCTCGCCCCATTCGAAGTTCGCGAGGAAGACGAAGTCGCCGGCGGGATTCCTGACACCGCGTATGCCCGGGTGGAAGTGGTCGATATCGACACCGAGAGGCATCACGAAGACCGGCTTCTTCAGGCCTGAGGCGAGAAACCCCTCACGGTTGAACGCGGACGGTACCCAGACCTCGTCCATCTCGTTCGCCTGTTTCACCCAGTCCTCGGGGAAGCCGTCTACCTCGAGCATCGTGTAGCCGACCTTCGTCCGGCCGCGGGCGCGGTGGAAGACGTCGCCCTGCCCATAGACGACCGACACCTTCGGGCGTCGCCCGGCGTCGCGCTTCGAGAGGACGTTCAGCACGTAGTCCCGCGCGTCCGGGTTCTCGCGCACGACGAAGGGCGTGCCCGGCCCGTAGACGTACTCGTACGCGGCGCGGATCCCCTCGCGCTCGCAGGCGCGGAGGATCTCGCGGCAGCTCATCGCGTAGCCCGTCGGAAAGTTCAGAATCGACTGCCAGAGGACCTCGCGTCGGGCACGAGCGCGGAGCTTCTGCTCCCACAGCCGGCCGAACGTCTTGCGGCTCGTCTTGAAGAGCGCCTCGAACGTCGCGGGCTCGTCCGACGTCGAGCCGTGCTCGTGGTGGACGAGCGTGACGGCCCCGCAGACGACCGTACGGAAGCCCGCCTCTTTCGCGCGGAGGCAGAAGTCCGTGTCCTCGAAGTACGACTGGAACTCTTCCGAGAGCCGGCCGATCCTCGCGAGGACCTCGCGCTTGATGTACGCGCACGCGAAGACGATGCCCTCGACGTCGCGCGTCCGCGCGTACTGGTTCACGTCCGTCTCGAGTGCGCCGATCTGCTGGCCCCAGAGCGTGTCCGGGAGGATGTACGTGCCCGCGTGCAGGAGGCGCCCGTCCGGCAGGACAAGGCGGCAGCCTACGATCCCGACGTCTGGCGCCGCGTGTGCGGCCTCGCGCAGGCGGTCCAGCCAGCCGTCCTCGTGGACCTCGACGTCGTTGTTCAGGAGGACGACGTCGGCGTCGGGCGCTACGGTCGCGATTCCCGCGTTGTTGCCGCGGACGTAGCCGAGGTTCGACGCGTTCGTCACGACGCGGATCCCCGGGACCTCCTTCAAACGCGCCGGCGTCTCGTCCGTCGAGCCGTTGTCCACGGCGACGATCTCGGCCGTCGAGAGGTTCGTGTGCGCTCTCAGGGTCTCGAGGCAGCGGCGCGTCAGCTCCCAGCGGTTCCAGCAGAGGACGACGATCGCCGCCCGGCGGGGCGTCAAGCGCCCTCCCGGGGCGGGAGCCTCTTCCAGAGCAGCTCCATCTCGGGCGCGACGTCGGCCGGGGTCATGTCGATCGTCTCGTTCCAGCCCTCGAGGCGGAACGGCGGCTCTGCGCCCGGCTCGCCCCCGCGCGCAAGGGAGAGGGCCGCGTCGAGGGGAAGGGCGCCTACGGCGGCGGTGAGGCGCGCGGACAGGTCGCGGACGAGGGCGCGCAGCTCGGCCGCCTCGTGCCTGAGACGTTCGACGTCGCTCTCCGTCACCACTTCCGGCCCACGAGGCCCCGCATCCACTGGATGACGCGCCAGGGCGCCGAGCCCCGGACAGCCGTCATCCAGGCCTCGGCCTCTTCGGCGCGGCTCTTCAGGGCGACGCGCCCGGCCTCGAGCTCGGCGACGCGGTACGAGAGCGTCTTCACCTCGTCCTCGAGCCGGCGCGCGGCCGCGAGCGCCATCTCGCGATCGTGCCGGGCGGCCTCGACGCGCGCCGAGACCCACTCGTCGTCGGGGACCTGCAGGCTCACGCGGCAAGTATAGGGAACGAGGCGGCGCTGGCCGCGGTGCGCGACGTCCCCCTATGATCCCGGGACGTTGGCGCGCAAGACGTCCGGTTCGAAGCCTCTCGGGCGGGGCGCCCGCCCGGCCGCCACGGCGGGCGCGCCGGCCGCCTACCGTCCCGAGCTCGACGCGCTTCGCTTCTACGCGTTCCTGGCGGTCTTCCTCCACCACTCGGTGGTCACCGTGAAGGCCTCGCTCGACGGCCCGCTCGAAGGCCTCGTCGTGGCCGGCGCCTTCGGCGTCGACCTCTTCTTCGTCCTCAGCGCCTTCCTGATCACGGACTTGTTCCGGCGCGAGTTCCTGGCGTTCGGGGACATCGACGTCCCCGCGTTCTGGGTCCGCCGCATTCTCCGCATCTGGCCGCTCTACTTCGCGTTCCTCGCCGTTGCGGCGCTCGTGCCCGACCGGCCGCTGAGAGGCACTGCGCTCGCGTGGTTCGCGGCGTTCGCCGGGAACTGGTGGTTCGTGCGCCACAACTACACCGACTCGATCGCCGACCCGCTCTGGAGCGTGGGCATCGAGGAGCAGTTCTATCTGACGTGGCCGCTGCTCCTCTCCGTCGCGGGCGTACGCCGGCTCGTGCCGCTCGGGGCCGGCCTCCTCGTGGCGGCAACGGCGGTCCGCGTCTTCCTCGTATCGGAGGGCACCCTCCACCCCGGCATCTGGTGCAACAGTCTCGCGCGCCTCGACCCGATCGCCCTCGGGATCCTCCTCGCGGGGCTCGAGCCGCGCCTGCCGCGCCTCGGCGGGCGGGCGCGCGTCCTCCTCGCGGCTGCGGGCCTCGCGGGGCTCTGGGCCTGCGGCACGTGGAACGCGTTCAAGGGCCCCGGCGCGCTCGGGATGTACCCGAGCGTCGCGGTCTCCTGCCTCCTCGTCCTCGTCGCCGTCCTCGGCTGGAAGCCGGGGACCTCTCTCGCTGCGCGGGTTGTCGCGTACCTCGGCAAGATCTCGTACGGGCTGTACGTCGTGCACGTCCTCGCGCTCCGGGTCGCGCACCTCGTCAGCCCCTCGTGGCCCGTGGTGTTCGCGCTCGGGCTCGTCCTGACGGTTGCCGCCGGCGTCGCATCGTTCGAGCTATATGAGAAGCGTTTCCTGCGGCTCAAGGGGCGCTTCACGCGCGTCCCGTCCCGGCCGGCCGACTGAGGCGTCAGACCCCAATCTCGCGCAGCCGCTCCTCGATTCGGGCGGCCGTGTGGGCCCACGTCCACTTCC
>JBDTTJ010000277.1:0-4568 GCA_039930645.1 Acidobacteriota bacterium
TGCGCTCGAACCCCGCGGACGAGGCGTCGGCCGCGGACCTCCTCGAGTACGCCCTCCGGGAGCCATCGGCGCGCGTGCGTGCACGAATGCTCGTGCCCGAGATTCGCGCGGCCGTCCCGAAGCCCGGACCGCGTCTCGCGAAGGCGCTCCTCGACTTCGGCTGAGTCAACGCCGCTTCGGGATCCCGAGGCGTCGAACGACCTCCTCGAAGCGAGGCTCGTTGCGGAGGGGGTCGAACCCGCGCTCGACTCCGAGATATGCAAGACGGCCGTCACCGTCGGCGCAGGACTTCTCGAGCCATCCGAGCGACTCGGAGGTCTTCTTCTGTCCGAGCGTGAGGATCGCGAACGGAAACCCGCCCACGTAACGCACCTTCGCGAGGGCGTCGAGCTCCCGCCGCGCGGCCTCGGCGTCCGCCGTGTGGCCCGCGAGGGCGCTCGCGTAGCCCAGAAACGCGATGGCGTCCGGCACCGACGGAGCGATTTCGCGGGCCTTGCGCAGCTCGGCGAGCGCCTCGTCGTATCGCTTCTGCGCGAGGAGCGGGAGGGAAACCCAGAGCCGCGGGAGCGGGTTCGCCGGGTCCATCTCGATCGCGCGCCGGATCTCTTCCTCGCCGCCCGCCGGGTCTCCGCCGAAGTAGCGCGCGAGCCCCGCGTCCATCTGGATGACCGCGTTCAGGGGGTCGAGCGAACGCGCCCGCGCGATCTCGGTGAGCGCTTCGTCGGAGCGGCCCGCCGCGGTGAGGAAGTTCGAGTACCACTGCCGCGCGACGGCGTCGCTCGGGTTGAGCGAGAGGGCGAGCCGAAACTCCTGCTCCGCCCCGGGCCAGTCGTGGTCGGTGAGGTAGCGGGTGTCCGCGAGGATCGCGTGCGGCCCCGAGAGCGTCGGGTCGAGGGCGGCGGCCCTTGCGGCGAACTCCCGCTGCTTGGTCACGAGCTCTGCGGGAGCCGCGAACCCGTAGTAGGCGAGAAGGTGGTGCACGTCGGCGAGGCCGCACCAGGCTTCAGCTTCGCGCGGATCGAGCAGCGCGGCGTCCTGGAAGTAACCGAGCGCCTTGAAGATCCCCTCTTCCGTGCGCTTGTTGAGAAAAAACCGGCCGCGCTGGACGCGGTCCCACGCCTGTGGGTCGTGGGGCCGGCCCGCGACGCGTTTCTCCTCCTCGACCGTCAGCGCGGGCCTCAGCGCGCGCGCGATGCGCGGGGCGAGGTCCGCGGCGGCCGGCACGGCGTCCCCCGCACGGTCGGTGACCTGGCCCGCCCACACCAGGACGCCGCTCGCGACGTCGACGAGCTCGGCGTCGACGTGCAGGTCGGCTCCCTGCCGGCGGACGCGCCCCACGAGGACGGCGCGCGCGCGCAGCGCGCGGCCGGCGGCGCGCGGGTCGTTCCCGTGCGGCGGGGCCGCGTAGACGGTCGAACGCGCGAGGACCGCGAGTCCGGGCGTCTTCGAGAGGCTGTCGATCAGGGAGCAGGTCACACCCTCGGATAGGTACTCGTGGGCGGGGTCGCCGGTCTCGTTCGTGAAAGGGAGGACGGCGAGAACGTCGGCGGCGGATCGGCTCTCGCGGAAGAGGAGCAGCCACGCCGCGGTCGCGAGGGCCGCGGCGAGAAGGGCTCCACCGGCGACGACCGAGGCGGTTCGCGGCCGCGGGCGGGACTCCGAAGCCGGGGCGATGACTTCTGTTTCATCCGTCGCCGAGACGAAGTCGTGCGCTTCCCTCGAGCCCGTGAAGGGGATCTTCAGCGCGAACCCGAGGTCGGCCGCCGTCTGGAAGCGGCGGTCCGGCCTCTTCTCGAGGCACCGGAGAATCAGGCGCCGGAGCTCGGGCGGGAGGCCCGTCACGAGGTCGGCCGGATCGCGAGGTTCGCCGCGCAGCGTTGCGACGAGCGCCTCGGGCGGCGTGTCGCCCGGAAACGTGCGGCGTCCCGTGACCATCTCGTAGAGGACGCACCCGAGCGCGAAGATGTCGCTGCGCGCGTCGGCGGTCTCGCGCCGGATCTGCTCGGGGGAGAGGTAGCCGGCGGTGCCGACGATGGCGTGAGGCTCCGTGACGTCGCGCGGGCCCTGCGAGAGGTTCATCGAATCGTCGAGCGTGGCGATGCCGAAATCGAGGATCTTCACGCGCCCGTCCGACGTGAGGAACACGTTCGAGGGCTTGACGTCGCGGTGGACGATTCCGCGGGCGTGGGCCGCCTCGAGGCCCTCTGTGAGCGCGAGCGCGATCTCCACGGCCCGCCTCCAGGGCAGGGCGCCTTCGTCCAGCCGCGCCTTGAGCGTCTGGCCCTCGAGGAGCTCGGTGACGGCCCACGAGACGCCGCCCTCGGCGCCCACGTCGTGGATGTCGAGGATGTTCGGGTGCGAGAGGGCCGCGACGGCCCGCGCTTCGCGGTCGAACCGCGTACGGGCGACGGGGTCGGATGCGAGCGAGTCCGGCAGGACCTTGATCGCGACGTCGCGCCTCAGCCGCGTGTCCCGCGCGCGCCAGACTTCGCCCATTCCCCCCGAGCCGAGCGGCGCGAGGATCTCGTACGCACCGAGGCGGTCGCCTGCGTGGAGCGTCACGTGACGGAGACGATTCTACGGCGCGTGTCCCCGGAACGCACAATTTGTCAGAAGGTCTTGGTAAATGAGAAATAGACGCCGTCTCGACCCGGCGTGAAGCCGTCCCCGTCCCGGCTCTCCAGCGCGGCGCTCCGCGACCAAGAGAGTTCGAGCTCCGAGGACCAGAAGAACCCGCTCGTGAGTCCGATCGTGACGGCGTTCGGGCCGTCGGTGCGCTGGAGGAGCGCCCCTGACACGTCGCGGACGGTCCGATCCACCGAGGCGAGCGTTCCTTTGAGGTGCAGAAACAGGAAGAAGGCGAGCTGCAGCCGGGCCTCGAGATTGGCGATCACGTAGCCGCGCGAGACGATCTCGTCGAGACCGGCCGTCGGGAGGACGGGCCGCGTGATCGTCTCGTAGTCCCCGGCGTTCGAGCCGCCCGAGAGCCGGAACGCCGAGAACCGGTCGAGGTTCGATCCCGTCCCGGCGTATACGGACGCGAGGATCCGATGCCTCCGGTCCCCGAGGGGCAGCGGGAGCGCGGCGAGGGCGAACCCGGCGAGTGCGGTCCACGAACGGGTATCCGCGGCCGCGTGCGCCCCCGTCGGACCCCCGCCCCAGTCCTGCCAGCCGGCGCGATGGGCAGCCCAGGCGTCGAGCCCGGCGGCCCAACCGAGGTGGGGAAGCTCGAGGAGGTTTCGGGTGAGCGCGTCGGCACGGACCCGCCCATGGAGGCGTCCCTCGTACGCGTTCGAGGGCGGCGTGAACTCCATCGCCGTCGAAGAGTTCTTCGAAAAGTAGAGAGCGCCGGGCTCGTAGGAGAGGGATCCTTCGAAGGAATTGTCCGGATGCCCGGGCTCCAACGCGACCCGGTATGCGACGCCCGCTCCCGCGCGAATCGAATGCCATTGGAGCTCCTCGGCCTTCAGCCGTTCTCCGCCCGCGTACTCGGACCGCGCCCAGGGGAACGTCGTGTTCTCGAAGGTGAGGACCAAGTCCGCGTTCTCCGCAATCCGGCGGTTCCAGCGCACGTCGTCGTAAATCCCGACGAGAACGGCCCTCAGCCGGCTCGCGCTGCCGTCGCGCTGCCGCCACAGGAGGAACGCCGCCTCGGGGTTCAGGGTCTTGCCGTCGGGGCCCGACGGGAGCCAGCCGAGGCCCGCGAAGACCTCGTCGACTCTGGTACGGTCGCGGGCGGGCACGTCGAACGTCATCCCGAAGGCCGTTCGCGTAAACGCCGCGCCCGCCAGAATCGTGGGCTCCTGGCCGACAACCCGGAATGCGCCCGTGAGGAGGAGCGCGATCGCCGCTGGGAGACAGGTCCGCCGGGTCGCCGCGCGACTCATGGGAACAACATGGGGCGCGCGGCCCGGGATTTCACAGGTCATTTCCAGGGAATTGATATTCTCCGGAGAGATTCAAGTGGCACTCAGGTTCGGCGATTGCCTCTTCGACCCGGAGAGCCGCCAACTCTTCCACGGGGGAGGGCCCGTCCCGCTGTCGCCAAAGGCATTCGCGCTCCTCGAAATCCTCGTGGGGAACCGACCGCGTGCGATGGCGAAATTGGAACTGCAGGAGACCCTGTGGCCGGACACGTTCGTCGTGGAGGCGAACCTTGCGAACCTGGTCGCCGAGATCAGGGAGGGGATGGGGGAGAAGGGCCGCCGCGACGGTTTCCTGCGCACGGTTCACGGCTTCGGCTACGCGTTCTCCGGCGAGGCCACCGGGGATTCAGGCGTGCGAGCGGGGCTCGCGAGCGTTTTCTCCCTCGTGCGGGACGGGCACGCGATCCCGCTCGCTCCGGGAGAAAACGTGATCGGCCGCGACCCGCATGCCGCCGTCTTCGTCGACGACAACACGGTCTCGCGCCGTCACGCTCGCGTCACCGTCGAGGGGGACGAGGCGTTCCTCGAGGACCTCGCCAGCAAGAACGGGACGACGGTCGGCGGCCGGGCGCCCGACGCGTCGCGGAGCCTGAAACACGGCGACGCGATTCTCGTGGGCTCGGTGCTCTTCGCCGTCCGCGT
>JBDTTJ010000278.1:0-4564 GCA_039930645.1 Acidobacteriota bacterium
GCGCGAGCATGTCGGCGATCGGCGCGTTGCGGACGAAATAGAACGCGTCGTTCTGTCGGAGAGTCTTGAGCTTCGCCCGGTAGCGGTCGTACTCCTCGTCGATCTTCGCGAGAGCCTCCTCGGCTTCCCTCTTCGTCTTCTGGAGTTCCGCGAGCGCCGCCCGGGTCCCGTCCCAGGCCTTCTGCGCGGCCTGTTCGCGGCCGCGGCTCTCGTCGTAGGCGGCCCCGAGACGCTCGTAGGCCGCCCTGGCCTTCGCGGTCGCGGCGGACTTCGGGTCTTCCTTCTGGCGCGTCTCGTACACGTAGCGTGCCGTGTCCATCTCGGCCTTCTTGAAGCGAAAGTCCTGGTCCGCCTCGAACCAGGCGCCCTCGGCCTTGCGGTCCTTCTCCTCGGCCTCGGCGACCGCCGCGCGGTTGCGACGCAGCTCGCGCGCGCCTTCGCGCTTCTGGTCGAGGGTTTTCTGCTCGAGGTCGGGGTCGATCTTCCCGGCGGCGGCGCGCAGCGCCTCTCGCGTCTTCTTACGGTCGTTCTCGACGAACTTCTTCTGCCAGCTCTTCCAGTCGCGCCCGTAGTCCTGCCACGTCATCCAGGCGAACGCAGGCAAGGCGAGGATCGACACGATCGCGAAGACTTTCGTCAGCTTCGCGATGTCGTAGTGGTGGTCGATCGGTTCGGGTGGCGGAGCTTTGGCCATCTCAGATGTTGAACGAGAATTCCTGGATGTTGACGATGTACTTGAGGTTGAAGATCCACCTCAGGTACATCTTGATCGGCACGGCGAGCATGATGAGGAACAGGTTCACGCCCACGAGGTACCGGACGGTTCCCATCTTCTCGTAGAAGCGCCGGAAGAGCGTCTTCGAGAGCACCCCGGGCAGGGCGCCCATGTAGAAGAGGACGAGGAGGATGCCGGGCAGCTCGCGCTTGAGCCAGAACGTCGGGAGGGCCGTGCTCAGCCACTTGACCCAGAAGATCTCCGAGACGCTCACGTTGTTCAGCGGCTCGAGCTTGTTCGGGTCCCAGGTCTCGTAGGGGCCGAAGAAGTTCCAGTTCGGGCCGCGCAGGAACGTCCCGAGGATGATCAGGACCACCCAAAGGATGATGAACCCGAAGCAGAACATGACGATCTCCCACTTCCGCTCACGGAAGGAGAAGTACCCGTTGCCGCGCGGGTTCGTGTCGATGTACGGGATCGCCATGAGGCCGACGATGATGAGCGTCGGGAGGACGACGCCCGCCATCCACGGGTCGAAGTAGACGAGCAGCTCCTGGAGGCCGAGGAAATACCACGGCGCCTTCGCGGGATTCGGCGCCGCGCCGGGGTTCGCGGGCTCCTCGAGCGGCGCCTTCAGGACGATCGACCAGACCGTCATGACGATCGAGCACACGATCAGGGCGATGAGCTCGACGTAGACGAGGTCCGGCCACGTGAAGACCTTCTTGTCGCTGTCTTCCTTCTCCAGCGGCGGAAGGCCCTTCTCGAGGCGGGCGTCGTTGAGGTGCGCCTGGTACATCGCGTACCAGAAGAAGAACCCGACGAGGAAGAGCATCCCGAGGATCGGGACGTTGTCGGGCATGCTCGCGACGATCCGGAAGTTCGGGTCCGAAAAGCTGAACGCGAAGCCGCCGGCCAGCGTCGCGAAGAGGAGGAGGCCGCCACGCTTCGTCCACAGCGGCTTGTAGAACATGGCCGCGACGAGGCCCACCATCGACAGCGTCACCGCGATGGCGGGAGACGCGAGCCAGTTGATGGCGTTCTTGATCGCATTCATCGGTCTACAGCGGCCCCGAGATCCCGCCGTCTTTCCTCACGCGCCAGAAGTGGACGGCCATGAGGAACGCCGCAATGAGCGGGATGAAAACGCAGTGCAGGACGTAGAAGCGCAGGAGCGCGTTCGCGCCGACGATCCGGCCGCCGAGGAGGCCGAAGCGCGCGTCGCTGCCGGCCGTCACCAGGTTCACGCCGTTCACGGCGATCTGGGCCGAGAACGGGCCCTCGTTTCCCGCGAGGGGCGTCGCGCGCGCCATGTTCGATCCGACCGTGATCGCCCAGATCGCGAGCTGGTCCCACGGAAGGAGGTAGCCCGTGAACGAGAGGAGGAGCGTGAGGACGAGCAGGACGACGCCCACGTTCCAGTTGAACTCCCGCGGCGGCTTGTAGGAGCCCGTCATGAAGACGCGGAACATGTGGATCCACACCGCGATGACCATCGCGTGCGCGCCCCACCGGTGCATCTCGCGCATGATTCCGAACGGCACCTGCTCGCGCAGGTCGAGCATGTCGCCGTACGCGTACTCGATCGTGGGGCGGTAATAGAACATGAGGAGCAGGCCCGTGAACGTGAGGACGAGGAACAGGAAGAACGTCATCCCGCCCGCGCACCACGTGTAGCGCATCTTCACGCCGGACTTGCGGGTCTTGACGGGGTGCAGGTGAAGGACGACGTTGCCGAGCACCGCGAGGACGCGCTTGCGGTTCGTGTTCGGAATGCCCACGCGGAAGATGGACTTCCAGACCTGGGTCTCGACGACCGCACGCTGGAGCCGACGCCACGTCTTCTCGAGGCTCACGCGGCTCCCCTCTTTCTTTCAAAAGAAATCTTCTCTCTTCTCTTCATCTTCTCTTTCTACGTCGTCTTGATGAAAGCCGCGGGGTCGGTCCACTGGCCCTTCTCGTAGAGGAACTTCCGGGACTTGTCGATGAAGATCTGGCCGTCGTCCGGCGAGATCGAGATCGCGGCGCGCTCGAGCGGGCGCGGCGTCGGGCCTTCGAAGTTGATGCCCGATCGGTAGTACCCGGAGCCGTGGCACGGGCACTTGAACTTGTTCTGGGCGGCGAGCCAATTCGGGATGCACCCGAGGTGTGTGCAGACCGTGATGAGCGCGTACACCATCTCGGTGTTCCGCACGATCCAGACCTGGTACTTCTCTTTCCACCGCTCGTCGACCTCGCCCGCCTGGTAGTCGGACGGGAAGCCGGCCTTGAACGAAGACGGCGGCTCGAAGAGGACGTTCGGGAAGAGGAAGCGCGCCGTCAACGTCAGGAGGGCCCCGATGCCGGCCGCGAACGCGAGCCACGCGACCGCCAGCCACGAGAGAAAGCCACGCCGCGACGGCGACGGAGCCTCAGTCGCCGTGGTCGCAGCCGGAGCGGTTCCCGTGGTGACCGTGTCCGCCATGCCCTCCTCTTTCGGAAACGACCGTGAAAGTCTCAAAAATAACGGGCGGCGTCAAGATTTGCCGCGAACCGCGTCACCGCCGGGGGGACTCCAGGATCTTGCGGGCCTCCCGCCGGACCCTCAGCGACGGGTCCGCGTCCACCATGCGCTTTCCGATCGACTGCGCGTCGGGGTCCTTCAGGAGCGCAAGGCCGCGCAGTCCGTTGAGGAGCGCATCCTCCTGCTGCTCGGCCGACAGGCCGGGCGTGGCGCGCAGCGCGGCGCGGTCGCACATCCCGATGAGGACGTCCTTGGCGGAGGCGTCGTCGAGCGTCGCGAGCGCGAGGGCCGCGTTCCAGCGCACGTCCGTGACGGGATCCGCGAGGAGGCGCTTGAGCGCGGGCACGGCGTCGCCGTCCTCCATGCGCCCGGCCGCGAACGCGGCCGTCTTCCGGACGCCGGGGTCCTCGGAGTCGAGGAGCGGCCGCACCTTCGGGGCCGACTTCGGGTCGCCGACGAGCGCGAGCGCCCAGAGCGCGTACAGGCGGGTCTCGGGGTCCTTGTCGTCGAGCGCGCTCTCGAGCAGCGGGACCGACTTCGGGTCGCCGAGGCGGCCGAGAACGAGCGTGAGATAGCGGCGCACCCGTGGGTCGTCGGCCCCGGCGCCCTCGAACGCCTTCATCGCGGCCGCCGAGAACGCGGCCTTCTCGGCGGAGTCCGTCAGGGCGGGAAGCTTCTTCGTGAGCTCGAACGCGGCCTGCCAGCGCTGGTTGCGGCCGCCCGTGCGCACGTCCGAGAGGAGTTCGACCGGGGTCTTGTGGTCGACGGCGAGCGAGCCGAAGAGCCAGAAGACGAAGACGGCGACGCCGACGACGAACGCGGGGATCAGGAAGAACTGAACGAGCAGCCGCCCCGCGGGCGTCGCGGATGGGGACGAGCTCCCCTCCCCCTCTTCACCTTCTAAAGAAATCTTCTCTTCTCTTCTTTCTTCAGAGCACGGGCAGGTACTGCTTCGCCTGCGTGATCGGGTTCGGGACGTAGATGGCGTCCTTGTCGCATACGGTCTCGCAGAGGCGGCAGGAGACGCACGGGGCGGCGTCCACCTCGGCGACCTTGTAGTGGAAATTCGGGGCCAGGGGATCGGCCACGAGGTGGATGCAATCGAACGGGCAGATGTCGATGCAGAACTCGCAGGCCGTGCAGAGGTCGCGGTCCACGATCGCCTTCGGGATGTCCTTCGGCTTGACCTTCTGGACGATCTCGCCGTGCTGGTCCTGGATGCACGACACGGGGCAGTAGACCGCGCAGACCGAGCAGTCGATGCAGCGATTCTGGTGGATCACGAACTTCTCGTTCTTGCCGCCCGTGATCGTGTGCGTCGGGCACTTGATCTCGCAGACCCCGCA
>JBDTTJ010000279.1:0-4538 GCA_039930645.1 Acidobacteriota bacterium
GCGATCGCCTTGCGCAGGGCGGCCGCGTCCACGATCTCGCCGCGGCTCGTGTTCACGAAGAAGGCTCCCGGCTTCAGGGCCTCGAAGAACTTCGCGTCCAGGAAGCCTCTCGTCTCTTTCGTGA
This sequence comes from Acidobacteriota bacterium, assembly GCA_039930645.1. Lineage (GTDB taxonomy): Bacteria > Acidobacteriota > Thermoanaerobaculia > UBA5066 > UBA5066 > Fen-183. Next base: position 125 of record JBDTTJ010000279.1, read on the forward strand.
GCGCGCAGTGGACCGACACGGCGTCCGAAGCGGCCGCCAGCGCGTGGATCGAGTCGGCGCGCGCCACGCCGAGACGCTCGGCGTGGTCGTCGTCGAGCGAGCGGCTCCAAGCGACGACGGGCATCCCGAACGCGTGGGCGCGCGTCACGACTTCGAGGCCGATCGCTCCGAGGCCGATCACGCCGAGCGTCCGGCCCGCGAGACCCTTCGCCTTGCCGTACTCGGCCTTGTTCCAGACGCCGCTGCGGAGGTCGACGGCCTGCTCGACGAGACGCCGGTCGAGCGCAAGGAGAAGCCCCCACGCCAGCTCGGCGACCGCGATCGCGTTCTTGCCGGGGCAGTTCGAGACCGCGACGGCCCGCGCGGAGGCTGCCGCGAGGTCGATCGTGTTCACGCCCGCTCCTGCCCGGACGATCAGAGAGAGCCCGGAGGCCTTTCCGATCTCTGCCGCGGTCACCTTCGTCGAGCGCACGACGAGGACGTCGGCGCGCGACTCCGCGAGCCGGGCCCCGAGGGTCTCGCCCTCGAGCCTCGGCTCATAGAGGACCTCGCACCCGAGGGCCGAGAGACCGGCGAGGCCCGACTCCTCGAACTTGTCGGCGACGAGAACCCTCATGCGCTCCTCAGAAGCGGTGGACGAAGAGGCCCGAGCGCAGCTTCGGCTCGAACCACGTGGACTTCGGCGGCATCGTGACGCCGGCGTCGGCGATCGCCATGACGTCCGAGATCTGTGTCGGGTACATCGCGAACGCCACGGCACCGCGCCCCGAACGCACGCGCTCCTCGAGCTCCGAGGTGCCGCGGATCCCACCGACGAAGTCGATGCGCGGGTCCGTGCGCGGATCGCCAATGCCGAGGACGGGGGAAAGAAGGCGATCCTGAAGAAGGGAGACGTCGAGGGAAGCGATCGGGTCCGATGCCGCAACCGGCTCGCGGGGTGTAAGGCTCTGCCAGATTTCTTCGAAGAACATGGAGAACGTGCCGCGGCGGGCCGGCTCCGCAGCTGCTGCGGGCGCGACCGTGAACCGCCCACTCACACTTTCCAAGAAATCTTCTCTTCTCACTCCCCCTAAATCCTTGACGACCCGGTTGTACGGGAGGATCGCGAGCTGGCGGTCCGGGAAGATCGCCGCCGGGAACCAGTTCACGGGGTGGTCGTCGGCGAGGGGACCCTTCGCCGCCAGCGCCGCCCGGGCGCGGGACGCGGACGCGCAACGGTGGTGGCCGTCGGCCACGTAGAGAAGCGGCACCGCCGCGAACGCCGAGACGAAGAACGCGACGTCCGTTTCCGGGACGAGCCACAGCGTGTGCCGGACCGCGTCGGGCGCCTCGAAGTCGAACTCGGGCGGGAGGGCCGTCACGGCCGCCACGCGCGCGTCGATTGCGTCGACGGCGCGGTACGTCAGGAAGACCGGCTCGGCGTGCGCGGATTGAGTCAGCAGGTGGCGGACGCGGTCGTCCTCCTTGTCCCTCCGGGTCTTCTCGTGCTTGCGGATGACGTCCGTGTCGTAGTCGTCCACGGAACAGGCCGCCACGAAGCCGTCCTGCGACCGCCCTCGCCAGGTCTGGCGGTAGATCAGGAGGCGCGGCACGGGGTCTTCGACGAGAGTGCCGTCGGCGAAGAAGCGGTCGAGGTTCTCCCTGCCCTTCGCGTAGACCTCGTCGGCGTGGATGTCGGCCGTCTCAGGGAGGTCGATCTCGGGACGGCAGACGTGGAGGAACGACACGGAATTGCCGGCCGCAAGGGCGCGGGCTTCCTTCGTGTCGACGACGTCGTAGGGCACGGAGGCGACGCGCGCGGCGAGCGCCTTCGGCGGGCGGCCGGAACGGAACGGTCGGATGCGAGCCATGGGCGGAGAGTATCAACCGGACGCCCCGGCATGTGGCCTCGGGGGGCCGGACTTGCGCCGGGTGCTAGACTTTTCCGATCGATCGGACCCCGGTGAGGTGAAAGGAATCCGCGGAATGAAACTGTACGTCGGCAACCTCTCCTACGGCGTGAACGATTCGTCCCTCCGGGCCCTGTTCGAGGCGTACGGCGCGGTGGAGTCCGCCACCGTCGTCGCCGACCGCGACTCCGGCCGTTCCAAGGGCTTCGGCTTCGTGGAGATGAGCGACGCGGACGCCCAGAAGGCGATCCAGGCGCTCAACGGCTCCCAGCACGACGGCCGCACGATCCGCGTGAACGAGGCGCGCCCGAAGACCGACGCGCCCCGCGAGTCGCGGGGCCCCCGCTGATCCGTCCGGGAGCGCCCGGCGGCGCCCCCCTCCCGCTCAAGAGAATCCTGACGGCCGCGGTCCTCCCGATCGCGGCCATTTTTCTCCTGACCGGAGCCGGGCCTTCGGGCGACGACCTCGTCTTCACGGGCGCGCGCGTTCTGGACGGCTCGGGCGCCCCGTGGTTCCGCGCGGACGTCGCGGTCGCGGGCGGCCGCGTCGCGGCAATTGGCTTGCTGCCCGAGGCCCGCCTCTCCCGCGCCGCGCGGCGGATCGACGCGTCCGGCCTGTACCTCGCGCCCGGCTTCATCGACCTGCTCGGACAGTCCGAGTACAACGTTCTCGTCGACGCCCGCGCCGCCTCGAAGATCACCCAGGGCATCACGACCGAGGTCACGGGCGAGGGCGACTCCATCGCCCCGAACGACGAGAAGATGTTCAAGGAGGCCGAACCGACGTGGAAGCGCTACGGCGTCCGGGCGGACTTCTTCACGCTCGGCCAGTACTTCACGCGCTTCGCGAAGGCGCCTCCGACAATCAACCTCGGCACTCTCGTCGGCGGGGGGTCGCTCCGGCAGCTCGTGATCGGCGGCGAGAACCGCCGCGCCACTCCGGCGGAGCTCGCCCGCATGTGCGACGAGGTCGAGAAGGCGATGAAGGACGGTGCGCTCGGCCTCTCGTCGTCCCTCCAGTACGTGCCCGACATCTACAACTCCACCGACGAGATCGTCGCGATGGCGAAGGCCGCCGCGAAGCACGGCGGCGTGTACTTCGTGCACCAGCGCTCGGAGAGCAACGCGATCGACGCGTCGCTCGACGAGGTCTTCCGGATCGCGCGCGAAGCACGGATCCCGGCGAACGTCTGGCACCTCAAGACGGCCTACAAGCGCAACTGGGGCCGGATGCCCGCCGTCCTCGCCCGGCTCGAGGCCGCGCGGGCCGAGGGCCTCGACGTCGCCGCCAACCAGTACCCGTGGATGGCCGCGTCGAACCCTCTCGACGCCTGCCTGCCGCCGTGGATGCGCGAGGGAGGCCGGGACAAGCTCCTCGCGCGCCTGAAGGACCCCGGCCTGCGCGCGAAAGCGAAGGCGGACATGGCCCGCGACGCGGACGACTGGCAGAACCAGTACTTCGGCAGCGGCGGCCCGGCGCGGATCATCGTGTCGGCGGTGCTGACGCCCGCGCTCAAGCCGCTCGAGGGCAGGACGATCGAGGAGATCGCGGCCGTAGAGAAGAAGGACCCGCGCGACGCCCTCATGGACGTCGTCCTCGCGGACGGGGCCCGCTCGTCCTGCATCTTCTTCTGCATGGACGAGGAGGACGTGAGGTCGGCGCTCAAGCACCGGCTCGTGTCCTTCTGCACCGACTCGGGCGCCTCGGCGACCGACGGGATCTTCTCGGAGGAGAAGTCTCACCCGCGCGGATGGGCGTCGACCGCGCGGATCCTCGCGACGTACGTTCGCGACGAGAAGCTCCTTCCGCTCGAGGAGGCCGTCCGGAAGATGACCTCTTTCGCGGCCGCGCGCGCCGGCCTGAAGGACCGCGGGCTCCTGAAGGAGGGCTTCCCCGCCGATCTCGTCGCGTTCGACCTCGCGAAGGTCAAGGCCGTCTCGACGTACGCCGACCCGCTGCATTACTCGGAGGGGTTCCCGTATGTCGCCGTCAACGGCGCGCTCGTCGTGGACGGCGGGAAGATCACCGCGGCGCGCCCGGGACAGGCGCTCCGCGGGCCCGGAACGGCGCCGTAAGAGACCCTTCAGTCCATGGAGAACTCACACCCTCTGTGGATCTCCGGGGAGCAGGTCAACACATAGGGCGCCGGCAGGCGCTGTGGCGCCCCATGCCGGCACTCAGGGAGACGAGACCAAGGCCTACTGCGCCCTGCTCACGTAGATGTTACCGGCCGTAAACCGATACGGATACGCCGCCGGATTCGATGCGAAATTCGCAAGCCGGAAGTCATCCATCAACCGGACACCATGGGTGTAATTGGTGTTTACCAACACCTTTTGGTGCCAGCCATTAAAGGAAGGCCGCAAACTCGGCAGCGCGCTTGGCGGCGCAGGAGGGGCTCAGCCCGCGTCCCTTGCAGGAGAAGGCGAGGAGGAGCTCGGTGGCGCAGTCGGGACACCGGATGCGTGCGAAGCCCCGCTCGAAGATGCCGCAGTCGAGGTAGCGGGCGACCACCCCGTCGAGG
>JBDTTJ010000280.1:0-4527 GCA_039930645.1 Acidobacteriota bacterium
GGCGGCTCGTACGGCGGCTTCCTCGTGAACTGGATCGCGGGCCACACGGACCGCTTCAAGTGCCTCGTCTCGCACGCGGGCGTCTACGACCTCATGGCGCAGTTCGCGTCGGACGCGACGTACGGCCGCCAGCACTCCTACGGCGGCTCGCCGTTCACGAACCGCGACGCCGTCGAGAAGTGGAGCCCGAACCGCTACGCGGCGGCGTTCAGGACGCCCGTCCTGATCCTGCATGGCGAGAGGGACTATCGCGTGCCGATCGGGCAGGGCCTCGAGTTCTACGGCACGCTCACGGCCAAGGGCGTCCCGGCGCGCCTCGTCTACTTCCCCGACGAGAACCACTGGGTCCTCAAGGGGCCGAACGCGAAGCTCTGGTACGGAGAGGTCCTCGGCTGGCTCGGCCGCTGGATGAGATAGACCCGTGAAATACACGACCCTCGGCCGCACCGGCGTCACGGTGTCGCGCCTCGCGCTGGGCTGCATGTCGTATGGGACGCCCGCGTGGCGGCCGTGGGTGCTAGACGAGGCACAGGCGCAGCCGTTCTTCCGCCGCGCACTCGAGGCCGGGATCAACTTCTTCGACACGGCCGACATGTACTCGATGGGCGTCAGTGAGGAGATCACGGCGCGGGCGCTCCGGAAGTACGGACAGATGGACGAGATCGTCCTCGCCACGAAGGTCCACTTTCCGATGTCGAAGGGCCCGAACATGGGCGGCCTCTCGAAGAAGCACGTCGTCCAGGGCTGCGAGGCGAGCCTGAAGCGTCTCGGCGTCGAGACGATCGACCTCTACCAGATCCACCGCTGGGACGGCTCCGTACCGGTCGACGAGACGCTCGCGGCGCTCGACCAGCTGGTCGCCCAGGGCAAGGTGCGCTACCTGGGCGCCAGCTCGGGCCCGGCTTACAAGCTCGCGAAGGCGCTCGCCCTCTCGGACGCCCGGGGCTGGGCCCGCTTCGCCTCGATGCAGAACCACTACAACCTCCTCTACCGCGAGGAGGAGCGCGAGATGCTGCCGCTCTGCCGCGAGGAAGGAATCGCCGTGATTCCCTGGTCGCCGCTCGCCCGCGGCCTCCTCGCCGGCACCCGCGCGAGCGCGCAGGCCGCCTCCACGACGGCTCGCGGCGCCGCCGACGACTACACGGGCAGGCTCTACGACGCCCCGTCGGACGCGGACGTCATCGCGGCCGTCCGAAGCGTCGCCGCGGCCCGCGGGTGTCCTCCGGCGGAGGTCGCGCTCGCCTGGCTCCTCTCGCGGCCGGGCGTCACCGCGCCCATCGTCGGGGCGACGAAGATCGAGCACCTCGAGGCCGCGCTGAAGGCCGTCGACACGGTCCTCTCGGACGACGAGGTCGCCGCCCTCGAGGCGCCGTACCGGCCGCACGGCGTCCGCGGTTTCGCGTGAGGTCCGGACGGGCGCGGAGCGTCCGTTCGTGATCCAATGACGCGGCCGGCTCGCACACAATGTTTCCGTCCAGCGCTCTCTGGGCTCTCGCCGCGGCCGCCCTCGCCCTGGGGGCGTGGCTGCTCCATCGCTATCGAGTTTCCCGGCTCGTCCGCCGCGAGCGCGAGCTCACGCGCGAGCTGCGGGAGAAGACGGTCGAGCTGAGGGAGAAGACCGCCGAGCTCGAGCAGTCGAACGCCCTCCTCGCCGAGACCTCTCTCACGGACAAGCTCACGGGCCTCAAGAATCCGCGCTTCGTCGAGGCGGCGATCGGGATGCTCCTCGCGCCGGCACGCAAGCCGGTGCGCGACCCCGAGCAGCGAACCGAGTGCGTCGCGATCCTTCTCGCCGACGTCGACGGGCTCGACGACGTCAACGACGCCTTCGGAGGCGAAGGCGGCGACGCGGTCCTCCAGGCCGTCGCGGACGCGATCTCCGCGTCCGTGCGCGGCGGCACGGTCGTCGCCCGCTGGAGCGGCGACGAATTCCTCATCGTCGCGCGTGTGCGGTTCGGCGGCGAGGCCGGCGCACTCGCCGTGCGCCTGAGGCACGCCGTCGCCTCGTGGGTGAGAGCCGGCCCGGGCGACGGCGCGAAGCCCGTCACGATCTCGATCGGTTTCTCGGTCGAGCCGCTCATGCGCGCGCGGCCGCACCTCGCCTCCTTCCGCGACCACCTCCAGCTCGCGAGCGGCGCGCTCCGGCGCGCCAAGGCCGCCGGGGGGAATCTCGCGTGCGGCTGGCGCGTGAATGACGAGGCCCTCGAGGCCGCGATCTCCCTCCACGGCGAGCCCGGGGCCGTGCGCGTCCTGCGAAAGCCGGACGAGGCCGACGCCGCGGGTCTCATCTCGCCCGCTCTCGAGCACCGCGAAGGCTGACGCGCTCAGCCCGGGATCAGAAGGATCTTCCCGGCCGTCCCGCGCCCCTCGAGCGCCCGGTGGGCGGCGGCGGCGTCGGCGAGCGGAAGCTCGCGGTCGATCCGGAGCGGGAGCGAGCCGTCCTGGACCCAGCCGAGGACGTCCGCGGCCCGAAGGAGCAGCTCCTCGCGCGACGCGATGTAGGCGAAGAGCGAGGGACGCGTCAGGAAGATCGAGCCCTTCGTGTTCAGCATCTGGGGGTCGATGGCGGGGGCCGCCCCGCTCGACTGGCCGAAGAGCGCCATCGTCCCGCGCGGGACGAGGACGTCGAGGCCTTTCTCGAACGTGGTCTTCCCGACGGAGTCGAAGACCGCCGCGACGCCCTTGCCGCCCGTCAGCCGTTTCGTCTCGGCTACGAAATCCTGCTCCGTGTAGAGAATGACCTCGTCGGCGCCAGCCGCCCGCGCGAGCGCGGCCTTTTCCGGCGTCGAAACGGTGCCGATGACACGCGCGCCGCGCCTCTTCGCGATCGCGCAGAGAAGGAGTCCCACGCCGCCCGCGGCGGCGTGGACGAGGCACGTGTCGCCGGGGCCGAGCGGACGCGTCGACGTCGCGAGGTAGTGCGCCGTCATGCCCTGCAGCATTACGGCGGCGGCCTGCCGCGCCGTGACGCCTTCGGGCACCCGCACGAGACGCGCCGCGGCGACGAGGGTGCGCTCGGCGTAGGCGCCCTGCGCGTTCACGGTCGCGACGCGGTCGCCCGGCGCGACCTCCGTAACGCCGGGCCCGACGGCCTCGACCACGCCCGCGGCCTCGCTGCCGAGGGTGAACGGGAGCGCGGCCGGCTTGTAAACGCCCGTGCGGAAGTAGACCTCGATGAAGTTGACCCCGACCGCCTCGATGCGTACGAGCGCCTCGCCGGCCTTCGGTGAAGGATCGGGGACGTCCTCGTAACGCAGCGCTTCGGGGCCGCCCGGGGCGTGGACGCGAATGGCTTTCATGCGGGGAAGTCTACGGCGGGGCGCACGCGCGCGCTCTACTCGAACCAGCCGTTCACGTCCACGATCGCGTGCACCGGGCCGCCCGACGCGTTCTGCACGAAGTACGAGCCGGAGCCGTCCGACGCGAGGCCGACGAGAGCGTTGTTTGCGCGGGTCTGCCCGGCGCGGAACCTCACGGTCTCGACGCCCGGGGGCGCCGCAAGGTCGCCGGGATAGACGGCGAGCGCGCCGGCGGCGGAGCCGCCCGTGGCGGTCACGTTCGCGGAGACCGTGGTCGCGGTTGCGGGAATCCCGCACGCGCCGGCCGCGACGAGCTTCCGGATCTCCCCTGCTACGAGCGCGCCGCCGGAAATGCGCGAGTCCACGGCGCGGCACGGGAGAAGCGTGTGAAATCCCGCGCCGCCCTTCACGATCGCGAAGGAGTCCCTCACGACGCCGTCCACGCGCACGAAGCGGACGTCGAGGCGGCCGCCGTTCGCGTCGATCACGAGCGAGCCGCGCTCGGCGAAGCTCCGGAGCATCGCCGGATGGTTCAGCGGCCCGGTGCCGAGCTGTCCGCCGCTGCCCGCGACGACGTAAACGGCGCCCGCGTGCGGCGTCCGCGCGGAAGGCTTCCGGTACGGCCCGGTCCCCGCCGGGTCGCCCGTCCCGCCGTCCTTTTTCATGGCGGGCGCGAACGTCGTGGAATTCCCGTAGTGCCCGTCGAGGAGGAACGAGCGCTCGTAGACGTGCGAGTGACCCCCGAGGACGAGGTCCACGCCGCCGGCCTCGAGGATCGGGTTCACGTACTGGCGCATCTCGATGAGCTCGGTCTCCGTGTCCGAGTCGTGCGTGCCCTTCGTGTAGGGCGGGTGGTGCCAGTACGCGACGATCCAGGTCTGCGTCGTCGCGGCGAGGTCGGCCGCGAGCCATGTGAGCATCGGGCCGCCGGGCAGCCGGCTCACGTCGTACGCGTCGAGACAGACGAAGTGGACGTTCCCGGCGTCGAAGGAGTAATACGCTTCGCTGCCGGACGCGACGCCTCCGGCCTCCGCTGCCTTCGGCAGCCGGAAAATGTCGAAGTAGACGCCGGTCCCCGTGTTCCCGTTCGCGGAGCCGCCGTCGTGATTTCCGAACGCCGGCCAGAGCGGCGTCGACGCCAGCTGCGCCGGGTAGGTCCCGAAGACCGCGGCCTGGTACTCGGCGTCCGTGCCCGCCACGTAGGCGTTGTCCCCGAGCATGAGCCACA
>JBDTTJ010000281.1:0-4511 GCA_039930645.1 Acidobacteriota bacterium
GCGAGGCCGATCGTCGCCGCGAAAATCGCCGTGCCCGCGCCGATCCACGCGACGAGCGTCAGGGCGTCGGGCGCGAGGACGAAGACGGCGCTGCAGCGCGCGACGAGGTAGACGCCGGCCGTGACCATCGTGGCGGCGTGGATGAGGGCCGAGACCGGCGTCGGGCCGGCCATGGCGTCCGGCAGCCAGACGTAGAGAGGGACCTGCGCGCTCTTGCCGCACGCCCCGAGGAACAGGAGGAGGCAGACGACGTAGACGGAGATGTGCGACCCGGGCGCGAGCGCCGCGCGCTTCGCGAGCTCGACGAACGAGAAGTCGGCCGTCCCGAAGAGGGCGAAGATCCCGAAGATCCCGAGCACCATGCCGACGTCGCCGACGCGGTTCGCGATGAACGCCTTCTTGCCGGCGGCGACGGCGAAGTCCTTGTCGTAGTAATAGCCGATCAGGAGGTACGAGCAGAGGCCGACGCCTTCCCAGCCCACGAAGAGGAGCGGGAGGTTGTCCGCGAGGACGAGCGTGAGCATCGCGAACATGAAGAGGTTCAGGTAGGCGAAGTAGCGCCCGTACCCTTCCTCGTCCTGCATGTACCCGACGCTGTAGACGTGGATGAGCGTGCCGACGAAGGTGACGAACGAGAGCATGAGCGCCGAGAGCGCGTCGAGGCGGAACGCGACGTCGACGGAGTAGTCGCCCGCCGCCATCCACGTGTAGACGTGCTGGACGACGGGGGCAAGGCCTTCGGGGGTCTTCAGGGACTCGAGGACGTACGGGACGAGGGCCGCGAACGAGAGGACGGCCGCGAGGCCGACCGAGCCGACGCCGACGACGCCGTGGAACAGGCGCTGGGCGTAGGGGAGGCGCGCTTTCGGCTGGTCGGCGCCGCGCTCCGCCTCCGAACGGGCGCTCGCGAAGAGAAGCGCGACGAGGCCGTTCAGAAGGAATCCCGCGAGGGGGAGGACCGGGATGAGCCAGAGCTGGTTCATGCGCGGCCTACCATTTCAGCAGCGCGATCTTGTCCACGTCCACCGTGCGGCGGGCGCGGAAGAGCGCGACGAAGATCGCGAGCCCGATCGAGGCTTCGGCGGCCGCGATCGCGATCACGAAAAAGACGATCATCTGTCCCGCCATGTCGCCGCGCATGCGCGCATACGTGAGGAACAGGAGGTTGACGGCGTTCATCATCAGCTCGATCGACAGGAAGATCGAGAGAGCGTTGCGCTTGAGCAGCGCGCCGGCGAGGCCGATCGCGAAGAGCAGGGTTCCGACGACGAGGTACGCGCCGGGGGGCACGGCCATCGGGACGACGCCGGGCAGGACGCCGGTCATTCGAACCTCCTCTTCGAGAGGAGGAGCGCGCCGACCGCGGCGACGAGGAGGAGGAACGAGAGCGCCTCGAACGCGAGGAGGTAGTCGGAGAAGAGGAGCCGGCCGATGGTCGGGATCTCGTCCGCGAGCGGCGTCAGAGCGGGGGCGGCGCCCTTCGGCATCGGAGCGCGGAGAGCCGCGCCGGACAGGAGGCCGCCGAGGCCGAGCGCGGCCACGAGCCCGAGCCACCGCTGGACGGGCCGGGTGTCCTCGTCGGTCGCTTCCTGGCTCAGGTTGAGCAACATGATGACGAAGAGGAAGAGGACGAGAATCGCGCCCGCGTAGACGAAGACCATGAGGACCGCGATGAACGGCGCCGCGAGCTGGATCGAGAAGATCGCGAGGCCGAAGAACGTCACGACGAGCGAGAGCACGCTCCTCACGGGCGTCTTCTGGACGACCATGGCGAGGGCAAACCCGATCGCGAGCACGGATGCGATCGTGAAGACGACGAGCTCTCCGCTCAAGGCCGGCATCAGATCACCTTCAGGAGCACGAGCGCCCCCGTCCAGAGGAGGTTGAGGAGCGAGAGCGGCAGAAGCGCCTTCCAGCCGATGTCCATGAGCTGGTCGAACCGGAAGCGGGGAAGGGTCCAGCGGACCCACATGAACAGGAAGATGAAGCACATCGTCTTCGCGAAGAAGACGACGACCGACAGGAGGCCGCCCGCGAGGCCGGCGTGCGGGAGGAACGGGAGCGACCAGCCGCCGAAGTAGAGCGTCGCCATCATCATCGAAGAGGCGACGAGGTTCAGGTACTCGGCCATGAAGAAGGCGCCGAACCGGAAGCCCGAGTATTCGGTGTGGTAGCCGGCGACGAGCTCGGCTTCGGCCTCGGGCAGGTCGAAGGGGATGCGGTTCGTCTCGGCGAACGCGGCGATGATGAAGATGATGCAGCCGAGCGGCTGGGTGAAGCAGTTCCAGAGCGGGAGGAACCCGAGGAACGTGCCGCCGGCCTGGTATTCGACGACACGCGTCAGGCGCAGGGAGCCCGCCGCCATGAGCGTCGCGATCGCGGCGAGGCCCATCGAGAGCTCGTAGCTGATGACCTGCGCGGACGAGCGGATGCCGCCCATGAGCGCGAACTTGTTGTTCGACGCCCAGCCCGCGAGGACGAGGCCGTAGACGCCGACCGAGGTGAGCGCGAAGACGTACAGGATCCCGATGTTCACGTCCGCGACGACGAGCGGAATCTCGCGGCCGAAGAGCGGAATCTTCGAGCCGAAGGGGATGACGGCGAACGTCGCCATCGCCGGAACGAGCAGGATGAACGGCGCGAGCGTGTGCAGGACGCGGTCCGCGTAGAGCGGGACGACGTCCTCCTTCATGAACATTTTCAGGGTGTCCGCGATGGCCTGCAGGAGGCCGAACGGACCGACGCGGTTCGGGCCCGGGCGGTCCTGGATGAGGCCCGCGACGCGGCGCTCCATCCAGATGAGGTTCGGGAGCATGGCCGCGAGGACGACGCCCCAGATGAAGGCGATCTTGCCGGCTCCCTCGAGGGCGGCCGAGAGCGTCGGGCTCACGGCTTGCGATCCGGCGCCGCGACGGACGGGCGCGTGAAGACCTCGACGTCGGCGTCCTTGTTCAGGCCAAGGGCGTCGTAGGCGGCGGCGGGAGAGATGGACGGCGGGTTGCCGACGAGGTCGTCGGAATCCCAGTCGAGGTCGGCGTAGCCGGAGACGGACGCCTTCATGCGGTCGAAGACGTCGCGGGCGGTCCACTGCGTGTCGAAGGCTCCGTATCTGGCCCCGAGGTGCAGGAAGATCTCGAGGCTCGTGCGGACGATGGGCGGCGCGAGGATCGCGAGGTCGACGCGCTGCACGAGGCCCTTTGCGTTCACGAACGTGCCCTCCGTCCCGGCGAGCGACGCAACCGGCAGCACGATGTCCGCCGCGTCGGTGAGCGCGTTGCGCTTGCGGGCGTGGACGATCAGGACCGAAGCCTTGCGCAGCTCGGCGACGAAGGCGGGGTCGGTCGCGCGCTCCGTGAACGCCGCGTCGGCGATGTAGAGGACCGAGGGAGAAGAGGAAGAAGGGGAAGAAGAGGAAGATTTCTTTGAAAGTAAGAGGGAGAGGGGCGACGTCCCGCCTTCGTCGGCGCGGGCGAGGCCGGCCGCCGAGCAGCCCCTGCTGTTCGGCGCGGCCTCTTCTCCGTAAAGCCACCCGTCCCGTTTGTTCCGGATGCGCCTCTTCGGCCCGGCGTCCACGGTGAACTCGGGCGCATTCACCTTCAGAGAATCTCTGCAAAGCGTTGCGAGAAGGAAGGCCTCCTCGGTCGTGAGGAAGGCGGACCCGAAGACTCTTACACTCGAAGAAATCTTCTCTTTGTTCTTCTCCTCTTCCCTTGCCCTTTCTATCGCGGTCTTCACCGCGTCGAGAGCCTCGCCCCAGTTCGTGTGCTTTCGCGTATTCGCGCCGGCGACCCGGATCTCGGGCTTCGTGAAGTCCCGCGCGTTGAGATCCTCGGCCCGGAAGCGGCCGTAGTCGCAGAGCCAGTAGTCGTTCACCTGGGGCTGAACGCGCGGCGTGAAGCGGTAGACCGTGCGGTCGCGGTGCTCGATCGAGAGGCTGCAGCCGATCTCGCAGCCGTCGCAGATCGAGCGCGTCTTGTCGAGCCACCACACGCGCTTGCGGAACCTGAATTCCTTCGTCGTGAGCGCGCCGACCGGGCAGACGTCCGCGGCGCAGCCCGACAGGTCGTTGTCGAGCGCCTTGCCTTCGTGCGTCCAGACGATCGTGTGGCCGCCGCGCTCGATGAACGTGAGCTCGCCCGTTTCGGTGATCTCCTCGCAGAAGCGGATGCAGCGCGTGCACTGGATGCAGCGCGTCATGTCCGCGATCACGTGCGGGCCGATCTCCGTGCGGTCGTAGCCCGGGAACTGGCGGCGCGGCTCGGACGTCCGCGAGATTGGCAGGCCGCCCGCGACCGCGTTGTCCTGCAGCTTGCACTCGCCGGCCTGGTCGCAGATCGGGCAGTCCAGCGGGTGGTTGATGAGGAGGAACTCCATCGTGGCGTTGCGCGCCGCGAGAGCCTTCTCCGTCGAAGCCTTGATGACCATCCCGTCGCGCACGGGCACCGTGCACGAGGCCTGGATCTTCGGCACGCCCTCGACCTCGACCATGCACATCCGGCACTGGCCGACGA
>JBDTTJ010000282.1:0-4510 GCA_039930645.1 Acidobacteriota bacterium
CGCGTACTTCCAGACCTGGTACCGCGACCCGAAGAAGGCGATCGTGCGCCGCGCGGACCTCGAGCGGAAGGTCGCGATGGCGCTGGGCGCCGCCGAGCACCTCGTCGGACGCCCGGTGGAATCGGTCCTCGACGTGGGCTGCGGCGAGGGCTCGTGGCAGCCCATACTCCGGAAGCTCCGGCCCCGGCTGAAGTACCTCGGCCTCGACACGAGCGAATACGCGATCCGCCGCTACGGCCGCTCGCGGAACCTGCGCTCCGGCTCGTGGGGCCAGCTCGCCGAGCTGAACGTCGGCGGGCCGTTCGACCTCGTCGTCTGCTCGGACGCGCTCCACTACGTGCCCACGAAGGAGTTCCTGCGGGGGCTCGACGGCCTGCCCGAGCTCGTCGGCGGCCTCGCGTATCTCGACTTCCTGACGTCGGACGACGATCTCGAGACGGGCCTCGAGGGCGACCTCGTGGGATTTCGCAAGCGCTCGGCCGCGTGGTACCGCCGAAAGCTGCGCGCGACCGGCCTCGTCGAGTGCGGCCTCGGGCTCTGGGCGGCCGCAGGCCTCGCGCCCGCGCTCACGGCGATGGAACGGGGACCAAAGCAGTCCCGTTGACTTACGTCTGACTTGCGACTAACGTTCCACGCCCCATGGACGGGCGCGGGGACGGGAAGCACGGCGGGCCGCCGGGGCGCGACATGCTCGGGCCGCTGGTGGGCCGCGACCCTGGAAAGGCGTACGTCGGGCCCGGCGCGCACAAGGAAAAGCTGCGCAAGCGCGACTACGCGCGCCCCGCGCCCACCGTGCGGCGCGCGCGCTCCTACGCCGAGTTGCGCGCGGCGTCGGCGTTCTCGTTCCTGAACGGCGCCTCGCTGCCGGAGGACCTCGCCGACACCGCCGCCGCCCTCGACCTCCCCGCAATGGCGCTCATCGACACGAACGGCCTCTCCGGCGCCCCGCGCTTCTGGAAGGCGGCGAAGCACGCGGGCATCAAGGCGCTCGTCGGGGCGGAGGTGGTGCTCGAGAGAGGGCCGAAGAGAGACGGAAGAATTTCTTTGAAGGTGAAGAGGGGAGGTCCTCTCGGTCTCGTTCCGCCGCCGCTGCCGCCCGGGGTCTCTCTCCCCCGCCTCACCCTCCTCGTCGAGAACCAGAGGGGCTACCGGAACCTCTGCTCGCTCCTCACGGCCGCCGCGCGCGGGAGGCCCAAGGGGCAGGCGGCCGCGACGTGGGAGGAGATCGCGGCGCACGTGGAGGGGCTGCACGTCCTGACGGGCGGCGAGGAGAGCGCCGTGACGCGCGCGCTCGTCTCGGGCGGCCTCGACGCGGCGGGCAAGGATCTGGACCGCCTCGCGGCGCTCTTCCCGGGCCGCGTGCACGTCGAGCTGCAGCGCCACCACCTCCGCGGCGAGGAGCACCAGAACCGGGCGCTCCTCGACCTCGCGCGCGCGCGTCGGCTGCCGGTCCTCGCGACGAACGGCGTCCGCTATGCGCGGCGGCGCGACAAGGACCTCTTCGACGCGCTCACGTGCATCCGCCATCACACGCACCTCGACGCGGCCGGGACGAAGCTCCACGCCGGGCGCGAGCGCCACCTCAAATCCGCCGCCGACATGCAGGCGCTCTTCGCCGACCTGCCGGGCGTCCTCGAGGAGAGCGCGGCGCTCGCGTCGCGCCTCTCGTTCACGCTCGCGGACCTCGGCTACCGCTTCCCGGAGTACCCGCTCCCGCCGGGCGAGACGCCGTCGTCGTTCCTCCGGCGCGTGACGTGGGAGGGTGCGCGCGGGCGTTTCCGCCCGCTCACGACGAAGGCCCAGGCGCAGCTCACGAAGGAGCTGAACCTCATCGAGAAGCTCGACCTCGCGGGCTACTTCCTCATCGTCTGGGACATCGTGAACTTCTGCAAGCGCGAGAAGATCCTCGTGCAGGGGCGCGGCTCGGCCGCGAACAGCGCCGTCTGCTACGCGCTCTCGATCACGGCGGTCGACCCCGTCCGGATGGAGCTCCTCTTCGAGCGCTTCCTCTCGGAAGAGCGCGGCGAATGGCCCGACATCGACCTCGACCTCCCCTCCGGCGATCAGCGGGAGAAGGTCATCCAGCACGTGTACAAAACGTACGGCGCCGACGGGGCCGCGATGACGGCAAACGTCATCACGTACCGCGACCGCTCGGCGGCGCGCGAGATGGCCAAGGCCGTCGGCTTTTCGCCGGACCAGGTCGACACGCTCGCCAAGCACCTCGGGCGGTACAGCTTCGGCGAGTACCGCGACGGGCAGCGCGACCTCACGGCCGAGATGGCCGCCGCGGGCTTCGACCCCGGCGAGGCCCGCGTGAAGCATTTCGGGTCGCTCTTCATGCGCGTCCAGAACCTGCCGCGACACCTCGGACAGCATTCGGGCGGGATGGTCGTGGCGATGGGAAGGCTCTCCGAGGTCGTCCCGCTCGAGCCCGCGGCGATGGAGGGGCGTGTCGTCATCCAGTGGGACAAGGACGACTGCGCCGACCTCGGGATCGTGAAGGTGGACCTCCTCGGCCTCGGGATGCTCGGCGCGATCGAGCGGACGATCCCGATGATCGAGGCGCACGAGGGCGAGAAGGTGGACCTCGCGCACGTCCCGCACGACGACCCGGCGGTCTACGCGATGCTCCAGAAAGCCGACACGATCGGCCTCTTCCAGGTGGAGAGCCGCGCGCAGATGGCCTCGCTTCCGCGGCACATGCCGATGGTCTTCTACGACATCGTCGTGCAGGTCGCGATCATCCGGCCCGGGCCGATCGTGGGAGGGATGGTCCACCCGTTCTTCGACCGGCGGCAGGGCAAGGCGCCCGTCGTGTATCCGCACCCGTGCCTCGAGCCGATCCTCAAGCGCACGCTCGGCGTGCCGCTCTTCCAGGAGCAGCTCCTGAAGATCGCGATGGTGGCGGCGGGCTTCACGGGCGGCGAGGCCGAAGAGCTGCGGCGCGCGATGGGCTTCAAGCGCTCGGAGGAGCGGATGGAGTCGATCGAGACGCGCCTGCGCGCCGGGATGGAGAAGAACGGGATCACGGGCCCCGCGCAGGACCAGATCGTGAAATCCATCACCGCGTTCGCGCTCTACGGCTTCCCCGAGTCCCACGCGGCCAGCTTCGCGCTCATCGCGTACGCGAGCGCGTGGCTCAAGGCCCACCACCCCGCGGCGTTCACGGCGTGCCTCCTGAACGCGTGGCCGATGGGCTTCTACCACCCGGCGACGATCGTGAAGGACATCCAGCGCCACGGCACGCCCGTGCTGCCGATCGACGTGAACGCCTCTGGCTGGGAATGCGGGCTGGAGAGAGAGGAAAAGAGAAAGAAAGATTTCTTAGAAGGTGAAGAGGGCAAATGCCGGGCGCTTGCCATTAGGCTCGGGATGCGCTTCGTGAAAGGGCTGAAAGAGGCGACTGGAAACACCATCGAACATGCGCGGGCCGCGGGTCCGTTCCGCGACGTCGCCGACTTTCAGCGCCGCTGCCGCCTCCGCCCCGACGAGGTGACTCTCATCGCCTACTCCGGCGCGCTCTCCTCCCTCGGCATCTCCCGCCGCACCGCCCTCTGGCAGGTGGCCGAAGTCTCCCGCCCGCTCGGGGCCCTCTATGAAACTCTTCCTCTCTCTTCCTCTTCGCAGAACTCTCCTCTTCCGGAGATGTCCGCCGTGGAGGAGACGACGGCCGACTACCGCGCGACCGACATGACCGCCGGGCCGCACCTCATCGAGCACCTGCGGGCGGTCCTCTCCGCGAACTCCATCCTCTCGGCGGCCGAGCTGCGCAACGCGCGCGCGGGCGACCGCGTGAAGGCCGCGGGGGCCGTCATCGTGAGGCAGCGCCCGGGGACGGCGAAGGGCTTCGTATTCCTGTCGCTCGAGGACGAGAGCGGGATCGTGCAGGCGATCGTGCGGCCCGATCTCTTCAAGGAGAACCGCGCCCTCATCGTCGGGTCGGCCGGCCTCGTCGTGGAGGGGCCGCTCCAGAAGGAGGGCGGGAACGTGTCGGTTCGGGCCGAGCGCTTCTGGCCGCTGCCAGAGCTGCCCGACGTCCCGAGCCACGACTTCCGCTGATCAGCTCCCCGCGATCCGCACCGCCTCACGCAGCTTCGCTTCGGCCGCCGCGAGCGCGGTGAGGAGGCGCTCCGTCTCGAAGGCGGGCGAGCCGTCGCCGTGCAGCGCGCGCCTGAGGCCCGGCAGCGTCTCCGTGCCGCAGCCCGTCTCGGCCGACGGCCCGAGGAGCAGGCTCGACCGCGCGAAGTCGCGCGCACCGGGAAGATCGCGGAACGCGGCCATCGCGCCCACGACGAGTGGCTCGATCTCCGCAGAGCGCGCGCCCCGGAACGCGCCGCCGACGGCGTCCCAGGCCACCGCCGTATCGCGAAAGCTCACCACCGCCGCGAGAAGATCGCGCCTTCGCGTAAACGACCCGGACCCTGCAGCCGGCAGGCCCTCGATCTCCTTTCGAAGAAAATCCGAAACCTCCGAGAAATTCCACGCGGGAACGGGAGCATCCGCGAGA
>JBDTTJ010000283.1:0-4503 GCA_039930645.1 Acidobacteriota bacterium
GCGGCGCGGGCCTTCGCGAGCGCCGGGACCACGGCTTCGAGGAACGGGAGCGTCTTCGCGAGCACGGGCGCGGGCTCGGGGGCCCGGCGGAAGAAGAGGGCGACGATGGCGGCCACGGCGCGGTCCTGCACGACGGGGAGAAGGAGGCAGGCCTCGGCCCCGGGCGGCGACGTCATGAGAAGAGCGTCGTCGGAGCGGGCGAAACGGTCCCGTCCGAGCAGGACGGCCGAACGGTCGCGCAGGAGCTCGTGCAGGAGACCCCGGTCCCGCGGGGCCGTGCGCCGCAGGGCCTTGGGCGTCCCCTCGCCCCAGGCCCCCGCGCAGACGAATCCGGCCTGTGCGGCGTCGGGAGAAAAGAGCAGCGCCGCGTCGGCCCCCGCGGCGGCAGCCGCGCGCCGCGCGGCGTAGGAGGCGACCTGGGCGAATCCTTCGCAGAGCGCCAGCTCCGCCAGCGCCGAAGCGTCGGCGGCTCGGCCCGGACCTGGACTCTCCCATCCGCTTGACATGAAACGCTAGAAGCTCGAGACCGCTTTCTCGGGATCCGTGAACGTCTCGAAGACGGAATCCAGCTTCGTCATTTCGAGGAGCTTGCGCATGTGCGGCCCCACCCCGAGCAGCTTCGTCTGCCCGCCCTCGTGCTGGGATGTCGTCAGGGCCCGGACGAGGGCGCCGAGTCCCGTCGAGTCGACGAAGCGCAGGCCCGTGCAGTCGATGAGGAGATGGACTTTTCCCTCCTCGAGCAGGCGCGACACGGTCCTCTTGAAGAGCGTCTCGGAATCGCCGATGCCGAGGTCGCCCTTCAACGTGAGGATCGTCACGCGTCCATCGTCGCGAATGTCGAGATCCATGGGAGTTGGTGGAGAAAGGATCTCAGAAACGCCGGGCTAAAGCTAGCCGGACGCGAGGATGCGGCGTGGGACGTCGGACGCCGCACGGACCGCGACCTCTTCCGGAAGGCCCGTGCCCGCGAGGCGCCGCACGCAGTCGTCGAGGAGCGCCGTCGAGCCCGCGAGCGCGCCCGCGGCGTTACGCGCCGCGCCGCCCTCCACGGCGAGCGTCTCGCCCCAGACGGAGTAGTGCCCGTCCGCGAGGCCCGCGGCCGGCATCGCGTCGCTGATCAGGGCGACGCGCCCGTCGCCCTTGGCGCGGAAGACGAGCTTGAGCATCTCGGCGGAGAGGTGGTGGCCGTCGGCGATGACGTCGACGCTCACGCCGTCCGCGACGAGGCCCCAGCCGATCGGGCCCGCCTCGCGGTGGTGGAGGGGCTTCATCGCGTTTCCGAAGTGCGTCATGTGCCGCGCTCCGGCCGCGCGCGCGGCCTCGAGCGTCGCGACGTCGGCCTCCGTGTGGCCGATCGAGACGACGAAGCCGCGCCGGACGAACTCCTTCACGACGGCGATCCCGCCGGGGATCTCGGGCGCGAGCGTCGTCATCCCGCGTCCGGGGGCCGAGGAGGCGATCTCGAAGAAGGCGCCGAGCGCGAGATCGTCGGCCCCGTCGAGGAAGTCCTTCCGGTGAAGGGCGCCGCAGCGCGCGGCGGAGACGAACGGGCCCTCGAAGTGCAGGCCGAGAGGAAGGGCCCCGCCCCCGTCGCCCACCGTCCGCGTCTTCATCCAGGAGGACAGCCGCGTGACGGCCTCCGCCATCTCGGGCAGCGGCAGCGGGACGAGCGTCGGGAGGAAGCCCGAGACGCCGCGAGAGAAGAGGCCCGCCGCCAGGCGGTCCATGTCGGCCGCAGACGCCGTGAGGACGTCCACGCCGAACGCTCCGTGGATGTGGAGATCGACGTAGGAGGGGGGCCAAAAGGGGTTCATTGCTCCCGAGCTCATTCGCGGCCTCTCCCGGGCGGCGAGGTCAGGGCTTCGGCCACGTTGTTTTTCTTCCTGGAAAGGTGAAGAGCGGCCGCCTCGGCATCGACTCTCCATTTCGCCGCAATGAGTGCGGAAGGCAAATGCCAATTAACCCCTCTAAGAAAGTCTTCGGCTTTCTCTTCGGACGTTGCGGCGATGTCCCGCACGATGCGGATGGCGCGCTTTCTCAATTTCTCGTTCGTCGGCTGCATTGCAACCATCTCGCCCTGGTAGACGAGGCCGCGTTTCGCCATGACGGCCGTCGAGAGCATGTTGAGCGCGATCTTCTGGGCGGTGCCGGCCTTCAGGCGGCTGGACTCGGCGAGGACTTCGGCCCCCGTGTCGAGGAGGATCCCGATCTCGGCCTCGGTGAGAAGAGGCGAACCGGGGCGGCAGACGACGGAGACGGTCAGCGCGCCGCGTGCCTTCGCCTCCTTCAGCGCCCCGCGCACGTAAGGCGTCCCTCCGCTTGCCGCGATCCCGACGACGGCGTCCCGTGCCGTCAGCCCTGCGCGGAGGAGGTCGACGGCGCCGGCATCGGCGTCGTCCTCGGCGCCCTCGACGGCCTCGAACATCGCGCGCCTTCCGCCCGCGAGGAGCGCGACGACGAGCGAGGGGTCCGTCCCGAACGTGGGCGGGAGCTCGGCGGCGTCCAGGGCCCCGAGCCGTCCGCTGGTTCCGGCGCCGGTGTAGAACCACCGGCCGCCCGCGTCGAGCCGCGCCGCGATCGCGTCTGCGGCACGGGCGAGGTCCGGGAGCGCCGCGCCGACGGCCGCCTGCACGCCCGCGTCGGCCGCGTGCATCCGGGCGAGGAGGGCGCCGGTCTCGCTCACGCGCGGGCGCCCGCCCGGGCGCGGGCGAGGCGGATGGCGCCGACCTCGGGCGGGTACGCGGGCGGGCCCACGCGCGCGCCGGGCGCGACGGCGTGAAGCTCGGCCGCGAGCGGCCCGGCGAGAATCTCGCCCGCCGCGAAGACGCCGCCGACGGTGGAGACCGGGAACGACTCGGCCTCGAGGTGAAGCTTGCGGATCACGGTGATCGCCGCGAGGGCGAGCTCCCTGCCCGCCTCGCCGAGAATGCGGCGCGCCTCGCCGTCCCCTCCCTTCGCTGCCGAGAGGACGAGCGGGAAGTACGCGGCGACGTCTCCGGCGCCGCCCTCGGAGCGGTAGATTTTCGAGAGAAGCTCCTCGAGCGTGTGGATGCCGCGCTCGGACTCGAAGAGCAGCCTGCGGATTTCCGTCTTCGGGCCGCGGCCGTCGAGCTCGCGGACGACCGCCGCGAGGCCCTGGCGCGCGATCGCGTAGCCTGAGCCCTCGTCGCCGAGGAGGGGCCCCCATCCGCCGGCCCGCGCTTCGGCGCCGTCTTTGCCGCGCCCGAAGGCGATGGCGCCGGTCCCCGCGATCAGGACGACGCCCGGCGCGTCGGGGTCGCCGGGCGTGGCGCCGGCGAGGGAGATGCGGGCGTCCGTCGTCACGAAGACGCGGCCCGTCCCGAAGTGTTCCTCGAGGGCGGAGGTCAGCGGCTGAACGAGCCCGGCTGACTCCACTCCCGCGAGTCCGACGCCGACGCGCTCGGCGCGCCGGAGGGAGACGACGGCCGAGGTTGCGGCGTCGCCGGCGGCCTCGAGAATCGTCTCGACGACGAGCGGGAGAGGGCGCGTCGCCGCGTTCGCGGGGCCCGAGGCGCCGCGTCCCATCGGGACGAGATCCTCGCCCGCCACGACGGCGCGCGTGCGTGTGCCGCCTCCGTCGACTCCGATCCAGAACGCGGACATGCCGCCAGCTTAGCAAGGCGGCGGAGGTAACCTCCTCCCTGATGAAGCGCCTGTTTCTCCTGCTTGCCGCGACGCTTGCTGCGAAGGCGGCCGTGCTCGCGCAGATCGGGAGCCACCCGCTTCTCCAGCCGCTCGGCGACATCGACAGCGGCGTCTACGCGCGCCTCGCGTCGCGCATCGCGGGCGGCGACGTCCTCCTCCGCGGCGAGGGCGCCGTTCCGTATTTCGTGAGCCCGCTCTACGCATATTTCCTCGCGGCGACGGGGCCCTCGTTCCCGCTCGCCCGCGTCGTCCAGATCCTGCTCGGCACCGCGGCCGTCGCCCTCGTCTTCCTCACGGCGCGCCGGCTCTTCGGCGAGCGCGCCGCGCTCGCCGCCGGGATCATCGCCGCCCTCGCGGGCGTCGTGACGTTCCACGAGGTTCTGATCCTGCAGGCGGCGATCGACCCGTTCCTCACCGCCCTCGCGTTGTACCTGCTGGCGAGGGCTGTCAGGGCGGAAGAGGAAGAGGAAGAGGAAGAGAAGATTTCTTTGAAGGTGAAGAGGGGAGAGGCGCGGCCAACCGCCTCGCCTCGGTCGGGGGCGCTAGCGTTCGCGGCGACGGGTGCGGCCTTCGGACTTCTGGCGCTGAACAGGCCAAATGCGCTGCTCAGTGTCGGAGCGATCGCCGTGGCTCTTGTTCTCTTCACCTTCAAAGAGAATCCTCTTCGAAGGGTGTGGATCGCCGCGGCGTTCGTCGCGGGCGCCGCGGTGACGATCGCGCCGTTCACCCTCAGGAATCTCCTCGTCTCGCACGAGTTCGTCCTCATCTCCTCGCACGGCGGGCTGAACTTCCTCGTCGGCAACGGACCGGGCGCGAACGGCGTCTACCGCGCGCTGC
>JBDTTJ010000284.1:0-4487 GCA_039930645.1 Acidobacteriota bacterium
CCGGTCATCTTCGACGGGTCGATCCATGCGTCGAACTCTTCCGCCGTCACGAAGCCGAGCGCGAGCGCAGCTTCGCGGAGCGTCGTGCCTTCATCGTGCGCCTTCTTCGCGATGGCGGCCGCCTTGTCGTACCCGATGTGCGGGTTGAGCGCCGTGACGAGCATCAGCGACCGGGCGACGAGTTCGGCGATCCGCGCGCGGTCGGGCTCGATTCCCCCGGCGCAGTGCACGCGGAAGCTCCGGCAGCCGTCCGCGAGGAGGCGCACGGACTCGAGGACGTTGTGGATCATCACGGGCTTGAAGACGTGGAGCTCGAAGTTCCCCTGGCTGGCCGCGAAGGCCACGGCCGCGTCGTTTCCGTAGACCTGCACGACGACCATCGTGAGCGCCTCGGCCTGCGTCGGATTCACCTTGCCCGGCATGATCGACGAGCCCGGCTCGTTCTCCGGGATCCGGATCTCGCCGATTCCGGAGCGCGGGCCGGAGGCCAGCCAGCGGACGTCGTTCGCGATCTTCATGAGGGAGCCCGCGAGCGTCCGGAGGGCTCCCGACGCGAACGCGAGCGCGTCGTGCGCCGCGAGCGCCTCGAACTTGTTCGGCGCGCTGACGAACGGGTGTCCCGTGAGCGTGGCGACGCGGTGCGCGACGCGCGCGGCGTACTCGGGGTGGGTGTTCAGTCCCGTCCCGACGGCCGTGCCGCCGATCGCGAGCTCGAGGAGGTGGGGGAGCGCCTGCGCGACGTGCGCCATCCCGTGGTCGAGCTGCGCGACCCATCCGGAGATCTCCTGCCCGAGCGTGAGAGGCACGGCGTCCATGAGGTGCGTGCGCCCGATCTTCACGATGTCGTGGAACGCCTTCGATTTCGCGTCGAGGACGTCGCGCAGATCCCGAACCTCGGGGAGGAGACGCTCCTCGATCTCGCAGACGGCGGCGATCGACATCGCCGCCGGGAACGTGTCGTTCGAGGACTGCGACATGTTCACGTCGTCGTTCGGGTGGATCGGATCCTTCGAGCCGGGGACGCCGCCCGCGAGGTCGATCGCGCGGTTCGCGATGACCTCGTTGACGTTCATGTTCGTCTGCGTCCCGCTTCCGGTCTGGAAGACGACGAGCGGGAAGTGGGCGTCGAGCTTCCCGTCCGCCACCTCCTGCGCGGCGGCCGTCACGAGCGCAGCCTTCTCCGGCGGCAGCAGGCCGAGGTCGTGGTTCACCTCGGCGGCGGCCCGCTTGAGGAGGCCGAACGCGCGGATGACCGGGCGGGAGAACCGGATGTCTCCGATCTCGAAGTTCTGGAGCGAGCGCTGCGTCTGGGCGCCCCAGTACCGGTCCGCGGGGACCGCGATCTCGCCCATCGTGTCCATTTCGATCCGAGTGGCCATGGACGCTCCCTCCCCGAGACTCCTTCGCGGGCCATGTTACGCGGCTCCGTGAGACGAATTCACTTCCGTTCAAATGGGCCACCATCTTCGGACCTGGCGCCTTCTCGCGGGGGTTGCCTGCGCCGCCGCGCCGTTCGGCCAGGTGCTCGCGCAGGCGACGTCGGACTACACAGTGCAGGTGACCGCGGTCGTCCAGAGCTCGCCTCCGAGAATCACGTTGAGCTGGCCCGTGTTCGCCGGCGCGACGGCGCACACCGTCTACCGGAAGGCCTGGGGAGTCGCCTCGTGGGGGACGGCGGTGGCGACGCTCGCGGGCTCGGCAACGGGCTACGTGGACAACGGCGTGGTCGTCGGGACGAAATACGAGTACCAGGTAGTCCGGAGCGCGGCGGTCACGGGAACCGGATACCTCGCGACGGGAATCGAACTCCCGCTCGTGGACTCCCGCGGAAAGGTGGTTCTTGTCGTCGACTCCACGATGGCCGCCGGCCTCGCGGCCGAGCTCGCGCGCCTCCAGGTGGATCTCGCGGGCGACGGCTGGACGGTGCTTCGCCACGACGTCGCGCGCGGCGCGGCGGTTCCGTCCGTCAAGGCGCTCGTCAAGGCCGACTACGACGCCGATCCGACGAAGGTGGGCAGCGTCTTCCTCCTCGGGCACGTGCCGGTGCCGTACTCCGGGAGCATCGCGCCCGACGGGCACGGGGACCACGTGGGAGCGTGGCCCGCGGACCTCTACTACGGCGACATGGACGGCGCCTGGACGGACACCCAGAACCTGGGCGGAACCGGCCGGCAGAACAACGTGGCGGGGGACGGCAAGTTCGACCAGAGCTACGCTCCCGGGGGCACGGTCGAGCTCGGCGTGGGTCGCGTGGACCTTTCCGACATGCCCGCCTTCGCCCCGAAGACGGAGATCGACCTTCTCAGGCAGTACCTGAACAAGGACCACGGTTTCCGCGTCAAGGCCTGGACGCTGCCCGCGCGCGGGCTCATCGACGACAACTTCGGCGCGTTCGGAGGCGAGGCTTTCGCGTCCACGGGATGGCGCGCGTTCTCGGGCTTCTTCGGGCCCGCGAACGTCCTGGCGCTCGACTGGTTCGGCACGCTCGCGACGAGCGGCTATCTCTGGGCCTACGGTTGCGGCGGTGGCAACTATCAGGGCGCGGGCGGCGTCGGCTCGACCTCCAACTTCGCCGCGACGGACACGAAGACGGCGTTCACCTTCCTTTTCGGGAGCTACTTCGGGGACTGGGACGTCTCGAACGACTTCCTGCGCGCGCCCCTCGCGACGACGACGTACGGCCTGACGTGCGCCTGGGCCGGCCGGCCCGCGTGGCACGTGCACCACATGGCGATGGGCGAGACGATCGGATATTCCACGCGCCTGACGCAGAACAACTCGGGGACGTACTTCTACGGCTACGGCCCCTCGGTCCACGTCGCCCTCATGGGCGACCCGACGCTCCGGATGCACGTCGTCGCGCCCGTGTCGAACGTGGCGGCGGCGGGCGGGGCGGGAAGCGCCGCCATTTCGTGGACCGCCTCCCCGGATGCGGTCGCGGGGTACCACGTGTACCGGGGCGCCGGAGCGGGCGGCCCGTTCACGCGCCTCACCCCGGGACTCGTCACGGCGACCTCGTTCACCGACACGGCGGCGCCCGGAGGCTCCCCGACGTATCTCGTGCGCGCCGTGCGTCTCGAGACGAGCGCCAGCGGCTCGTACTGGAACGCGAGCACTGGTGTGGCAGCCAGTGCGAGCGTGGCCGGGCCCGTCGCGACGGCCTTCCACACGCTCGCC
Source organism: Acidobacteriota bacterium (assembly GCA_039930645.1). GTDB lineage: Bacteria > Acidobacteriota > Thermoanaerobaculia > UBA5066 > UBA5066 > Fen-183. Next base: position 3,178 of record JBDTTJ010000284.1, read on the forward strand.
CCATGCCGGGCTCTCGACACTCGCCGCCCAGCCGGCCCGGGAGGAGGACCGTCCCTCGGCGCCGGGGCGACGCGGACGTTCGTGGCGGCGGGCTCGTGCGGTGTCCCGGCGACCGCCCGGTCGGTCTCCGTGAACGTCACCGTCACGAACACGTCCGCGGGCGGCCAGCTCGTCCTGTACCCGGGCAACCTTTCGGCGGCTCCCGGCACGCTGACGCTCGCCTTTCGCGCCGGCCAGACGCGTGCGAACAACGCCGTCGTGGGCCTCGCCTCCGACGCTTCGGGCGCCTTCAAGATCACGAGCAGCGCAACGGGCGCCCTCGACGTGATCGTGGACGTGAACGGCTGGTTCGAGTAGCCGGGAGGGGCCTTCGGCCCGTCTTGATAAGATTTCCGGCTCCATGAGCGACAGGAAGGGTTGGGGCTCCACCGTGCTCGGGTGGTTCGTCGTCCAGGAGGACGGCCCGGTGGCGCTTGCGCCCTCCCCGGACGAGCTCACCCCGCCGGCCGCGCCCGATCCTCCCGCCTTCGTCACGGAGCCCCCTGCCGCGCCGGGAGGGCGGGTGGACTTTCCGAAGGTCTACGAAGCCGCCGGCGTCGACGAGGAAGAGCAGGGCCGCGTCGCGAAGGCTGCCGAGCTCCTCGGAGCGCTTCCCGCCGGGACGGACGACGGGGTGAAGAAGCAGATCGTCGAGGCTTCGCTGAAGGCCTTCGGCGTCCCGGTCGACAAGATCATCGAGGCGGCCGTTCAGGAGATCCAGGCCCTCGAGGCGTACATCCGCGCGGGCGCCGCGGACACGCAGAAGGTGCACGAGGAGTCGGCGAAGCGGATCGCGCAGTTCGAGGAAGAGGTCAGACGCATCAAGTCGGTCATGGAGGGCCGGACGTCGGAACAGCTCGCGGTGGTCCAGGCCTGCAACGAAAAGAAGCTCGAGATCCAGAGGGTCCTGGAGTTCTTCGGCCAGGAGAAGGTGGCGCGCGTCGTCCGGGACTCGCCGAAGCTCGTCGAGCCACAGGGAAAGTAAAGGAAAGGGCATTACATGGCGGGAATCGGTTTGCTCCAGCGTCTCGGCAATCTCTGGAAGGGCTTCCTCTCCATCTGGATCTCGGATATCGAGAAGGAGCATCCGGAGATCGCCTACGAGAACGCGATCAACTCCATGGTCGAAAAATACTCGAAGCTCAAGTCCGCCACCGCGGCCATCATCCGGCGGCGGGAGGACATCGACGAGCGGCTGAAGAAGTCCACGAAAGAGCTCGCGCAGACCGAGCTCGAGCTGAACGTCGCCGTCGAGACGAACCAGGACGACC
>JBDTTJ010000285.1:0-4482 GCA_039930645.1 Acidobacteriota bacterium
CCCGGCTCCGTCCGTTACGGCTACGCGCCGTCGGCATGACGCCGGACGCGGAAGATCTCCGTCCGTTTCTCGCCCGGATCGGCGAGGCGGCGGAGCGCCGCGAGATGGGACTCTGGCTCGTCGGAGGCGCGCTGCGCGATCTGCTGCTCGGGCGCCCGACGAAAGACGTGGACCTCGCCGTGGAGGCCGGGGCCGCGAGCGCCCTCGAGCTGGCCGGGCGGCTCGCCGGGCTCCCGGGCTGGTCGCTCAAGGCGCGGCACGAGCGCTTCGGAACGGCCACGCTCGAAGCGCCGGGCGGCCTGCGCGTCGACCTCGCGGCCACGCGCCGCGAAGAGTACCCCGCGCCCGCGAGCCTGCCCGTCGTGACGGGCACGGCCACGATCGACGACGATCTCGGGCGGCGCGACTTCACGATCCACGCGATGGCGAGGCGCATCGGGAAGCGCGGCCTCGTCGGCGCGACGCTCGACCCGTTCGGCGGCAAGCGCGACCTCGCGGCGAAGACCCTGCGGCTCCTGCACCCGAAGTCTCTCGTCGACGATCCGACGCGCGCGTACCGCGCGGTGAAGTACGCGGTGCGGCTTGGCTTCGCCTGGGACGCCGAGTTCGGCAAGGCCCTGAAGGCCGCAAGAAAAGCAGATGCATTCGGTCGCCTGTCCGGCGACCGAATGAGAAGAGGAATAGAAGAGATCTTCTTGGAAGGTAAATGGGACGAGGCGGCGGCCCACGCGAGCAACCTGCAGCTTTTCGGCGACGTCGTGCCGGGATGGGTGTTACTCGACGCGCACCCTTCGGCGGATGCGCGTCCGAAACCCGAAGACATCTGGCGCCGGCTGCTCGAGCCTCTGCCGGGGCCCGAGCGCGCCGCCGCCGCCGGGCGCCTCAACTTCTCGCGCGCCCTGCGAAGCGCGGCCGGGGTCCTCGCGTGAGCGCTTTGTTCGTCCTCGCCTCCGCGCTCGCCCTCGCTCCGGCGAGCGGCGCGGGGGAGGCGCCCTTCCCGACGTTCACGCCGACGCCAACCGCCACGGTGACGCCGACGCGGACTCCGGAGGTCCGGAACCCCCGCCTCGTCATCGCGCTCGAGTCGTGGCAGGGCGTCGGCCGGGAGCGGACGGCGCTCTTCGACGACGGCACGCTCGTGAAGATCCTGAGCTTTCGGGGAGTCGACACGATGGAGCGGCGGGCCGTCTCCCAGCAGGAGCTCGAGGTCATCAAGCGGGTCTGCCAGGACGCGCTCGTCGTGGAGCGGCGCGACGTCGAGGACCCGGCCCGCATGGTGCTCGGCGATTCGAACGCGCGCCGCATGCGCCTCGAGATCGCGGACGGGCCGGGAAAGATCCGGGCCTACCCGTTCGACGAGCTCTCCACCCTCCCGCTCGCCGTCGGGCATGCGCGGGGCGCGATCGAGGATCTCCGCGCGCGCTTCGACAGGGAAGACCCGTCCGAGATCAACTGGGACACGAAGAGCCTAAAGGCCGGGTCGCTCCTGAAGAAGCGGTCCGACGGCGTGTGGTATCGCATCGTTCACGACGACGCGCTCGACCATGATTTCGAACTCGAGGAGATGGCCGTTACGGGGGGTGCCGGCAGCCACAAGATGCGCCTCTTCCTCTACCGGGGGGACCTGGCGCGGCTCTTTGAGAATCCCGAGAAGACGGGGCCGGCCCCGACGCCGGTTCCCCCCGCAAGGCGACATTAGGTGGTCCGCATCACGGGAGGGGAGTGGCGCGGGCGGAAGCTCGAGGTGCCGGACGGGATCCGGCCGACGACGGAGCTCGCGCGAAAGGCGGCGTTCGACATCCTCGGGGACGCGATCCGCGGCGCGCGCGTCCTCGACGCGTGCGCGGGCTCAGGGGCGTACGGGCTGGAGGCCCTCTCGCGCGGTGCGGCTCACGCGACGTTCGTCGAAGCGGATCGGAGGGTCGCGGAGGTCTTGAGGGGGAACGTGGAGCGCCTCGGCGCGACGGCCACGTCGCGGATCGAGGTGACGTCGGTACGAAGATTCGCTTTGAATGGTGAAGAGGGGAGAGCGGCCCGTCGCGTGGGCAGCGTCTCGCCAGCCGGCCTCGGCGGCGCGCCGCCGGCCGCCGGATTCGACGTGATATTCCACGATCCCCCTTTCAAAGAGATCTCTTCCGAATCCGATCTTCAACTTCTGTTTGGTCTCGTGCGCGCAGGCGGTTGGTTGTTCCACGAGCGCGGCGACGATCTCGTCCTCGCCCCGGGAGGCGTTTCGCCCTCCGGCCGGCGCCGTTACGGCCTTACTCGGTTCCTGGTCTACCGTCCCTGACTGATTTCCCGCCTGCTAACATCCGCCTTTCGCCGCACGCGGCGCCGGAGACATTTCATGAGCAAGAACCGTCACCTCTTCACGTCCGAGTCCGTCACCGAGGGGCATCCCGACAAGATCGCCGACCAGATCTCGGACGCCATCCTCGACGCCATCCTGACGGACGACCCGATGGGCCGCGTCGCGTGCGAAACGCTCGTCACGACGGGTCTGGCGCTCATCGCGGGCGAGATCACGACGAAGACGTACGTCGACATCCCGGGCATCGTGAGGCAGACGATCAAGGACGTCGGCTACACGCGCGCCAAGTACGGGTTCGACTACGAAACGTGCGCCGTGATCTCCACGATCGACAAGCAGTCGCCGGACATCGCGATGGGCGTCGACACGGGCGGCGCGGGTGACCAGGGCCTCATGTTCGGCCTCGCCGTGCGCGAGACCGAGGAGCTCATGCCGCTCCCGATCACGCTCGCCCACAAGCTCACGATGCGTCTGGCCGAGGCCCGCAGGAACCGCACGCTCGAGTGGCTGCGCCCGGACGGCAAGAGCCAGGTCTCGGTCGAGTACGCCGACGGCAAGCCGGTGCGCGTGGACACGGTCGTCATCTCGACGCAGCACTCCGAATCGATCCCGACGCCCGAGCTCCGCGAGGCGATCCGCGAGGAGATCATCAAGCCCGTCGTCCCGGCGGGGCTGATGGACGACCGGACGAAATTTCACATCAACCCGACGGGCCGCTTCGTCACGGGCGGGCCGCAGGGCGACACCGGGCTCACCGGGCGGAAGATCATCGTGGACACGTACGGCGGCTACGGGCGCCACGGCGGCGGGGCGTTCTCGGGCAAGGACGCGACGAAGGTGGACCGTTCGGCCTCGTACATGGCGCGCTATATCGCGAAGAACCTCGTCGCCGCGGGACTCGCTGACAAAGTCGAAGTCCAGCTCGCCTACGCGATCGGCGTCGCGGATCCGGTGTCCGTCTACGTGGACGCGTTCGGGACGTCGAAGGTCGACCCCGAGATGCTCTCGAAGATCGTCCGGGAGCACTTCCTGCTCACGCCGAAGGGCATCATCGAGACCCTTCAGCTGCGCCGGCCGATCTTCAAGAAGACGGCGTCCTACGGCCACTTCGGCCGCCGCCTCCCGGAGTTCACCTGGGAGCAGACGGACAAGGCGGCCGCGCTGGCGGCGGCGGCGGGCGCGGCGGTGCCGGCGAAGGCCTGAGTTACATCAATCAAATCTGATTCTGTGATATAAGAGCGGGGTGCTGGATGCCGCTCCCGCTCTCGCCGCGCTCGCGGATCCTTTGCGCCTCCGGGCCGTGAGGCTTCTCGCGAAGGAGGAGCTGCAGGTCAGGGAGATCCAGCGGATCCTCGAGGCCGCGCAGTCGCGCGTCTCGAACCATCTCGCGGTTCTCCGCCACGCGGGCCTCGTCGAGACGCGCCGCACCAGCGGCGCCGAACGCTATGCCGCGACGCCCGGCGGCGTCAGGCTCTGGGAGTCCGTCGCGGGCGCCATCACGGACGTCGCGTTCACGGCCGACGACGAACGCCTCAAGGACGTCCTCGAGGAGCGCGCTGCGGTGTCGCCCGAGGGCGGATTCGACGCCGTCGCCGGTGAGTGGGACCGGATCCAGGGGCCGTTCTACGCGTCCGGCGCCCGGGAAGCCGCTCTCCTCAAGCTCGTCCCACGGGGACTTCGCGTCGCGGACGTCGGGTGCGGCACGGGGCTTCTGACGCTCGGGCTCGCGTCCGTCGCCGACGAGGTCCACGCCGTCGACTCGAGTGAGCGCATGGTCCGGCTCGCCCGCGAGAAGGTCCGGCGCGCCGGCCTCGCGCACGTGACCGTGAAGAAGGCCTCGGCCGAGGACCTGCCGTTCGCGGACTCCTCGCTCGACGCCGTCTTCGCGTTCCATCTCCTGCGCCACCTCGCCAGGCCCGCCGACGCCCTCGCCGAGTTCGGCCGCGTCGTGAGGCCGGGCGGCCGCGTCGTCCTCGTCGAGCTCGAGCCGCACGGCCACCGCGCGCTGCGGGAGGCGACCGGCTCGACGCACCTCGGCCTCCCGCGCGAGACGGTCCGCGCCGGCCTCAAGCGCGCCGGCTTCGCCGATGCGCGCTTCTCCGCCCTCGATCCCTACCGCGTCCCCTCCGAAGCGGGGGAGACGCTGCTGCCCACGTATCTCGTCGACGCCG
>JBDTTJ010000286.1:0-4463 GCA_039930645.1 Acidobacteriota bacterium
GCGGGACGAGCCCGTAGAGCGTCGGGCACACGTTCGAGAAGAGCTGGGGCCGGTCCACCTTCAGGATGCCGGTCGCCTTGTCGAGCTCGTACTTGACGGTGTCCGTCGGGACGATTTCGATGAACGCCGTGAAGACGGCCGGGAACTCCGGGCCGGGGTCCACGCCGTGCCAGGGGTGAGCCGCGAACTGAGCGGGTACGTCCATGGGGCAAGGTTATCCTGAGCGCGATGGATGCGCTCTCTCCCGCCGACCGCGCCGCGATCGAGGCGCACGGGCTGACGGTGGCGGAAGTCGCGCGTCAGCTCGCGCTCCTCCGAGAGCCTCCCGCTCCCCAGAGGCTCGCGCGGGCCGCGACGACCGGCGACGGCGTCCTGAGCCTCGCCGAGAGCGACCACGCGGAGCTCCTCGCGCTGGCCGACGAGGCCGCTCGGACGGGCCGGCTCACGAAGTTCGTGCCGGGATCGGGCGCCGCGAGCCGGATGTTCGCGTTCCTCCGCGCGGACGGCTCGGAAACTCCGGAGAAAAGGAGATTCTTCGAGAGCGTGGACTTGTTCGCCTTCGCGGGCGACCTCGCTCGGCTCGAGGCCACGCCCAAAGGCCTCCTGCCCTTCCACCGGCATCCCGAGGGGGCGCGCACCGCGTTCGAAGAACATCTCTTCGAGGCCGCGGGAACCATCCGCGACGCCGCCGGGCTCTGCCGCGTCCATTTCACCGTGTCACCCGAGCACCGCAAGGCCTTCGAGGCGAAGCTCGCGGAGGTCCGGCCGCGCGTGGAGCGCGCGACGGGCGCGCGTTTCGAGGTCTCGTTCTCGGAGCAGTCCCCCTCGACCGACACGATTGCGGGTGCCGGGGAAGGAGGCCCGTTCCGCACGGCCTCGGGCGGCCTCCTTTTCCGCCCCGGCGGGCACGGAGCGCTGCTGAAGAATCTCGGCGACGTGGCGCGCGCGGGCGGCGACGTTGTTCTCGTGAAGAACGTCGACAACGTCGTCCCGGACGCGCGCCGCGGCCCGACGCTCCTGTGGAAACGGCTCTTGACCGGCCTCCTCGTGCGGCTGGAGGCCGCGAGCCGCCGCGAGCGACCCATTCGCGTCTGCGGCGTCGTGCGCAACGAGGGCGAGCCCGGCGGCGGGCCGTTCTGGGTGGCCGGGCCACAGGGCAAGAGCCTCCAGATCGTCGAGTCGGCCCAGGTGGACCTCCGGGACCCCGCCCAGGCTGCGATCTGGAAGACCGCCACCCACTTCAATCCCGTCGACCTCGCCTGCTCCCTGAGGAACGCGGCCGGCGACCCCTTCGACCTCGGCCGTTTCGTGGACGAGAGCGCCGTCTTCATCGCCGCGAAGACCCACGAGGGCAGCCCGCTCAAAGCATTGGAACGGCCAGGGTTATGGAACGGGGCGATGGCCTTCTGGGAGACCGTCTTCGTCGAGGTCCCGAAAGAGACGTTTGCCCCCGTCAAGACCGTCCTCGACCTCCTCCGGCCCGAGCACCGCGCCTGAGCGCCGCGTAAAAGGCCCCCTTCACGCGGCAGGGGTATCCTTCCCCTCCCGTAACGGGCCCCGCCATGTTCCACAACGAACCCCGCCCCAAGCGCCGCCGCAAGCTCGTCCTCGTCGAGTCCGAGCCCGCCGCCGCGCCCGCGCCGGCAGGCCCCGGTCAGCCCCTCCTGAACCGCGAGCTCTCGTGGCTCGCGTTCAACCAGCGGGTCCTCGACGAGGCGTTCGACGAGCGCTGGCCGCTCCTCGAGCGCCTGAAATTCCTCTGCATCACGGAGACGAACCTCGACGAGTTCTTCATGATCCGCGTGTCGGGCCTCCTCGACCAGCTCTCCTCGGAAGTCGTCGAGCACGCGGACGACCGCCTCCAGCCGGCCGAGGCGCTCGCACAGATCCGGACGACCGTCCAGGAGATGGAGACGCGCCAGACCGCGTGCCTCGTGGCCGACCTCCTCCCGAAGCTCGCCGCGAGCGGAATCGTGGTCCTCACGTGGGACGCCCTCTCCGAGGAGCAGCGCACGGGCGCGACCGCGTACTTCCGGCGGAACGTCCTGCCCGTCCTCACGCCTCTCGCGGTCGATCCGGGCCACCCGTTCCCGTTCCTCTCGAACCTCTCGATGAACTTCGCCGTCGAGGTGAAGAACCCCGAGACCGGCGACGTGAAGTTCGCGCGCGTGAAGGTGCCGCAGGTCCTCCCGCGCCTCCTCCCGCTCCGCGAGATCCTCGAGGGCAAGAAGAAGGTCAAGCCGGAGAAGGCCGAGTTCCTCTTCCTCGAGTCCCTGCTGCAGGCGAACCTCGCCGACCTCTTTCCGGGACTCGAGATCGTCTCGTCGCACCTCTTCCGCGTGACGCGCGACGCCGACATCGAGATCCAGGAGGACGAGGCCTCGGACCTCCTCGCGACGATCGAGCAGGAAGTGCGCCGCCGCCGCTTCGGGGCCGTGGTGCGCCTCGAGGTGGCCCCGAAGACGCCGAAGCGCGTCCGCAAGCTCCTCGTCAAGCAGCTCGAGATCACGGAGAACGAGATTTACGAGGTGGACGGGCCGCTCGGGCCGGGCGACCTCATGTCGCTCCTGAAGCTCGACCGCCGCGATCTCAAGGACGCCTCGTTCTCGCCCGCCGTGCCGGCGATCCTCACCCAGCCCGACACGTCGATCTTCGCGGCGATCCGCGCCGGCGACATCCTCCTGCACCACCCGTACGACTCGTTCTCGCCGGTCGTCGAGATGATCGAGCGGGCCTCGGAGGATGGGAAGACCGTCGCGATCAAGATGACGCTCTACCGGACGAACCCCGACTCGGGGCTCATCCCGGCCCTCGTCCGCGCGGCCGAGAACGGCAAGCAGGTGGCCGTCCTCGTGGAGCTCAAGGCGCGCTTCGACGAGGTGAACAACATCACATGGGCCAAGTCGCTCGAGCAGGCGGGCGTCCACGTCGTGTACGGCGTCGTCGGCCTGAAGACGCACGGCAAGATCGCTCTCGTCGTGCGGCGCGAGAAGGACGAGATCCGGCGGTACGTCCACCTCGGGACCGGCAACTACAACTCCTCGACGGCGCGCACGTACACGGACATCGGCCTCATGACGTGCCGGCCCGAGTTCGGCGAGGATGCGACGCGCTTTTTCAACGCGCTCACGGCCTTCGCCGGAAAGACGACGTACGCGCGCCTCGTGACGGCGCCGAAGGACCTCCACCGGTGGGTTCTCGAGTCCATCGCCCGGGAGACGGCGCACGCGCGCGCGGGCCGGCCCTCGGGCATCCGGGCGAAGATGAACGCGCTCGTCGACCCGAAGGTCATCGCGGCCCTGTACGAGGCGTCGCAGGCCGGCGTGCCGGTCGACCTTCTCGTCCGCGGCATCTGCTGCCTGAAGCCGGGCCTCGCGGGCGTATCCGAGACGATCCGCGTCCGCTCGATCGTCGGCCGCTTCCTCGAGCACAGCCGCGCGTTCGTCTTCGAGAACGGCGGGGCGCGCGAGACGTGGCTCTCGTCGGCCGACTGGATGCAGCGAAACTTCTTCCGCCGCGTCGAGATCGCTTTCCCTGTCGTGGAGCCCGCGCTCGCGAAGCAGGTCGTCGAGGCGCTCGACACGATGTGGCGGGACAACGTGCGCGCGCGCGAGCTGAGGGCCGACGGGACGTACGTGCGCCTCGCGCCGAAAGAGGGCGAGGCCGCGGTCGACTCGCAGACCCTCTTCGTCGAGGACGCGCGTCGGCGGGTGCTGAAGGCCGTCGAGGCGTTCCAGAACCGCGGCGCCGAAGCCTTCGAGGCCTCCGAGCGCGCCACCGGCCCCGAGCCCGTCGAGTCGGCGTCCTAGGCCGGACCGCTCCTACCGCTCGACCTCGAAGCTCGCGGGCGGGCTGAGGACGGGCTCCTGCGCCGTGAGGGTCGTGCCGTCGATGGGCACCACGATCAGATGCGTGTTCGCGCCGAAGGCGACGTTCACCTCGTAGAACCCGTGCGGGGACACGGCGATGAGCGTCCCGGGCACCTGCTTGAGGTCGGCCATCGGGCACGTGACGTAGACCTTCAACGGGACGTCCATGGCGCTCTCCTCTTCGAGTGCACAGGATAGCGCGAGCCGCAACGTCGCGCCCACCGGAAACGTGCGCTGTGTCACGGCGGGCTCGGACGTTCGGGGGGACCATCACAGCGTGCCGCTTCTCGCCGCGCTTTCTCTCGTCCTGCCCCTCGCCGCGGCTCCGGCCCCGAAGCCGACGCTGCCGCCGACGCCACCCGGCGTCGCGATGCGGATGAACGGCCTGTTCGCGACCGCGACTCCGGCCGTCCGGGCCTGGGTGGACTCCGAGGCCCGAAAGCTCCGCGCCCTCCCCCAGATCGACGGTGCGCTCGTCACGGCCGACGCCCGCCAGGCCTTCCCCGCGGCGCGGCCCCCACTGACGCCGGGCCAGGCCGACGTGCTCGCGGCGATGGCCCTCTACCAGGTCGCGAACGACCTCGACAGCGAAGC
>JBDTTJ010000287.1:0-4458 GCA_039930645.1 Acidobacteriota bacterium
GGAGCGGGCCGTCGCGATAGTGGTAGAAGAAGTAGTTGTAGGCCTCGACGAGCGATTTGAGGTACTCGGCCGAAATGCCCTTCTCGAACGCCCGCCCGCGCTTCTTGATGCGCGAAAGGCACGTGTCCACGGACGCCGTGAGGTGCACGACGAGGTCCGGGCGCGGGACGTTCGCGGCGAGCGTCGCGTAGATCTTGTCGTAGAGCGCGATCTCGGAGTCGTTCAGCGTGAGGTACGCGAAGATCTTGTCCTTCGCAAACGTGTAGTCCGCGACGACGAGGTTCCGGAAGAGGTCGATCTGCGCGATCTCCTGCTGCTGCTGGTAGCGCGACAGCAGGAAGTACATCTGCGTCTGGAACGCCGCGCCCTTCTTGCCCGCGTAGAAATCCGCGAGGAAGGGGTTCGTCACGTCCTCGAGGATCTGTGTGCCCGAAAAGCGCTTCGCGAGAAGGCCCACGAGCGACGTCTTCCCGACGCCGATCGGTCCCTCGATGGCGATGTGACGGAGCGGGAATTCCTTCGGAGTGGGCGCGGGCACGGGAAGCGAGTTTACCGGTCCGCGAGGCTACCGGCGGAGGAAGACGTCGGCCGCCCCGCAGACGAAGACGGCCCCCGAAAGCCAGCCGTTGGCCGTGAAGAACGCCCCGTCCACCCGCGAGAGGTCGCCCGGTTTGACGAGGACGTGCTGCCGCACGAGGAAGACTCCCGCCAGGACGACGCCCAGCCCGAAGAGGAGGCCTCCTTCGACGAGGGCGAAAACCGCGTACAGAAGAGCGAGCGAGAGGGCGTGGAAGACGGTCGAGACGTCGAGGGCCCGCCGGGCGCCGAGGCGGGCCGGGATCGAGAAGAGGCCGTGCTCGCGGTCGAAGGCCTCGTCCTGCAGGCTGTAGATGACGTCGAAGCCCGCCACCCAGAAGAGGACGGAGAGGCCGAGGACGACGGGCGGGAGCGCGAAGGCGCCCGTGACGGCGATCCAGGCGCCGACCGGCGCGATCGCGAGGCCGAGACCGAGGACGAGGTGCGCGAGCGCCGTCACGCGCTTCGTGTACGAGTAGCCGAGGACCACGAGGAGCGCCACGGGACTGAGCGCGAGGCACAGCGGGTTGAGGCGCCAGGCGGCCAGGACGAAGAGCGAGGCCGAAAGCGCGCAGAAGACCGAGGCCGCGGCGACCGATACGCGTCCGGCCGGGATGTCGCGCGCCTGCGTGCGCGGATTCACGGCGTCGATTGAGCGGTCGGCGATACGGTTGAAGGCCATCGCCGCCGAGCGCGCGCCCACCATCGCAACGAGGATCCAGAAAAGCACGGGGAGCGGCGGCAACCCGCGGGCCGCGAGAACGGCCGCGAGCAGCGCGAACGGGAGCGCGAAGACCGTGTGCGCGAACGTGACGAGGGAGAGGTACTTCTTCACGGGGCGCAGAGGTTTCAGCGCGCTCCCGTCCAGCGGAAGCCGGCGGTGTCGACCGCGACGTCGAGAAGGTCCGCGACGCGCTCGAGGTACGCGTCGAGCATGGCTTCAGCCGTGCGCGCCGCGTAGAAAGCCGGGACGGGCGGCGCGACGATCGCGCCCGCGCGCGTGACGGCCAGGATGTTCTCGGCGTGGACGAGGGAGAGCGGCGTCTCCCTGAGGCCGAGGACGAGGCGCCGCCGCTCCTTGAGGCAGACGTCGGCCGCGCGCTGCAGAAGGCCGCGCGACGTCCCGTGCGCGATGGACGCGAGCGTGCCCGCCGAGCACGGCAGGACGGCCATGCCGCGCGTCCGGTACGACCCCGACGAGATCGAGGCGTCGATCGCGCTCTCGGGATGGAGGACGAGCCGGGCACGCGAGGCGGCGTCGAGGGCCGCCGCGTCGACGAACGCGTCGACGGACGTCAGGTTCGCATCCAGCTCGTCGCGCGCCACGACGAGGGCGCGCGGCGAGACGACGACATGGAGGCGCTCGACGTCCGGCGACGCCGAGAACATCTGGAGCGCCCGGAGCGCGAGCCGCGAGCCGCTGGCCCCGGAGATGCCGAGGATGAGGTCGTTCCTCCCGCCCGCGCGCTGCGCCATCTGCCGATTCTCCACCACGACAGCTTTTCCTGTCGCGCCCTCCCTTTCCGTGTGGGAGAAGAAAAGAGATTTTCTTGGAAGGTGATAGGGGGCCGGCGCCGCCGGCGCGCGACAGGAGAACTTGTCGGCCACCGCCGCCACCCTCTTCCCCTTTCTAAGCAGAATTCTTTTCTCTTCAATCGTTTGCGCGCGCCGTAGGTCCTGCGGCACCGACCGTGCGATGGGCGGGGCGGAGGCGATGGATGACCTGAGGCCGAACGCGCACCCGGACGCGCCGGGACGAAGCGGAAGGAACAACCCCCGGATCCCGGTTTGTGCCCGTTTTCCGAACAAAGAAGAAAGAAAACAAAGGAGTTCACGATGACTTTCCGTCCGATCGTCCGCGCTCTCGTCGTCCCCGTCCTCGGCCTGTCGCTCTCCGGCATCGCCGCGCACCCCGCTCTCGCCGAAGGCGAGGGGGCCGCCCCCGCCACGCACAAGGTCGTCAACATCAACCAGGCCTCCGCCGACGAGCTCGCGCGCCTGCCACGCGTCGGCCCGAAGCTGGCCGGCCGCATCGTCGAGCACCGCAGCCAGCACGGCGCGTTCAAGCGCCCCGAGGACCTCATGCAGGTGAAGGGCGTCGGCGAGAAGTTCTTCACGACGCTCAAGCCCTACATCGCCGTCTCCGGCGTGACGACGCTCGCGGAGAAAGTGTCGTCCAAGGGCACGCGCGGCGCGTCCAAGAGCGCCAAGTCCACTTCCGCCGGGACGAAGAAGCCTGCCAAGACGAAGGCCTGAGTCCCTCCCGCCCATGGGACGGCGCGGCGCCTGTCCGCGCGCGAGCGGCGCCGCGCCGTCCCCCCTCCTCACGCAGACGAACGGAGGAACCATGCGCGCATCCGAACGCGGCGTCTCGCTGGCCGAGCTCGCCGTCGTCCTCGCCATCCTCGGCGCCCTCTTTCTCGCGAGCATCCCGGCGCTGTCGGAGATCCTCGCGGAGGAATCGCTCGGTGCCGCCGCACGGGAAATCGCCGCCATCCTTCACGCCGCCCGCGCGCGCGCGGTGTTCCAAGGCGCGGACGTCGGCGTGAAGTGGGTTGCGAACGCGGGCGACCTCGTCCTCACCGTCTACCAGGACGGCAACGCGAACGGCGTGACGACAGCCGACATCAGGAAAGGCGTCGACAGGCTCGTCGCAGGCCCGTACTGGCTGGGCGGCCGCTACCAGGGCGTCAACTTCTCGTTCGTTCCCGGGATGGATGGAACGGATCCCGGCGGCGCGCCCATCGGAAACCTCGCCGATCCGATCCGATTCGGAAATTCGAACATCTGCACGTTCTCACCGGTGGGCCACTCCTCGCCCGGCACGGTGTACCTCTCGAACCGCAGGAACCGGCAGGCCGCGGTGCGCGTCACGCCCATCAACGCGAGGATCCAGATCTGGACCTGGCACGGGAACAAGCTGAAGTGGATCGCCCGCTGGTGAGGCAGCCGCGTGAGCCGTGCGACGCTTCAGCGGGAAAGCGCCGCTTCGGCCGCCGCGAGGCGTTCGGGCGTGCCGAGGTCGAACCAGAGTCCGTCGGACGCCGCATACGGGACGAGCGCGAACGCGCCGTCCCGGGCCGCGGCCGAAGGGGCGAGAACGTCCTTCGCGAGCTCGGCGAAGCCCTCGGGGATGCGAAGCGCGAGCGCGTCCGTCGCGGCCTGAAGGCCCGTGAAGAGCCACGGTCCCGTTGCGCCGTCGGGCCGCGGGCCGCCGACGGACACGAGCCGGCCCTGTGCGTCCGCCCAGAGCGGCGTTTCCCGCTCCGGGTTCTCATTCGGAAGAACGGCGAGCGCGGAGACCACGCCCGGCTCGTGCCGTGCGGCGAGGAGCCGCCCGAGAGGAAGCGTCGTCAGCACGTCGCCGTTCGCGACGAGAAAGTGCGCGCCGAGCCGCCCGCGCGTGAACGCGAGCCGGAGGCCTCCGGCGGTGCCGAGGATCTTCTCCTCGAACGACCAGTCGACGGGGACGCCGGCGTACGCGTCACCGACGCCCGCGCGCAGGGCCGGTCCGAGATGGTGCGCGTTCACCACGAAGCGGTCCGCTCCCTGCCCGAGGAGATGGTCGAAGACGTGGAAGAGGATCGGCCGGCCGCCGAGCGGGAGGAGCGGCTTGGGCGTCGCGAGCGTGGCGGGCCGGAAGCGGGTCCCGAAACCGGCGGCAAGGACGAACGCGATCACGCGAACACCATGTCTTCCGGCAGAGACGGGTCTTTCTCGCGCGCGGCGAGCCAGAGCGCGATGTACGACTCGGCGATGAAGTCCGCCTCCGCGACACCCAGCTCGACAGCCGTCGCCCGCACGGCCGCTTCGGTCCCCTCGATCTCGGCGAAGAGGCCGAGCGGCGTCTCGTCCACGACGACGACCGGGCGGGACGGGTCC
>JBDTTJ010000288.1:0-4431 GCA_039930645.1 Acidobacteriota bacterium
GCGGCATCACGACGACGCCCTTCGCGAGGAAGGCGCCGCGCCGGAGCGCGGTCCCGCCCGGCACCACGCGCACGCCCTCGGGCAGCGGGGCGCGCGGCGGAAGCGTGTCGCGATCGCGGAAGTGGAGAGGTCCGGCGTTGGACGGCTCCTCGATGCCCAGCCGGAACGCCGCGAGGATGCCCTCCTTGACGGAGGCATTCGCGGCCCAGAACCCATCCGCTCCCGGCGCAGCCGCTCGCACCCCGCCACTCTCGAGCGCGTCGAGAAGGCGGAAGACGTCCTCGCGCGTCATGCGGCCACCGCCTCGACGGGCCGGCCGGCGTCGTCCAGGAGACCCGCGGCCCTCAACGCAGCTTCCATCGGTCCGAAATGCGCGGGCGAGAGCGGCACGAGCGGCAGCCGGAGGGCGCCGCCGATGAGCCCAAGCCGCTCCAGAGCCCACTTGACCGGGATCGGGTTCGACTCGCGGAAGTTCGCCTTCATGAGAGGAAGCATGCGCGCCTGTAGCGCGGCGGCGCGCGGCCGGTCGCCCGCGAGCGCGGCGGCCACCAGCTCGACGAGAAGCGACGGCGCCTCGTTCGAGACGACGGCGATCACGCCGTCGCCGCCGCACGCCACGATCGGGAGCGCGAGCGAGTCCTCGCCGGACAAAACCGCGAACCCGGCCGGGCGCCCGCGCAGGATTTCGCAGACCTGATCGAGGCTGCCGGACGCTTCCTTCACGCCCGCGATGCGCGGGTCCCGCGCGAGCTCGAGCACCGTGTCGGGGAGCATGTTGACGCCCGTGCGGCCCGGCACGTTGTACGCCACGACCGGAATCTGTCCTGAGTCCGCCACGGCGGAAAAGTGCGCGACGAGGCCGCGCGGCGTCGGCTTGTTGTAGTAAGGCGTCACGACGAGAAGCGCGTCGGCGCCCACCGCCCGGCAGCGCGCCGCCAGGCGCTGCGCCTTTCGCGTGTCGTTCGACCCACAGCCCGCGATCACCTGCACGGGACGCGGCGCCGCGTGCGCCTCCTCGACCGTGATCGCGACGACGCGCTCGTGCTCGTCGACGTCGAGCGTCACCGCCTCGCCCGTCGTGCCGCACGGGACGAGCCCCGCGACGCCGCCCGCGATCTGGCGCCGTACGAGGCGGCGCAGGCCCGGCTCGTCCAGCCCGCCGTCCTCCCGGAACGGGGTGACGAGGGCGGTATAGACGCCGGAGAAGGGAGAGCGGGGATTGGGATTCTCTGAAGGTGAAGAGGGCGGCGGTACGGACTGCGGCGTCATGAAGCGCCTCCTCTGCGGCTTGCGTCGTTGAAGAAATCGTCGAAGTCCAGCGGGCCCCGGCGGCCCGAGGCGAGCATCCATTCCGACGCGCGCACGGCACCCTGGGCAAAGATCGCCCGCGAGCGCGCGCGATGGACGAGCTCCACCGTCTCGTCCTCGCCCTCGAAGTAGAGCGTGTGCTCTCCCGGAACGCCCCCCTGGCGGAGCGACACGATCGGTACGTCCCGGCGGCCCGACGCGTGCGCCACGTCGGCCGCGATCGCCTTCGACGTGCCCGAAGGAGCGTCCCTCTTGGCCGAGTGGTGCCGCTCGACGAGACCGGGGTGAAACTCGCGAAACGGCGCGAGGGCGGCCGCGAGCGCCGCGGCGCCGCGGCGCATCGCCGCGACGCCGATCGAGAAGTTCGCGGAGTGCAGGAACGGCACCAAGAGCTCCGTCGCGAGCCGGACCGCCTCTCCCGTGTCCCAGCCGGTGGTTCCGGAGAGGACGGGGATTTTCTTTGAGAGTAGGAGGGGCACCAGGCGCGGTGCCGCATCCGGGGACGTGAACTCGAACGCCACGTCGCATTCGGGGAAGCGTTCGCCCTCAGCCCTATTACCTTCTAGGAAATCCCCCTCCTCTCTTTCTCCGAGCTTCCCGACTACCGTGTGGCCACGAGCGACCAGCACCGCCTCGATCGCCTTCCCCATCTTTCCGTAGCCGACGATGAGCGCTCTCATTCGAAGAACTCCTTGTGCAGGCGGCGGAGCGCTTCCGGCGCGTCCGTGTCGGCGACGACGAAGGTCATGTTCGTGTCCGAGGCGCCCTGTGAGATGAGGACGACGTTGACGCCGCCGAGGGCCGCGAAGACGCGCCCGGCGACGCCGGCGGTGGACCTCATCCCCCGGCCCACGACCGAGACCACCGCCAGGTGCCTGAGGAGCGAAACCTCCGCGAACTCCGACAGGTCGCGGACGATCCCGTCCAGCGGAGCCCTTTCGTCCACCGTGATCGAGATCGACACCTCGCTCGTCGCGATGACGTCGACGGAGACGCGGTGTCGCTCGAAGACGGAGAACACCCTCGCGGCATAGCCGTGCGCAAGGAGCATGCGCGGGCTGCCCACGAAGAGCGCCGTGACGCCCGTCCGCATCGCGAGAGCGCGCACGCCCGCGCCCGGAGCGTCCCTCCTCACGACCGTTCCGGCGGCGTCGGGGCGGAACGTATTCCGGACGGCCACGGGAATGCCGCGCTGGACGGCCGGGCGGATCGTGGCCGGGTGCAGGACCTTCGCGCCGAAGAACGCGAGCTCGGCCGCCTCGGCCGAGCTCACCTCGGGCACGAGACGCGCGGCGGGCACGACGCGCGGGTCGGCCGTGAGGATGCCGTCCACGTCGGTCCAGATCTCGATGACGCCGACCTCCCGCCCCGCGTCCTTCAGCGCCGCTCCGAAGAGCGCCGCCGAGTAGTCCGAGCCGCCGCGCCCGAGCGTCGTCGTGACGCCGTCCCGCGTCGCGCCAAGAAATCCGCCCGTGACGACGATGCGGCCGCGGTCCAGCTCGGGAATCACCTTCGCGGCGAATCGCTTCGCCGTCTCGGCCTCGTCCGGCAGCGCCGCCCCGTGGCTCGCGTCGGTGGCGAGGATCTCCCGCGGATCCACCCACACCGCCGAGGCGCCCGCGGCGCGCAGCGCCGCGGCGAGGAGGCGGGAGGAGATCAACTCTCCGATCGCAAGGAGCGCATCCGAGGTTCGAGAGGAGATTTCTTCGAGTAGTAAGACACCGGAGGAGATTTCCTCGGCACGCCGCAACTCGGCCGCGACCGTCTCGCCCAACGCGGCGCGCTCGGCCGCAGCCAAATCCAACCCCTCGAGCGCCTCCTCGTGGCGCTGCGCGAGGAGCGCCCTCGCCCGCCCCGCCGCCTCCCGATCTCTTCCACTCAAAGAACTCTTAAGACCTGCGAGCAAGTCCGTGACCCCACTCATCGCGGACACGACGACGACGCACGGGTCTCCCCCGCGCCCCGCCACGAGGCGCGCGACGTCCCGGATCCGCTCGGCCGTCCCGACCGAGGTCCCGCCGAATTTGAGGACGTCGGTCAAGCGGTCACCGCGCCGCCGTTCGCGCCGAGAGGCGCCCCTGCGCGAGGAGGAGTTCGGCGTTGAGGAGCGCCGCGCCCGCCGCGCCACGCACCGTGTTGTGGACGAGGAGTGTGAAGCGCACGTCGTAGACCGGGTCGGGCCTCAGACGGCCGACCGTGACGGTCATGCCGTTCCCGGCCTCGACGTCTCGGATCGGCTGCGGCCGGTCGCGTTCGTCGCGGACGACGATGGGCCGCGCCGGCGCCGACGGGAGCTTCAGGCGCTGCGGCTCGCCCGAGAACTCTTCGAGGGCGACCCGCACGTCCAGCACGGACGCCTTCGCCTTGAGCTTGAGGAAGACGGACTCCGTGTGGCCGTCGCGCACGGGTACGCGGTTCACGGAGACGCTGATCGGAAAGTCCGCGTCGACCACGCGCCCGCCCTCGAGCCGGCCGAGGATCTTCTTCGGCTCGCGCTCGATCTTCTCCTCCTCGCCGTCGATGAACGGGATCACGTTCGCATTCGAGTCCAGCGACGGGACGCCCGGGTAGCCCGCGCCCGAGAGCGCCTGCAGCGTCGTGACGGCGACGGCCTCGATGCCGAAGGCACGGTGGAGCGGCGCGAGCGCCATCGCAAGCCCAACGACCGAACAGTTCGGGTTCGTCACGATCCCGCCGCCGGACGCGCGTGTCGGCTGTCCGTCGAGGAGGGCAAGGTGGTCCGCGTTCACCTCGGGGATCACGAGCGGCACGTCGGGCCGCATCCGGAACGACTTCGTGTTGGAGACGACGATCTTGCCGCGCCCGGCCTGCAGAGGCTCGATCGTGTCGGCGATGGCCGCATCGAGGCCCGAGAGGAGCACCGGCGAGGCGAAGTCCACGTCCACCTGCGTCACGACGAGGCCGCGCGCTTCCTTCGGAATGTCGCCCGGGAGGATCCAGCGGGTCGCCTCCGCGTAGGTCTTGCCCGCGGAGCGTTCGGAGGCGGCGACCTCCGCGAGGACGAACTGCGGGTGCCCTTCGAGCAGCGAGACGAGGCGCTGCCCGACGGCGCCGGTCGCGCCGAGGACGGCCACGGGGATGCGGGAATCGGGTCGTGACATG
>JBDTTJ010000289.1:0-4413 GCA_039930645.1 Acidobacteriota bacterium
GGGCGGACACGTCGAGAAGCAGAGACCGTGGGGCAAGAGGGGCCTTCACGGCGCGCTCCGCGGGCTCCTTTCCCACGGCGGCGGCGCCGGTCGCCAGGATCGCCAGGGTCGTCAGCCCGCAGAGCCACCGGGAGGACACGTCGATGCTGCCTACCGCACGCCCTCGCGCCGCAGCGCATCGGGCATGAAGTCCGCCTCGGTCCGCTTGAGATCGAATTTGTGCGCCTGTCCCTCGTTGAAAAGGCCCATGACGAGGTAACGGCCCGCCTGGAGATCCGTGTGGACCTCGGCCGCGGTCCAGGTGGCGGGCACGTTGTAGAAGTTCATCGCGTGCCCTTCCGAGACCCGCCAGAGCTGGTCGCGGTTGTCGTACTGGTCCATGAGCACGATCTGCCAGGTGTCCTCGTCGAGGTAGAAGGTGCGTCTCTTGTACGTGTGCCGCGCACCGGGCCTGAGCGTCGCGTCGACGATCCAGACGCGGTGCAGCTCGTAGCGCGCGTAGTCGGGATTGATGTGGAGCGGAGTGACGATGTCTTTGTACTTCACCTTCGGGTCCTGGAGCCGATAGCTGTTGTATGGCACGTAGAGTTCGCGCTTCCCGACGAGTTTCCACTCGTAGCGGTCTGGCGCGCCGTTGAACATGTCGAGCTGGTCGCTCGTCCGCATGTTGTCGGCCGCGGTGCCCGGGTTGTCGTACGCGACCTGCGGAGCGCGCCGGACGCGGCGCTGCCCCGGGTTGTAGAGCCAGGCGTCCCGGGGCTGTTTGACCTGGTCGGCCATCTCGTGCACGAGCAGGATGCCGCCGGCGAGCCGCGACGGGGCGGTAACCGTCTGCTTGAAATAGAGAATGCGGTTTCCGAGCGCCTCCGGGGTCATTCCCGGGAGGTGATAGAGGAACATCGTCTCCTCGTCGAACTGAACCGGCGTGAACTGCCCGCCGCGTGTCGGTGCGGCCTGCATCACCCACCGTCCGGCCGTATCGCCGCGATAGCGCAGGAGATGGTTCCAGATGACCTCGACGCCGCTTTTCGGCGTCGGGAAGGGCGGTCCGCCGACGGCCCCCTGGACCCCGTTGCCGTCGTGCACCAGCTTCGCGCGGCCCAGGTTCTTGCTCGTGGCGTCGTAGATCCGCTGGGGCGATGCGGCGCTGCGCCGCGTCGGGTAGACGTTCATCTTGAACGTGCCGTAGGTGCGCAGCATCGCCTTGTGGCCGTCGGAGAGCTGCGCGGCGTATTGGTCGAGGTTCTTCGCGGTGATCGTGAAGAGCACCTTGTCGCCCGCGAACGGATCGACGTAGTGCTGCCCCGGGATGTAGCCAGCCGGAGGCTTCATGATTCCGCCATCCCAAGCCGGAATCGTGCCTGCCGCGTTGCCCGCCTTTTCGCCGCCGAGGGGTGTCAGGTCCGCGCCGAGACGGCCGGCCTCCTGGGCGGACAGCGGGGTGAAGCCCGAAAGAAGGGCCAACAGGGCCAAGGAGAGGATCGCCGAGTGCCGTGCTTTGTTACGCATGACGTCTCCCTCAGAAGGAGTACTTGACGTTTGCCGCGACGAAATCGCGGTCCCGAAGCAGGTTGTAGCGGTTGGCGCCGATGAAGCTCGTGAAGCTCAGGTCCGCCTCCCAGTTGATGCGGTACTGGAACCCGAGGCCGATGGTCAGCGCCTTGCGGTCCTCGAGGAAGTTGCCTCCGGGCCCCGGCGAGATGCCGTCGACGTCTTGCGCGAAGGAAAAGCGGGGCGACAGGTTCACCGCGCCGATCGCGTTCGCGTAGTCGAGTCGTCCGGCCAGAACGTAGCCCCAGGCGCTCGAGGTGGGGAACGCCGAGGAAGGCTCGGTGCCGGGCTGGATCCCCGCCGACTGGTGGACCGGATTGCCCGAGGTGTACGTGCCCGGCGCCTCGAGGCGCAGCACGCTCTGTTCCGGAAGGTCGTGCACCTTGCTCCATCCAGCCTCGAGCACGAGAACCAGCTGGTTGGCGCCGAGGATGCGGCTGAACGCCTTCGTCGCGGTCATCTGCACCTGGGTCGTGTTGAAGCGACGATAGCCCGTGATCTCCTCGGAGAAGCCGTAGGCGCCGACCTGGTTCGTCGACGCCAGAAGGTTGCCGAGCCCTCTGAGCGGCGCGAGCTGTGGCACGGCCGGCAGGAGCCGGAGCGGGGTAAGCGCGGCGTACAGAAGCTCGACGTCGTCCATCTGCAGCGGCAGGTCCCGGCGGTGCGAGACCTCGCCCTGGAGGGCGATTCCGGTCCTGCCGAGCTGGGTGTTGAAGCTGAAGCCGAAGAGCTTGATGTCCTCCGGGTACGCGAGGAAGTACTGGGCCGTCGCCGCGTAATTCGCGGTGACGAGAATGCCGTTCGCCGTTCCGGTCTTGGCCATGATGACCGGGAGGCGGCTGTGATAGTTGATGAAGTAGAGTCCAAACTCGGCGCCGCCCAGGATCTTCGTCAGGAGCTTGAAAGAGGCGCCGTACTGCCCGCCGTTCTTGGCTCCGCGGTCGGCGCTGCGCGGCACGGCCACTCCCACCGGGCTGCCGCCGATGGGCGGGTGGCCGACCGGGATCGAGTCCGGCGCCGAGCCGAAGCCCAGCATCACCTTCGTGGCCCCGGCGCCCGCCAGGTCGGTCGTGCTGAAGTAGCTTCCCACCGCGTCGGCCTTCGTCTCTGCCCAGTCGTACTGGTAGAAGGCCTCGAACGAGGTGCTCTCGGACGGCTTGAAGCTGAGCCGGACGGCGCCCACCGGCAGCAGCGCGTCGCGAAGCTCGGCGCCGGGGACGCGAAGGGCGCTGACGTCGACCGGGTTGATCGCGTTGATGCCGCCCTGGAGAAACGTGCTTTCGCCCCAGTTGATGACCTGCCAGCCGGCGCGGAGCTCGCCCGGCAGCGTCCCGACCTTGAACCGGTACCAGAGGAAAGCGTCCCGGATCTCGGCGCGGCTGCCGACCCTTTTCTTCGCTTCGTCCGAGAGAGGCGTGCGCGCCCGGTCGTTCTTCTCGTTCTCGTAGTCGTAGAAACCGTAGCCCCGGACGAATCCGCCGACGACGTTCTTGTAGCTGAATTCGAGCTCGCTCGTCACCTTGCCGGCGTTCGTGAAGATCCCCGTCTTGTAGTTCTGGTTGCCGTCGTCCCCGTTGACGGAGAACGCGGTTCCGCCTGCGGCGAGGCCGACGATCCTCGGGTCGGGGTCCTTCAGTCGCAGCCCCAGGCCGTAGGTGAGCGTCGTGCCCCAGCTCCACTTGAGGTCTCCCGTTTGCCCGTCGATCGCCGCGCCCGGCTTTGCGCCGAGCGCGAGAACGAGAAAGACCGGGAGAGTCAGTCTCTTCGTGTTCGACCCCGTCCGACAGAGAGAGTTCATCGCTCCTCCTCCTCGAAAGCTGCGGCTCGTTACGCGCCCTGGCTGAATGCCATGACCCGGACGAGAAAACCGTGACTGTGACCGAACTGCGCGAATCATAGTCCTTCCTGTCCCTTGCCACAGGGGCGGCTTTTGGCCACGGTCGGCCGGGGCTCCGTTGGCCTCGCGACCGCACGACGCCGCGGGGATCACGATGCCACCGTGAGCGCGGGCGCATAATTTCGCGCATGAAAGCTGCACGTTTTAGGCTTCCTGTAATCCTCGCCTGCCTCGCGCTCGCCGCCGGGTGCGCGACGGCGCCTCCGCCGGAAATGCGCGGCACGGTCCCGCAGCTCTGGCCCGGCTCGATCGCGGGTTACCTGACGAAGGAAGAAGCCATCGACAGCCTCGCGCTCGTACCGCCGCCGCCGGCGCCGGGCTCGGCTGCGGTCGCGGCCGAAGAGGAGGCGAACGGGGCCGGCCGCGCGCTGCGTGGGACGTCACGCTTCGCTCAGGCGACGGAAGACGCGAACCTCACGTTCCCGCGCGCCGCCGGCTCTCTCGCCTGCGCCCTCGGCGCGCCCATCACGGAGCGGGACACACCGCACCTCTACGTTCTCCTCCGCCGCGTCCTCTCCGACGCGGGCTACTCGACGGGCGCCGCCAAGAACAAATACATGCGCAAGCGGCCCTTCCTCGTGAACGGCGAACCGACGTGCACGCCGGCCGACGAGAAGGACCTCGCGAAGCAGGGCTCGTATCCCTCCGGCCACGCCGCCGCGGGGTGGGCCTGGGCTCTCATCCTCGCCGAGGTCGCGCCGGATCGTGCCGAGGCGGTCGTCGAGCGCGGCCGCGCGTTCGGACAGAGCCGCGTCGTGTGCAACGTCCACTGGCAGGCGGACGTCAACGAGGGGCGCATCCTCGGCGCCGCCACGGTCGCCCGGCTCCACGGGGACGCCGCGTTCCTCGCCGACCTCGCGGCCGCGAAGAAGGAGCTCGCCGCCGTGCGCGCGAAGGGCGCCGTGCCCGATCGCGACTGCCCGGCCGAGGCGGCCGCGCTCGCAGCGGCGCTTCCGCCCGCCGCC
>JBDTTJ010000290.1:0-4394 GCA_039930645.1 Acidobacteriota bacterium
CGCAGCAGGCGCGGCGGATCATCGACCGGCTCGTCGGCTACGAGGTGTCGGACCTGCTCTGGTCGAAGCTCTGGAGAGGGTTGTCGGCGGGACGCGTCCAGACCGTGACGCTCCGGATCATCGTGGAACGCGAGAGCGAGCGCGAGCGCTTCGTCGCCGTACCCTACTTCTCGGTTCCCGTGACGCTGAAGAAGGGGGAGACCGCCTTCCCCGCGCGCGTCGTCCTCTGGAAGGGCGAGAAGCTTCGGTTCGACGGGACGGACCCGCGCCTCGCGACGGCGGCCGACGCCGAGGGGGCGCGCGCCCACGTCGAGGGCGCCGCGCTCTCGGTCGTGAAGGTGGACGCGAAGGAGCGCAAGAGCAGCGCGCCGCCCCCCTTCACGACCTCGAAACTACAGCAAGGCGCCGCGCGCATCGGGTTCAGCGTCCGGCGCACGATGCAGATCGCGCAGAGGCTCTACGAAGGCAAGACGATCGGTGACCGCGGAACGATCGGCCTCATCACGTACATGCGCACCGACTCGACGCGCTCGGCCGAGGAGGCGCTCGTGGCCGTCCGGGACTTCATCGGACGGACCTACGGTCCGGGGGCGCTCCCCGAGGAGGCGCGGCGTTTCCGCCAGAAGAAGGACGCGCAGGACGCCCACGAGGCCATCCGTCCCACGTCGCTCGACCTTCCGCCCGAAGCGGTCGCGCGGTACCTGGCCCCGGACGAGATCAAGCTCTACCGCCTCGTCTGGAACCGGTTCGTCGCGTCCCAGATGAGCCCGTCCGTCTCGGAGGTGACTTCGGTCGACATCGAGGCGATCAAGGGGGGCGTGGCCGCGGGCCTGCGCGCCTCGGGCACGGTCCTCAAGGACCCGGGCTGGCTCAAGGTCTACGAGAAGGAAGCCGAGCCAGAGACCGAGGAGAAGGACAAGGCCGAGACCGACGCGGAGGCCGCCGACGGAAACGGCGCCGCGGGCGAGAAAGTCCGCCTGCCGGCGCTCGCGACAGGCGACGGCCTCGCGCTCGTCTCGGCCGTGACCGAGGGGCACGAGACGCAGCCGCCGCCGCGCTTCAACGAGGCGTCGCTCGTGAAGTTCCTGGAGGAGAACGGCATCGGCCGGCCGTCGACCTACGCCGAGATCATGCGCAAGATCGAGGATCGCGAGTACGTGAGGAAGAAGGACCGGCGCTTCACGCCCACGCCGCTCGGCCGCCTCGTCGTGGACCTCATGCGCGAGGGCTTCGACGACTTCTTCCAGACCGAGTACACCGCGAAGATGGAGGAGGAGCTGGACGAGGTCGAGGAAGGGAAGCTCGACTGGAGGAAGGCGCTCGCGGAGTTCGACGGGAAGTTCGTCAAGGACCGCGACATGGCGAAGAAGAAAATGGTCTCGGTCAAGGCCGGCCTCGCGCTCGCCGAGGTGAGGAAGCGCTTCGTCGACTTCAAGCTCACGAACGACCCGGGCGACGCGTGCCCGAAAAGCGGCCACCCGCTGAAGCTCCGGATGGGGAAGGCGGGCCTCTTCATCGCGTGCGCGGGCTACCCCGACTGCGACTTCACGCAGGACATCCCGGAGGTCGAGGAAGACCCGATCGACGCGACGGAGCTCGAGGGCCAGACGTGCGAGGAGTGCGGCAGCCCGATGAAGCTCCGCACGGGCAAGAGCGGCTCGGCGTTCCTCGGCTGCACGGCCTACCCCGTGTGCCGCAACACGGTGCCCGTGAAGGTCGCGGGAGGGAAGGCCGAAGCGAAGCCCGACATCCCGACGGGAGAGCAGTGCCCGAACTGCGGTTCGGCCCTCGTGACGCGCCACGGCCGTTTCGGCGACTACGTCTCCTGCTCGAACTACCCGGCCTGCCGGTTCAAGCCGCCCAAGCCCGTCACGCTGACGGGCGTGAAGTGCCCGGTGTGCAAGGCGGGCGACATCCTCGTCCGGCGCGGGCGCTTCGGGCCCTTCTACGGCTGCTCGAACTACCCGTCGTGCGAGAAGAACTTCAAGGCGCGGCCCGTCCCCAAGGCGTGCCCGAACTGCAAGGCGCCGTACCTCCTCGTGCGCGACCGCAAGGCGGGCGCGTTCTACGTCTGCGAGACGGAGGGCTGCGGCCTCGACGTCCCCGCGAGCGACCTCGACGCCTTCGAGCCCACGACGCGCATCCCCGAGGGCGCGCTCGAGGCCGCGATCGCCGAGGCGCGAATTCCGGCGCCCGTCAAGGGCGCGAAGAAGCGAGCCCCGCGGGCGAAGGCGGCCGCCGCCACGCCCTCCAAAGGAGCTCCGGCGAAAGCCGCTAAGCCGAAGCCCTCGCGCAAGACGAAGCGCTGAAGCTTCGCGGGTCGACGCAGGGCGGAGCGGGGCGCTCGAGCCCGAGGCTTTCTAGACGTCGATCTCGCCGCGCATCATCAGGACGGCTCCGCCCTCGACGCGGACGCCGGTCGGCCGGCCGCCGCCGACGAGGACCGTCACGTCCAGCTCCGACGGGCGGCCCATCTCGACGCCCTGGTCGATCGTGAACCGGCCGCGGCCGTCCGCGACGCCGCCCGGCACCGCGCCGTGGAGCGCGAGGTAGACGCCGACGGGCCCGGCCGCCGAGCCCGTCGCGGGGTCCTCGGCGACGCCCGCGCCGGGCGCGAACATGCGGGCCCTCAGGCGCGCACCGCCGGGCGGCTCGTCGAACGCGAAGAAGAAGAGACCGAGAACACCCAGCTCCTTCTCGAGGTGGTTGAGCATCCGCGTGTCTGCGAGCGCGGAGGACACGGCGGCGACGGACGCGAGCGGCACCATGAGGAACGTGTTCCCGGTCCCGACGGCCTGCGGAGGGAGAGTCGGGTGCAGAGCGTCGAACGGCACTCCGAGAGCGGCCGCGATCTGGCCCTTCACGTCGTCGCCGGTCACGGGCGCCCTCCACTCGGGCTTGCCCTGCTCCATCCGCACGCGCGAAACCCTCCCGTCCTTCTTCAGGAGCTCCAGCCGCAGCGGTCCGAACCCGACCTCGATCGTCACGGGGTGGACGCCGTCGGGCGCGGTGGCGGCGACCTTCCCCAGCGCCGCTAGCACGACCGCCGTCCCGACGGTCGGGTGCCCCGCGTACGGAATCTCCTTCACCGGAACGAACGTGCGCTGCCAGTAGGCGTGCGCGGCGTCCTTCGCGGGCAGGACGAACGTCGACTCGGAGTAGTTGATCTCACGGGCGAGGGCCTGCATCTGGGCGGTCGTCAACCCGCGCGCATCGGGCACGACGAGGAGCGGGTTGCCCGCGAACGGGCGGTCGGTGAAGACGTCGCAGGTGACGAAGGAGACCTTCATGGAGAGGACGTTACCGCTCGAAGGCACGTCCGGAAACGGCAGAGGCCCACCATCGGGAGCGCCCGATCGAGGGCGCCGAGGACGGGGTACGGGCTGGCGGAGAAGAAGAGGTCGTCCACGCGGAACCCGGCCTCTTCGACGAGCGCCACGACGCGCGCGGC
This sequence comes from Acidobacteriota bacterium, assembly GCA_039930645.1. Classification (GTDB taxonomy): domain Bacteria; phylum Acidobacteriota; class Thermoanaerobaculia; order UBA5066; family UBA5066; genus Fen-183. The sequence goes on from JBDTTJ010000290.1 coordinate 3,452, forward strand.
AGGGCGCACGGCGATGTGGTCCTCCTGCTGGAGGCCCGGCACCGCGGCCTTGATTCGCTCGGCCCAATGCGCCCGGTTCGGCGTGTAGATCGCGAGGGCGCCGCCGGGGACGAGGCACCTTCGCGCGCTCTCGAAGCACCGAACGAGCACGTCGTCCAGAACGTGCTCGACGAAGTCGGCAAGGAGCACGACATCGAACGGAGATCCCCGGACACGCGACAGGTCTCTCGCGTCGGCCTCCTCGAACCGGACGTTCGCGACGCCGCGCGCCGTCAGAGCGGAACGGGAAACTTCGACGGCCGCGCTCGAGGCGTCGATCCCGACGACCTCCGCGACGTGCGGGGCGAGAAAGAAAGCCGTGTCGCCGCGCGCCGAGCCGACCTCGAGGACGCGGAGGGACGCCGACGGCCGGACGATTCTCAGAAGCGCCGCGTCACGATCCGCGTACTTCCGCCGGTTCCTCAGAAACCAGTGCGGGCTGTACATCCGGCCGTAGTAGTCCGGCCCGTAGACGTCGGCGTTCGGGGCGAAGGGGCCGGTCGGGCCCGTCACGGCTTCGGGCCCTTCTCGAATGTCACCGCGAGAGTCTAGCGGCGCGGGCCCCCTCCCGCCTCGGCCGGTCAGCGCACGGCGCCCTGGATGATGACCTCCACGCGGCGGTTCTGGCCGCGGCCGGCGGGCGTCGCGTTGTCCGCGACGGGCTTCGTGGCCGCGTAACCGTGCGTCTCGATGCGGTCCGGCGAGACGCCGTGGGCGACGAGAACCGCCTTGACGGACTCTGCCCTCAGATGGGACAGCTTCTCGTTCGTCGCCGCCGACCCTGTCGAGTCCGTGTGGCCCTCGACGAGGAGCTTGCGGTCCGAGGCTCCCGCGAGCGCTTCGCCAATGCGGGCGATGCGGTCGGCGGCGCCCTTCTTCACGTCCGAGCGGCCCGTGTCGAAGT
>JBDTTJ010000291.1:0-4376 GCA_039930645.1 Acidobacteriota bacterium
CACGTGGAGCGTCGCGAGGGACGGCTCGGCGTTCGCGAGGACGCGGCCCGACGCCGTCTCGACGAGCCGAATGTTCGACAGCAGGTAGTCGCCCTCGCGCTGGAAGCCCGGGAGGAAGAACGTCCCGCCCGGCGCCGTCTCGAACGGGATCGCCTGCGGCAGCTCCGGACCCGAGAGGTCGCCGACGACCTTGAGGCCCGGCGCCGAGCCGGGCGCCGCCGTGCCGCACGCCGCGGTTGGCCCGTAGCACGTGCGGACACGGGCGGCCTCGCCGACGTTGATCGTCTGCTCGGCGTCGGTCGTCAGCGCGTCGGCGTAGAGCGTGAGCCGCGCGCCGGAGATCTGGAGCTGGGCGATTCCGAGCGGGCCGCCGGGCTGCGCGGCGACTGGCGACGCACCGCCGACGCACAGAAGAAGGGCTCCGGCGAGTGTGCGAACAACTCTCAATACACGACGCAGTGTCCTGCGGGCGCGCGGGCGCGGCTTTGCGGAGCCCGACGGAATGGGCTCTTTCGAGAGACCTTTCAGCCTCCGGCGATACGCCATCGACACGCCCCCGCGGGACCATCTCGAACGCTCGGCCAAGAAAAACGGAACCGGAACCTAACCTGTTGGCTGCGCTTCATATCACGGCCCCTCGTGGGGGACAAATCGAGCCTTTTCCGAGCCCGGCCGGCGCAACCCAGCGCCCCGCGGAGGCGTAGATTGGGGGAGTGGCTCGCACGCGCATCCTTGCTCTCCTCGTGGCCGCGCTCGCCGCGGCCCTGACCGGCTGCGTCTCGACCGAGGGAACGCCGGGCTTCGCGGTGACCCCGAAGAGCTGGAACGCGGGCGTCGAGCGCCGCGGCGTCGACCCCGCCGAGGCGCCGAATCCGATGGCCGCGACGCCGGCCATCGAGGCCGCAGCGCTGGCCATCGGCGGGGTCGGACGGGACGAGGACCGGCTCGAGCATCTGCGCTCCGCGCTCATCGACGGAGGCTCCTGGACGTTCGAGTACGAGCGGAATTCCACGTTCTCCGCGACGGACGCCTTCGAGAAGCGGCGCGGGAACTGCGTCTCCTTCACGAATCTGTTCATCGCGATGGGGCGTTCGCTCGGCATCCGCCTGCACGCGGCGCTCGTCTCGACGCGCGGGACGTCCGAGCGCCAGGGCGACCTCATCGTCACGTACAACCACATGATCGCCGTGTACATGGAGGTGAACGGCCGCAGTGCGAAGGTATACGACTTCTACCGGATGGCAGACCAGCTGACGGGGCGCCTGACCCTGCTCGACGACTACATGGTCGCCGCCATCCGCGCGAGCAACGACGGCATCGCGCACCTCGGAAAGGGAGAGTCTCAGGAGGCCCTGCACGACCTCGAGATCGCCGTGAAGCTCGGGCCGGGGCTGGGGTCCCTCTACGCGAACCTCGGCCTCGCGAAGTGGAGGAACGGCGACGTCCCCGGAGCCTTCGCCGCGCTTCGGAAGGGGCTCGAAGTCGAGCCCGGCTCTCCTCCGCTCCTCCAGAATCTCGCGGCCCTCTACGTCGAGGAGGGCAAGCCCGCCGAGGCGCGGGCGGCGCTGGGCGCGCTCGACCTGCGCCGGGCCTCGCCGTTCGCCCTCATCGTGCGCGGCGACCTGGAGCTGCGCGGGGGCAACACGGTCGCCGCGATCCGGAACTATCGCGAGGCCGCGTCGCTCGACCCCAAGCTCGCGGACCCGTGGCTCGCGATTGCGCGGGCCGAGCTCGCGCGGGGCCGCCCGGATGCCGCGCGGAAAGCCGCGCAGAAGGCGCTCAAGCGCGACCCGTCCAGCGTCGAGGCGCAGAACCTCTCGGACGCGACGCGCTGAAGCCGCGGGGTGCGCCCGCCGTCAGCGGCCGGGCGCGAGGAACCACATCGGCACGAGGATGGCGTGGAGCGCGATGAAGAAGACGAGCGCGATTCCAAATGTCTTCAGCGCGCTCCCACGGAGGTCGAGCAGGACGGAAGGCGGGCTGACCGGGTAGAGCCGGTTCAGCATCGCGGACGATCCCGGCGCGAAGCCCCGCTCGGCCTCCGACCAGATCCCGAGGACGGTCACGGTGGAACCCACGGGGACGACTTTCTCCTCAATGCGCTTGCCCTCGAGGTCCGGCCCGCCGTCGGCGATGCGCATGTCCTTGCGGATCGAGCCGTCCTGGTCCGTGACGAGGTTCTTGAAGAACGAAAGTGCGCTCATGAGGCCGAGCGGCTCGCACCTCGCGCTCCTGAGGTACGACAGGCCGCGCCCGAGGTCGATCTCTTCCTGCAGCGCCTTCGGGAACTCGTCGAGCACCGACCAGCCGAGAATTCGCACCGGGCCCCGCGGCGTGTCGATCGCGCAAGGCGCCAGGGCGACGCCCGCGAAGTCGCTCCGCTCGGCCGCGGGGTTCTTGACGTCGTATTCGTACGCCACGCACGCGCGCCCCGTGAACGGCGCCTCGAGCGGAGCGCCGACGGGACGCACGCGCCCGCTCGCGGCCTCGAGACGGCCGTCCTTCGGCTCCACGCCCGCCACCGCTCGTTTCAGGGCGTCGCGATCGGTCCCGCCCGTGACGAGACCCGATGCCGAGCCGAACAGCATTGCGGCGAACGTCCCGCCGAGAAACCCGATCGCGGCCGCCGGGACCCTCTCTCCGGTCCTCGTCCACGCGAGCCAGCCGTAAACGCCCATGAAGGCCAGCCAGACGGCGAGAGAGAGCCCACAACTCTTCTTCATCTGAATCTCATCTCTCACCGCGGGCGCGCCGGAAAAGAAACCGGCGGGGCACGCGCCCCGCCAGAGATCGAACAACCTCGGCGCGATGCGACGTTACTGGCTGCGAACACCCCGGTCGAAGCGCGGGTTCCCGTCCTCGTCCTTCGCGTCCGCCGCCCAGGTCACGAAGGTCACGGTCTGGTTGCCGGCGCCGAAGTCGAGGACGAATGTCGAGAACCGTCCGTCTTCCGAGCGCTCGACCTCCACACCCCACTGTCCCGGGCCGTCCAGGTCGATCTGGTTCATGGCCGGGATCCGCCCCGCGCCGCTCGTCTCGGTGCCGGCCGTGAGGAAGGAGGTGTTCGTGTTGTCGAGATGCGAATAGATTATCCCGAGCTCCTCATAGTCATGAGTGTTCGGGTGCGTGCTCACCGTGTCGCTGTTGCTCGTGTTGGAGTAGTAGTCCATGCACGTGTTCAGCGATGCCCCACTCGTGCTCTGGTGGTCGAGCCCGAATGTGTGCCCGACCTCCTGGCACATCACGTGCAACTTCTCGGCGGTGTTCATCGTGTAGCTGTCGTTGACCTTGACCGAGCCCTGAGTGATGTGCGTCCCGCCGGTGATGTTGATGGACGCGAGCCCAAGCCAGCCGTTCCTTCCGTACGCCGTGTTGCAGACGACGACGCGTCCGGCGACCATCGAGCACTTGCGCCTGGCGTTCGAGCTCGTGGACCCCGCCACGATCGTCGTGTCGAGCACCGCCGACTGGCTCCAGTCGCTCGAAGCGGTCGTCAGATAACCCGTCCAGTCCGACGTCAGGTTTTCCTGCAGCTTGACGGTGAAGGAGTTTGTCGTCCGCGCCCAGTGGTAGCCGCCCCACGAATTGTTCAGGGCCTCCCTGGACTGCGCGGACGCGACGGCCGGAATCCCGAGGACGAGCAACGAGATCAACACGCGTGCCTTGTTCATGACGCCATCCTTTCCTTTCGAAGAGAACTCTGTGGGCCGGTTTTCGAACACGTTTTACCACCCTTTCGACACGGACTCAATCTCGATGTCACGAAACACCCTCAGTACGGCATCTCGTCGTCCTCGAGCCCGAAGTAGTGGCCGAGCTCGTGGACGATCGTGTCCTTGATCTCGCGGACGGCCTCGCGGCTCGTGTCCGTGTTCCGGAGGATCGGGCCGCGGAAGACGACGACCTGAGGGGGGAGGTCGGGGAGCACGTCCCACGTCATCTCGGTGCGCATCGCGCCGCGGAAGATCCCGAAGAGGTCCTCGTCGTCGGGCGTGTCGGTCAGGTCGTAGTCCTCGTCGGTCGGCTCGTCCTCGACCGCGATGACGACGTTTTCGAGGCGCGACTTGAACTCCTCGGGCAGCTCCTCGATGGCTTTCCCGACGAGCTTCTCGAACTCGGCGAGCGACAGGCGGGGCGGGCGGGCCACGGCGGCGCTCTTATGCGACCCGGAAGAGCCGCTTGAAGTTCTCCGTCGTGACGCGCGCGACCTCCTCGACGGAGACGCCCTTCACCTCAGCGAGGCGCGCGGCCGTCTTCGGAAGATAGCTCGACTCGTTCGGCTTGCCGCGGAAGGGCGCGGGCGCGAGGTAGGGCGCGTCCGTCTCGATAAGCGTCGAGCCGAGCGGCAGCGCGGCGGCCGCCTCGCGGACGTTATC
>JBDTTJ010000292.1:0-4361 GCA_039930645.1 Acidobacteriota bacterium
CCGCTCGCGAAGGAGACGGCGCTCGTCCTGCCGCTCCTCCTCGTCTGGTGGGAGGCGACGCTCGGGCCGCGCGACGTTCCCTTGCGCGACCGCGCGCGCCGCCTCGCGCCCGTCTTCGCGGGAACGGCCGGTGCGGCGCTCGTTCTTGCCCTCCTGCCGCGGCACCGCGAGCTCCTCGGGTTCAGCCTCGCGGTGCGTCCGCCTCTCGAGGCGCTGCGCGGCAACGTGCAGGCCGTGCCTGCGATGCTCGGCCTCTGGGCCTTCCCGTGGCGCCTCAGCATCGACCCGGCAAGGCCGCTCGAGTGGGCCTGGACAGAAGCTCCGACGCTTCTCGGGCTCGCCTTCCTCGGAGCGCTCGCCGCGTTCGCGCTCGGGGCGCGAAGGCGCGCACCGTTCGCCGCGTTCGCGATCGGGTGGACGCTTCTCGCGCTCGCGCCGAGCAACTCCTTCGTGTGGAGGCTGGACCCGGTCGGCGTGCGGCCGCTCTACCTCGCGTCGGTGGGACCGGCTCTCCTCGCTGCGGCGTTGCTGGCGTTCGCGCTCTCGGTCTGGCCGCCGGCGTTCGGTCGCGCGGCGCTCGCGGCTGTTCTCGCGCTCGCGTGCGGGCTCGGCGCGGGGCTCGCCGCGCGCAACGCGCGGTACCGGTCGCCCGTGGCGCTGTGGGAAGATGCCGTACAGAAGGCACCCCGGAACGCGCGCGCGAAGAACAACCTGGGCTTCGCCTACCTTGCCGCCGGAAGGCTCGACGACGCCGAACGGCTCCTCGAGGCGGCGCGGGAAGAGGACCCCGGAATGAACCAGCCGGAATGCGGCCTCGCGGCCATTCGAATCCAGAGAGGGACGAAATGACAAGAAAACGACGTCTGCCGACCGCACCCTTGCTCGCCGTTTTGACCGTCCTCGCGTCAGCTCCGTTCGCCGCGCAGGCCGCTACGCCCTGCACCGACTGCTGTCAGCTGCCCTGCGTCGAGGCCGAGATCCGCTACGCGCTCGAAATGAAGGAGTGGTACCGCTCGCAGACCGGCGCGCGCACGCAGACGTTCGAGGCGTACGAGGCCGCCGAGAGGGCCAAGGCCTCTGAGCTGGCGAAGAAGCGCGCGAAGAGCGTCGGCGTTCTCCCGGCGTGCCAGTGGAACGTCCCGGACTCCAGGGACCCGATCGCCATGAGGTACTGGGCCGCGGTGGGCTGGACGATCAAGAGTGACGCGAACGGAAACCTCGACTATGGCTACGGGCTCAGGACGGACCTGAAGACCTGCAAGCTGCGCGATGACCAGGTGAAGAAATACCGCGAGGTCACGCCCTGCAGGGGAATCGCTGACGCCGCCGAGAAGCACGAACAGTTTCACGTGACGTCGTGCACGCCGGGCCAGAACCGGACGGTGGCCCGGATCGCCCAGGACGAGGTCAAGGCATACGACGTGGAGCTGACGGAGCTCGACAACCTCAAGAAAGCCCTCGAGAAGGTCTGCAGCAAGGGCACGTGCGAGACGAAACACGAGGGAGGGGACGTCAAGAAGCGGCTCGAGGAGGAGCTGGAGACGCTGAAACAACAGCTCGCGACGAGAGGGGGCCGGAGGTGAGCGCCGCCCGCTCGATTCCAGTCCTTCTCGTTCTCTCGTCGTGCCTTCCCGCGCTGGCGTCGGAGCGAGCGGTCTGGATTCCCGCGAAGGCCGGCACCGTCTCGACCTCGTGCGGGGACGTGAATTCGGCCGCCTGCACGGCGGCGCTCGAGGCGCTGGCGCGGAAGGCGGCCGACGACCTGACGCTCCTCGCGAATTCGGGGAAGCCCGAGCACCGTCCGCTCGCGCGCGACGCCGCGAAGATGCCCTTCGCATCGCTGCGCTCTTCGGCCGCCTCCGCCCTCGGCCACCTCTCGCCCGGGCCGGAGGACACGCCGCTCCTCGCCGGCCTCCTCAACGACCCGGTGCCGGGGGTCCGGCGCGCGGCGAAGCGCGCGCTCGAATTCAGTTCCGACCCGGCCGCGCGCCCGCTCGCGGAGCGCGCGCGGCTCCACGAGAGCGGCGGACTGCGCCCCCAGTCCGTCCCGACTGCGAACCAGCTCAAGACGCCGCTCTACGCCGGCGCGCAGTACCTCTACTACGCGAGCGACAGGCCCTACGGGCAAAGCGAGTTCTCGACGGGCGACGCGGTCGAAAAGGTCGCCGCGTTCTACGCGGGAAAGTTCGGCGCCGCCATGACGCTCGAACAGTTCCGGGCGGCCGAGAAGAGCGGCGAGAACGCGATGCCGGACGTGGGCTCGCAGGCGTTCCAGGACCAGATGCAGGCCGCGATCGACGCGCAGAAAGCCTACGAGGCCGCCCTCAAGGCCGGGAAGTCGCAGCAGGACGCGTCGATGGCCATGGTGGCCGCGATGCAGGCGAAGGCGCCCGCGGACTCGTCGAGGATCCGGAGCGCGCTCGAGAAGAAGGACATCTACGGCTCGCCCAGACTCTTCGTCGTCGAGAAAGGAATGATGCCGGGCGCCCCGAACCGGCTCGTCGCCGTCTACAAGGACCTCCTCCTCGGCAAGACCGGCATCGCGGTCTTCACGGCGCCCCTGCCGGAGGAGTGAGACGATGAAGAAACCTGCTTTCGCCCTGCTCGCAGCCGTGCTCTCGCTTCCGACCCGAACGTCCGCGCCAAGGGCGGCGCCACGCCGCTCATGTTCGCGGAGATCTTCCAGCGCACGGAGATCGCGGAGGCCCTGAAGAAGGCTGGCGCGAAAAAGCAGCAGTGATGCGTGTCAGCGGCGGGGGAGACTGCTCGCCGAAAGGTACGCCCGGAACTGCTCGTTCTTCGCGACGACATCGTTGTGCTCGAGCGGCGAGTCGATGAAGACGAGCCGGTTCTTCTTCAGGAGCTCCGGCGTGACGGCGCTCTCGGGAACCGAGACGAACGGGATGTCCCACGCGCGGAGGTCGTCCATGAGGTCGCGCGACTGGTCCTTCGTGCCGCCTTCGGCCGTGTAGATGTCGATGAGCTTGCCGGGGAAGCGGTCGATCCAGTGCGCGAACTTCTCCGCCTGCCCGTAGAGCGCGTCGAAGAGGTAAACCTCGCGGATGTTCGCGGTCAGCCCGCCGCGCGTGAGGATGAATGCCATGACGCGGTACGCACCGCTATGCCCGCCGAGGACGATCGACCCGGGCTTCGTACTCGCGACCACGCCGCGCGCCTTCAGCTCCCCGAGCACGTCGGAGACGAGGCTCGCGAAGACGCCCGTCTCCTCGAGCTTCCCCCCGAACGAGTCGGGCGCGTTCCTCGGCCCCTCGGCGAGGACGAGAACCGCGTTCACGCCGCTCGCCGCGAGCTGCTCGGCGACGCGGAACTTCGCGAAGGTGTCGTCCACGTTGTTGCGCCACCCGTGGAAGTAGAAGACGAGGTTGGTGGCGTCGCCGGCACGGAAGCCCTTCGGGACGAAGATCGCGACGGTCCGGTCGCTGTAGTGGACGCCGGCGGGGTACGCCTTCCCCTCGTACGTGTGACCCGCGGCGCGCTTCTCGTGCGGGAACATCGCGTGGTCCGACGTCGTCACGATCATGGTGCCGATGTCGGCGTAGCGCGCCGCGAGGGGCGTGGGCTGCTGGGCGGCCGCGCCGGAGGCGAGCGTTACGGCGAGGACGAGCGTGCTCCGGAGGCGGCTCATGGGCCGAAGATGCTACACGGTGCAAATCTGGAGGCGGGTGGAGCGCGGCCGTAAGAGTAGGAATGGTAAGATTCCAACTCGAGGCTCGCCATGAAGATCACGTCCAAGGGCCAGGTCACGATCCCGATCGGGATCCGCCAGCGGTGCGGCCTGATGCCCGGCACCGAGGTGGAGTTCGATGCGCGCGGCGGCGCGGTCGTCCTCCGGAAGGTGCGGGAGAGCCGCATCCGGGGTGCAAATGTGGTCGCGCGACTGAAGGGGAAGGCCACGGCCCGCCTGAGCACCGACGAGATCCTCGCCCTTACCCGTGGCTGACACGCTCGTCGACAGCAACGTCCTCCTCGACGTGCTGACCGAGGACGCCCGGTGGTTCGGGTGGTCGTCGGAGGCGCTCGCGCGCCGGGCGGAGGAGTCCGCGCTCGTGATCAATCCGATCATCTACGCGGAGGTGTCGATCGGCTTCGCGCGGATCGAGGATCTGGATGAGACGCTGAACGCCGCGGGCCTCGAGCGGCGGCCCCTGCCGTGGGAAGCCGGTTTTCTCGCGGGGAAGTGCTTCCGGCGCTACCGGCGGCGCGGTGGCGTCCGGACGGCGACGCTTCCGGACTTCTACATCGGAGCCCACGCCGCCGTGTCCGGTTTCGCGCTGCTCACGCGGGACGCGGCGCGATACCGGACGTACTTTCCGGGGCTCGAGGTCGTGTCGCCGTAGGTC
>JBDTTJ010000293.1:0-4330 GCA_039930645.1 Acidobacteriota bacterium
CGCAGCGCCCGGATCTCGCCGACGCGGCGGCGCTGCTCTCGTCCGAACGCCTCGAGGACGAGCGTGACGGGGAGGCCTGAACTCTAGACGACCGCGAGCCCCGCGCCCCAGTGCAGGCCGGCGCCGAGCGCGGTGAACGCGACGAGGCCGCCGGGCCTCACCATCCCCGCGAGCTTCGCCTCGTGGTACGCCATGGGCAGCGTCGCGGCGGTCGTGTTGCCGTACTTCTGGATGTTGTTGAAGACCTTCGTGTCCGGCAGCCCGAGGACCTTCTGCGCCGCCTCGTTGATGCGGAGGTTCGCCTGGTGCATGAGGAGGAGGTCGACGTCCGCGAGGGTCTTTCCGTTCGCGGCGAGGATCTCCTGCACCGCGGCGGGCATGAGGGTCGTCGCGAGGCGGAAAACCTGGCGGCCTTCGACGATCGGGATCGTCCCGAGGGTGTCGAACATCTCCGGCGTGAAGAACGGGCGCGACTTGCAGCCGCCGCCCGGCATGTAGAGCTTGTCCCAGTGATCGCCGTCCGTGTACATCGCGAAGCCGAGGAAGCCGCGGCCGTCGCCGGACGTGTTCGCCTCGAGGACCATCGCGCCGGCGCCGTCGCCGAACAGCACGGCGCGGTCGCGCATGCCGGTCGCACGCGCGTGCCAGAACGGGTCGCACGGCCCGGGAGACTTCCCGAGCATGACGTCCCACACGGACTCGGGCCATGGCATGAGGCCGCTGTGCACCTCTGCGCCCACGAGCAGGATCCGGTCGTACATTCCCGAGCGGATGAACGCGTCTGCCGTCTGGAGACCCGAAAGGAACCCGGCGCACTGCATCCGGATGTCGAGCGCGTGCGTCGTTTTCAGGCCGAGGCGCCGCGCGAGGAGGCCGCCGTTGCCCGGCATGTAGTGATCGGGCGTCATCGTCGCGAAGATGATGAAGTCGACGTCGGCCGCGGTGAGGCCGGCGTCGGCGAGCGCGGCCTCGGCGGCCTTCGCGCCGAGTTCGGCCGACCCGACTCCGGGCTCGACGAACCGGCGTTCCTTGATGCCGGTGCGGGGCACGATCCACTCGTCGGTCGTGTCCATGATCCGGCCCATCATCTCGTTCGTGTAGACCTGCGGCGGAACGTACATGCCCGATCCGCGGATCAGGGTCGTGCGGTCCTTTTTTGGCGCAGGCGTCAGATTTTTCACGCGGCGCAGTCTACCGGAAGGCCCGGCGTCCTAGAATGACGTCCTCAAGACTCGTGAGGTGACAGGATGAAGAAGATCTTCTCGGCGTTTTCTCTGCTCGCGCTCCTCTCGTCGCCGGCCTTCGCGCAGGGCGCCAAGCCCCGCGTGGCCATCCTCGAGTTCAAGAACAAGGCGTCCCACTACACGTGGACGTGGTACGAGGCGGGGCGCGGCGCGCAGGACATGCTCGTGACCGAGCTCGTCAAGTCCGGCAAGTACCGCGTGATCGAGCGCGAGCAGCTCGCCGCGATCATGCGGGAGAAGAACCTCTCGCTCTCGGGCGACATCGATCCCCGGACGGCCATCCAGTTCGGAAAGATGCTTGGCGTCGAGTACCTGATCGCCGGCGCCGTGACCGAGCTCGGCGTGACGGACCGCGGCGCGAGCGTGCCGGGCGGCCTCGGGCGGTTCGGCGTGCCCTCGGTGAGCGTTCGGTCGCAGAAGGCCGAAGCCGCGCTCGATGCGCGCGCGTTCTCGACCTCCACGGGCGAGATCGTCTGGGCCGACTCGGCGCGCGACGAGAAGTCGGACGCGAGCGTCTATGTCGCGGGCGCGGGCGGCGGGGCCTCGGACCACGGCAAGGTCGACAAGCTCATGCGGCCCGTCGTCCAGAAGCTCGCGGCGTCGTTCGCGAAGGCCGACCTCAAGTCGTCCGGGATGGGCGGCAAGGGCGACGCCTCCGGTCTCGTCGGAAAGATCGCGAACGTGGACGGAGGCACGCTGTACCTCAACGCCGGCGCCGAGGGCGGCGTGAAGGAAGGCGACGAGTTCACGGTCTACCGCGTCGGCAAGCAGATCAAGGATCCGGACACGGGCGAGGTTCTCGGCGCGGACGAGACGAAGGTCGGGAAGATCCGGGTCACGGCCGTGAAGGGGCCGCGCCTGTCGACGGCGACGGCCGTCTCCGGCAGCGGCTTCAGGGCCGGCGACACGATCAAGAACTAGTCAGCGGTTCGAGATGTCCCGCGCTTCCCGCACACGCGGGGAGCGCGGGGCGCGCTCCTGCGCCCTGTCGAGCTCCGCGCGAAGCTCGCCGCGCGCGTCCCCGAAGGCGAGTCCCATGACCCACTCGGCGTCCGGGCCCGGGTTCGGGCCCATCGCGTGGACTTCCTCGGCGACGAAGCGCATCACGCGCGTCGAGGCCGCGGGGCCGGAGTCGCGGAGCGCCAGCGTGAGGAGCTGCCACGCCTCGGCGTTGCGGCCGTCGGCGTAGGCGACGCCCGCGCGCGCATAGGAGTCCAGGAAGCGCACCTCGGCCGTCGGCCGCCGCGCGAGGACCTGGCGTGCCGAGCCCATCGCGTTGACGAAGTCCTCGCGCGTGAGGCGCGAGCGTCCGTGCGTGTCGAGCGCCTCCCACGCGGCGGAGAGCTGCGTGTCGCCCGAGAAACCGGCGCCTGAGAGAAGGGGAGGGAAAGACGTCTGCTTCGGACGCGCGGGGGTGGTGTCGGGGCGCATCGTGTCGCCGGCGTTATCGCGGGAGGCGACGCGGGGGACCGGGTTTTTTTCGGACTTGTCTTTGAGGGGTGAGTGGGGCGTCGGCTCGACCGCGGGCCCAGCGGTGCCGGGAGCCGCGGCCGTCTCACTCGCTTTCGAAGAATCCGAAACTCCGGACGTGGCGGCTGCACGGGCCTCGGTCGTGGGGGTTGCCGCTGCCGTCGCCGGAGGGCCTGCAGGAGCGCTGCCCGAAGCGGTCGGGGCCCCTGTCCCGCGCAGCAGAAGCCATGTCCCGCCTCCCGCACTCAGGAGGACGATCGCCGCGATCACCCACTTCGTCCGTCGCGTCGGATCGACCCCGGGCGTGGGCGCCGATGCGGGAGCCGCCAGCGGCGGTGCGCCGAAGTCCTTGGAGGCCACCGTCCGGAGCTGCGACTCGCCGCCGGCCGCCGCCTGCGGCACCGTCACCGCCGTGCTCGGCACCCCGAGCGCATCGCCGAGCGCGTGCACGAACGCGCCGCACGAGACGTAGCGCTCCTCGGCCTTCTTCGCGAGCGCCTTCGCAAGGACGGCGTCGGCCGCTGCGGGGCTGCCGGGCAGCACCGTCGAGAGCGGCGGCGGCGGCGCCGTCACCTGCTGGTGCAGGACGGCGAGCGGCGAATCGGCGACGAAGGGCACGCGGCCCGAGAGCAGCTCGAACGCGACGACCGCGAGCGCGTACTCGTCGGCGCGCGCGTCGAGCGCGCCGCCCGTCGCCTGCTCGGGCGCCATGTAGAGCGGCGTCCCCATCACGGTGCCCGTCGCGGTCAGGCCCGAGGTCGCGTCCGTCGAGCGCGCGAGGCCGAAATCCGCGAGGAGCGGGCGGCCCTGCGAGTCCATGAGGACATTCGCGGGCTTGATGTCGCGGTGGAGGATGCCCTTGGCGTGCGCGTGGTCGAGCGCGCTCGCGATCGCGGCCAGCCACGAGACGGCGAGAGGCGGCGGGACGGGGCCCGCCACGCGGCCCTTGAGCGAGCCGCCCGCGACGAGCGGCATGACGAGGTACGAGACGTCCTCGCCGTCCACGGTCGAAGAGCCGTAGTCGTAAACGGGGAGGACGTTCGGGTGCTCGAGGCCCGCGACGAGGCGCGCCTCGCGCAGGAAGCGTTCGCGAAACGTCGGGTCCTGCGCGACGGGCCCGAGGATCACCTTGACGGCGACCGTGCGCTTCAGCGTCTCGTCCTCGGCCTTCCAGACCTCGGACATCCCGCCCGTGCCGGCGCGCTCGAGCATCCGGTAGCGGCCGAGGACCGTTCCTTTCGTGATCGGCATCAGCCTGCCGCCGCGGCGTCGGCTTCCGTCGCGTGGTAGAGCACGACCGAGCCGGGGCCCGCCTTCACGGCCTCGCCGAGCGCGTCCTCGGCGCGGCCGAGGAGCGTCGCGGTGTCGAACGCGTCGTCCGGGTAGACCGAGATCCCGGCCGAGAGCGCGAGGGCGACGCCCGACTGCGCGAGGCGCTCGTCGATGCCGTTCTCGAAGTTCTTCTGGATCGAGCGCATCGCCCGGTGCGCCTGAACCTTGCCGGCCTCGAAGATCAGGATGTAGAAGCGGTCGTCCCGGTCGCGCGCGACGAAGTTGACGGCGCGCGTCGAGCGGACGAGCTTGGCGGCGAGCTTCGGGAGCAGCGAGTCGCCGTA
>JBDTTJ010000294.1:0-4244 GCA_039930645.1 Acidobacteriota bacterium
GCGCGGCGCGTGGCGCCGAGCGCGCGCACGATGCCGATGTCCGCGCGGCGGCGGAGAACCGAGATCGAAAGCGTGTTGTAGACGAAGTACATCCCGACGAGGAGCGCGATCGCGCCGAGCGCCGAGAGGTTCACGCGAAACGCACGCACCATGCGATCGACGGTCTCCGTCCGCCGCTCGGGGCGGCCGGCCGTGACGCCGGGCGGAAGCGACGCGGAGACCTCCTCGAGGACGCGGGCGCGATCGCCGTCGGAGAGCGACGTGGGGAGGACGACGTCGATGCGGTCGAGGCGCCCGACCTTCCCGAACGCCTCCTGCGCGGCGGCGATGTCCATGAAGACGATCGAGCCCGACGCCGCGCGCGCGGCGCCCGTCGGGCGCAAGACGGCCGCGACGCGGAACGTCCGTTCGACGGAGTTCGTGACGAGGGAGAGGGACGAGCCTGCGCGAAGACCGTGACGCGCCGCAAACGCCTCCGTGACCAGAAGGGATCCTTCTTCGAATATGGAGAAGAGGCCGCTCGCGCGCCTACCGCCCTCTCCACCTTCTAAGAAATCTCCTCTTATCTTCTCTTTCCTCTCTCCCTCTTCAGCAAAACTGTATTCCCGCGCGTTCGCGTCCGCGAGCGGGTCGATGCCGAGGACCTCGACGATCTCGCCTTCGTTCGCGCCCGTCGCCGCCGTCTCCGTGATCGCCGGTGCGAGCGTCGCTCCGATCCCGCGCAGCCACGCGAGGCGCTCGAGCGTCTCCTCGGGGACGCCGGGGCCGTCCGCGAGGATCGTGATCGAGGCCTTCCCGGCGACGAAGTCCACCGTGTCCGAGAAGGACGACAGGACCGACGCGTTCGCGAGGCGGATTGCCGCCATCGTCGCGACGCCGACCGCGATGCCGGAGATCGTGAGCGCGAAGCGCAGGCGATCCTTCGCGAGGGGGCGCAGAACGAGCGGCGGGAGAAGGTGGCGGATCACGGGACGAGCCGCCCGTCGAGGAGGCGGAGAACGCGCGACGCGCGCGCTGCCGCGCCGGCCGAGTGCGTCGCCATGACGACCGTGATCCCCTTGTCCGCGACAAGGCCCGAGATCAGGTCGAGGACCTGGGTGCCCGTCTTCGAGTCGAGGTTGCCAGTTGGCTCGTCGGCGAGGAGGAGCGCCGGGCGGTTCGCGAGAGCCCGCGCCACGGCGACGCGCTGCATCTGCCCGCCCGAGAGCTCGTACGGGTACGCGCGCTCCCTGCCCGAGAGGCCGACCTCGGCGAGGAGCGCGGCGGCGCGCGCATCGGCTTCTCCCGGCGCGGCTCCGTCGAGGAGGAGCGGCAGCGCGACGTTCTCGAGCGCGTTCATCGTGGGCAGGAGGTTGAAGAACTGGAAGACGGTCGCCGCCGTCCGCCGGCGGTACGTGTCGCGCTCGTCCTCACCGAGCGTCGCGAGGTCCTGCCCGTCCACGACGACCCGGCCGCGCGTCGGCCGGTCCAGCCCGCCGAGGAGGTTGAGCAGCGTCGACTTGCCGCAGCCGGAGGGCCCGAGGAGCGCGGTGAAGGTCCCGGGTTCGAGCTCCAGCGAGACATCCGCGAGCGCCTCCACGGGCGCGGCGCCCGGCCCCGGAAGGTAGGACTTGGAGACGGACTCGGCGGCGACGCGGGCTCCCACGGCGCCCATCCTACGTATCATCGGTCCTTCGGGATGGACGCGACGTGCTGAAGAACCTGGCCGGCCTCTGGCGCCACCGCGCGCTGGTCGGCGTCCTCGTCTCGAGGGAGCTCAAGGCGCGATACCGCGGAAGCGTCCTCGGGTTCTTCTGGTCGCTCCTGAACCCGCTCCTCATGCTCGCCGTGTACTCGGTCGTCTTCGCGTTCATCTTCCCGGGGCGGAGCGCCTCGACGAGCCCGTACGCCCTCTTTCTCTTCACGGGCCTTCTCCCGTGGAACTGGCTCGCGGGCGGCCTGACCGACGCCGCGTCTTCGCTCACGACGCACGGCGCGCTTCTCAAGAAGATCCTGTTCCCGGCCGAGGTCCTGCCGCTCGTCGCGGTGGCGGCACAGGGGATCCACTTCATCCTCGCTCTGCCCGTGCTCGGGGCAGGGCTCGTGCTCGGCGCGGCGGGCGTCTTCGGGCCCGCGGTTCCGGTGGGCTGGCCGCTCGCGCAGGCCGTGCCGCTCTTCCTCCTCGAGGGCGTCTTCATCGCGGGGGTCGGCCTTCTCCTCGCCGCGCTCACGGTTCACTTCCGCGACGTGAAGGACATCCTCGCGACGGGCCTCTCGCTCTGGTTCTTCGCGACGCCGGTTCTCTACGCCCTTCCGGACATCCGCTCCGAGAGGCTGCGGGCGGCGCTCCTGTGGAACCCGGCGACGCCGTTCTTCGAGGCGTGGCGCGACGCGTTCTTCCGCGCCGCGTGGATCGCGCCGGAGCGCTGGGGAATCCTCGTCCTGATCTCTCTCGGAGCGTTTCTCGTCGGGTACGCGCTCTTCGACCGGCTGCGTGATTCCTTCCCGGAGGCCGTGTGAGCGCGCCCGCCGCCGTCGTCGCGCGGGGGCTCTCGAAGTCGTACCGCAAGTGGGGCCGGACGCGCGCCTTCGGCACGCTCAAGTCCGCGCTGCTCGGCCGAGGCTTCTCGGCCGCGCTCGCGCCCTCGGAAGTAGTCCAGGCGCTCTCGGACGTCTCGTTCACGGTCGCGCGCGGCGAGACGTTCGGCGTCGTCGGCCCGAACGGCTGCGGCAAGTCCACGCTCCTCAAGCTCGTCGCGGGCCTCTTCAAGCCGACGGCGGGAGCGCTCGCGGTGACGGGCAAGGTCTCGGCGCTCATCGAGCTCGGCGCGGGCTTCCACCCGGAGATCTCGGGCCGCGAGAACGTCGTGATCAACGGGGTGATGCTCGGGCTCACGCGCCGGGAGATCGAGAGGAAGCTCCCCGAGATCGTCGCGTTCTCGGGGCTCGAGGAGTTCATCGACGAGCCCGTCAAGACCTACTCCTCGGGTATGTACGTGCGCCTCGGGTTCGCGGTGGCCGTGCACGTCGACCCAGACGTCCTCGTCGTGGACGAGGTCCTCGCCGTGGGCGACGAAGCGTTCGCGCACCGCTGCCTCGACACGATCGCGGACTTCTCGCGCCGCGGCAAGACGATCTTCTTCGTGTCGCACTCGCTCGCGCTCGTCGAGGAGCTCTGCGACCGCGTCCTCTACCTCGACCACGGGAGGACGAAGGCGCTCGGCGACCCGAAAGAGACGCTCGCGCGCTACCGCATGGACGTCGCGGACGAAGAGGGCGCGCGCCTCGCGAAGGAACACAAGAGAGAAGAGAAGATCTTCTTAGAAGGTGAAGAGGGGAGGGGAGAAGAGAGGGATTTCCTTGAAGGTGGAAAGAGCGAGGCGCCTGCCGGTGCCGCGGTGGCGGCGGTCGAGCCTCAGCCCCACGCGACCTTCGAAGAGAAATCTCCTGATTTTCCCTCTCCCACTCCTCCTGCCGCCGAGAAACCTCGCCGCTGGGGATCGCGCGAAGTCGAGATCACCGCCTGCCGGATGCTCGACGCCTCCGGCGCCGAGCGCTACGCGTTCCGGTCCGGCGAAAGCGTCACGTTCGAGATTGCCGTGACGCCGCGCGCGCCTCTTTCGGATTTCGTCTTCGGCATCGGTCTCTTCACGCCCGAGGACGTCTGCGTGCACGGCACGAACACGGAGCTCGACGGGCTGCTGCCCGCGCGCCTCGACGGGCCCGCCGTCGCGCGCATGACGCTCCCCTCGCTCGATCTCGGGACGGGAACGTACCTCGTGGACGTCGCGGTCCACTCGCGGCGGGAGGCGCCGTACGACTACTGGCGGGGCGCGTGCCGCTTCCAGGTGGACGCGCCCGACCGGAGCGCCGGCCTCTGGCGGCCCGAGCGGCGCTGGACGTTCGGCGGCGCCGTCGGCGTGGAGAAGAGGAAAGCATGACGCTGCGCCTGCCGAAGGACGCGGGAGAGAGGACGCTCCTCGTCCTGCTTCTGCTGGCGACGTTCCTCCTCGTCCTCGAGCCGGGGCGCGTGCCGCTCTTCGAGCCCGACGAGGGCCGCTACGGCGAGATTCCGCGCGAGATGCTCGCGACCGGCGACTGGGTGACGCCGCGGCTGAACGGCGTCCTCTACTTCGAGAAGCCGCCTCTCTATTACTGGTCCGTCGCGGCCTCGATGGCCGTCCTCGGCCCGACGGAGCTCGCGGTGCGCCTGCCCGGCAAGCTCTCGGCGGCGGGGATGGTCCTCCTCGCGGCCGCGTTCGCCA
>JBDTTJ010000295.1:0-4238 GCA_039930645.1 Acidobacteriota bacterium
ACTCACATCCGACCCGACGCCATTCCTCTCACCCTTCCCGAGGCCGGGCTCGGCGCGCTCTTCGGTGTCCACGACGAAAACCTGAGGCTTCTCGAAGACGCTTTCGGCGTCGAGATCGCCGCGCGCGGGCGTGAGGTTTCCGTCTCCGGCGACCCCGGCGGCACCGCCCTCGCCGCCCGCCTCCTCTCGGACTTCGCGAAGCTCATCGAGCGCGGCTACACCCCGAAAAAGCCCGATCTCGAGGCCGCGATCCGCATCCTGCGCGAGGAGCCGGGCACGTCGCTCGTCGACTTCTTCGAGAACCGCTCCGTCGGTCCGGCGCTCCGCCAGGTCGTCTCGCCGCGCAACGTCCGCCAGCAGGAGTACCTGCAGGCGGTCCTCGAGCACGACATCGTCTTCGCCATCGGGCCCGCGGGCACGGGCAAGACGTACCTCGCCGTCGCGATGGCGGCGGCCGCGCTCCTCGAGAAGAAGGTCAAGCGCATCGTCCTCTGCCGCCCCGCGGTCGAGGCGGGCGAGAAGCTCGGCTTCCTCCCCGGCGACCTCGCCGAGAAGGTGAACCCGTACCTGCGCCCGCTCCACGACGCGCTCTACGACATCCTTGGCTACGAGAAGGTCGGGCGCATGCTCGAGCGCAACATCATCGAGGTCGCGCCGCTCGCGTTCATGCGCGGGCGCACGCTGAACGACGCGTTCGTGATCCTCGACGAGGCCCAGAACACGACGTCCGAGCAGATGAAGATGTTCCTGACGCGCATGGGGTTCGGGAGCCGGGCCGTCGTCACGGGCGACGTCACGCAGATCGACCTCCCGCAGGGGAAGATCTCGGGTCTGAAGGAAGCCGACCGCGTCCTGAACGGCGTCGAGGGCGTCAAGTTCATCCGCTTCGACCAGCGCGACGTCGTCCGCCACCGCATCGTCCAGTCCGTCGTGACCGCCTACGAGGCCTTCGAGAAGCAGAAGGCCGACGCGGCCGATGCCGCCGCGACGAATGGCAACGGGAACGGGAACGGCTACTCGAACGGCAACGGCCACCGCGCGAACGAGTAGCGCCGCGGCCCCAGTCAGGGCGCTTGAGACTTCTTAGAAAGTGAAGAGAGCAAGAGCGCAATCGCGGGCGGGCGGAGCCATCGGCGCCGTCGACGTCCTTTGCACCGTCGCAGGCGCGCCGCCCGCGGCGCGCGTCGAGGCCTGGACCCGAGTCCTCCTTTCGAAGGCGGGCGCGAAGCGCCCTCTTTCCCTTTCCGTCCTCCTCTGCGGCGATCGGCGCATGCGAACGCTGAACAAAACGTGGCGCCGCAAGGACCGCTCGACCGACGTCCTCTCTTTCCCGTCACTCGAAGAATCTTCCTCTTCTCGTTCTTCTTCCTTCCTCGGTGACCTCGTGATCGACGTCCCATACGCGACCCGGCAGGCGCGCCGGCGGGGGCATGCGGTTTCCCGCGAGATCCAGATTCTCCTCGCCCATGGCCTTCTGCACCTTCTCGGATACGATCACGAGACGGACGACGGCAAGATGTTCCGCCTTCAGAGACGCCTCGTTGTCGTGGCCTTCGGCGGCGGGCCGGACGGCGTGCCGTGACGGGTTTCGGGCTGACCGCGGGAGCGGGCTTCGTCGCCGCAGCGCTCTTCGCGGGCGTCTTCGTCCTCTTCTCCGGCTTCGCTCAAGCCCTCGAGAGCCTGTCGGTCCTCCGGCGCAAGGCGCTCCTCGAGGCCGACCCGGCGCGCTTCGGGACGCTCCTCTCGCCCGAGCACGTGCGCGTCTCGCGGATCGCCGTGCGTCTCACGGCGCAGGGCGCCGTCCTCGGCGGCCTCCTCTGTCTCGGCTCGGCGCTCGCGGCGCTCGGCTTTCCCGAGCCGTGGCTCTCCTCGGCCGTCGTGATCCTCCTCGGCTGGATCGTCGCCGAGAGCCTCGTGATCCGCTGGGTCGCGCGGCGGGGCGGCGACGCGCTCCTCGCGGGCTTCGGGTGGCTGATCCCGCTCGTGGACTTCCTCTCGGCGCCGCTCACGCCGCTCCTCTCGCGCCTCGTCGAGGTCGAGGAGGACGCCCCCGAGGGCGGCCTCGTGCCGGACGCGGAGAAGGAGGAGGCCACGAAGGACGCCGAGGTGCGCGCGCTCCTCGACGTCGCCCGGGAGGAGGGCATTCTCGAGAAGCACGAGGAAGAGCTCGTCTCGCGGGCCGTCGACTTCAACGACCGCACCGTGGGGCAAGTCATGACGCCGCGCCCGGACATCGTCTTCGCCGAGGCCGACGCGCCCCTCGACGAGATCGCCGACCTCTTCGTGAAGACGAAGTTCACGCGCCTTCCGCTCGTCGAGGGCTCGATCGACAGGCCCGTCGGGATCGTCCACGTGAAGGACGTCTTCACGGTGCTGCGGCGCCCGGACCCGCCCGCCACTGCACGGGCGATCGCCCGCGAGGTCTTCTTCGCGCCGAAGTCCCAGACGGTGGCGACGCTCCTCGCGGACTTCCGCCGCCGCCGCCACCCCCTCGCGATCGTGGTGGACGAGTACGGGGCCGTGACGGGCCTCGCGACGCTGGAAGACCTCGTCGAGGAGCTCGTCGGCGAGATCGCGGACGAGCACGAGGACGAGGCGCCGCCCGTCACGGCGCAGGGCGACGGCTCGTGGTCGGTGGCGGGCCGCGTCCGCGTCCCCGAGCTCGCGACCCTCTTCGACGTGGACTTCCCGCACGCCGAGTACGACACGGTCGCCGGTCTCGTCTCCGAGAAGCTGGGCCGCATCCCGAAGCCCGGCGAGGTCGCCCACGAGGCCGGGCTGTCGTTCACGGTGGAGGAGGCCGACCGCCGCCGGATCCACCGCGTCCGCGTGCGCCGCGAGGCGCCGCCTCCGCGCGACGACGGCGGGGCGGGTACGGAATGAAGGCCCTCCGCTCCGGGACGGTCGCCGTCGTGGGGCGCCCGAACGCCGGCAAGTCGACGCTCGTGAACGCGCTCGTGGGGACGAAGGTCGCCATCGTGTCCGACAAGCCGCAGACCACGCGGCGCAACCTCCTCGGCATCCGGAACGACGACGAGGGGCAGATCGTGTTCGTCGACACGCCGGGACTCCACAAACCTCTCCACCGGCTGAACAAGTCCATGGTCGCCGAAGCGCAGGACGCCCTGCGAGAGGAGGACGTGCGCCTGCTCGTCGTCGACGTCACGGCGCCGGCGGGCGCGGGAGACCGCTTCGTGCTCGAGCTCCTGAAAGCCGCCCCGGCGCCGCGGATCTGCGTCCTGAACAAGGTCGACCTCGTCCCGCGCAAGGAGGCGCTCCTGCCGCGCCTCGCCGCTCTCGGCGCGTCGGGACTTTTCGACGCGATCGTCCCGGCGTCCGCGCTTACGGGCGAGGGTCTCGACGTGCTCCTCGAGGCCCTGAGGGGCCACGTTCCCGAGGGCGACGCGCTCTTCCCGGCCGGCGTCGTGACGACGTCCGACGACGCGACCCGCATCGCCGAGACGATCCGCGAGAAGTTCCTGGAACGCACGCGCGAGGAGATTCCGTACGGCCTCGGCGTCCTCGTGGAGGAAGTCCGCCGCGAAGCGGCGAAGAACCTCACGGTCGTGCGCGCGACGATCGTCGTCGACCGCGACGGCCACAAGGGAATCGTCCTCGGGGCGGGCGGGCGACTCCTCAAGGAGGCGGGCACGGCGGCCCGACTCGACCTGGAGAAATCATTTGGTGGAAGATTTTTCCTGGATCTCGTCGTCGCGGCGAGGCCCGGCTGGCGCGAGGACCCGCGTTTTCTCACGACCCTGACGAGCTGAACGTTGACGCGGGCCGGCTGTTGCCATAAGACTCCGGGCGGAGGACTGCGACTCTGGCGACGCCGGAAAAGGGCAAGGACGACAAGCGGCGCGCGCCGCGTCTTCCGCTCGCGAAGGGCACCAAGGCCCAGATCAAGTCGGCGATGCCCGTCGACGTCTTGAACGTGTCCGCGACCGGCCTCCTCATGGAGCTGCCGTCCGCCCTGCGGCCGGGCTCCACGTGCGACCTCGCGGCCACGCTGGCGGGCATCCCATTCGCCGCGCTCGTGCGTGTCACGCGCTGCCGCGCGGGCGGGTTCGCGGCGGACGACCAGGGCGCGCGGGTGCTCGTCTACCAGGCGGGGGCCGAGTTCGTGGGCCTCGCCGACGACCAGATGCTGAACCTCTCCCGGGCGATCGAGAAGATCGGGGGCGCCAAGCTCGCGAGCCAGTCCTCGGCGTTCCTGAAGAGGGTCAAGCCCGCCTAGG
>JBDTTJ010000296.1:0-4236 GCA_039930645.1 Acidobacteriota bacterium
TCGACGTTGGAATCCGAGAGGATCGGCGGCACGCCGGCCGGCCCGCCCACGAGGAAGTTTCCGAAGGAGATCTCGCGCCCGGCGCGGAGGGCCGACTCGGCCGCCGCGAGAAGGACGACGGCGGAGAGGGCCGCGCGGAGGACGCGCGGCCGCTCCTCGAGGAGGAAGGCCGCGGCGGCGGCCGCGGCAACGAGGAGGAACGGAACGCACGGGAGCGCGTGGCGGACGCCGATGTTGACGTTCGAGACGCACGCGGCGGCGAGGTACGCGCCGCCGAGGGCGGCGGGCAGCCCGGCCCGGGCGGTGAGCAGGCGGCGGAGACGCGGGCCACGAAACAGGCCCGCGACGGCTGCGGCGAGGGCGGCGAGAGAAGCGAGGACGGCCGCCGCCGTGAGCTTGATGCCGAGCGCGACGGGGAAGTAGAGAAGCGAGCCGGTCCCACGCACCGATCCAAAGAAATAGTTGAAGCGCTCGCCGGGGCCCGCGACGCCCTGCACGAAGAGGAGGCCGGCTCCGTAGCCCGCGATCCACTTCGGAAACCTCTTTGCGAGGGCGACGACGGCGCCCTCCTGCGGCAGGCCTTCGAACGCGGCGCGCAGACCCTGCCGGAAAGCCGCGTCCGTCGTGCCGGCGTACGCGAGGAACTGCACGAGCGCAAGCGTAAGGAGGGCGGGAACGGCGATGAAGACGAGGACGAGAAAGAGAGAAGAGAAGATTTTCTTGGAAGGTGAAGAGGGAGGATCGCGCCGTGCGGCGGTGGCCCGCTCCGTGTTGCGGCCTCGTGCGGCGGGGCGCTGGTCCGTGCCCCTCTTACCAGTCGATGAAATCTCTTCTCTTCCTCTTTCCGTCGCCAGCCGAATCGCCGCGACTGCCGCGAAGACGGCGAGGAACGGGAATGCCGAGTACTTCGACGCCATCGCGAGGCCGTACAGGACACCGCTCGCGACGAGCCACGGCCTCGACGGGGTAGCCGCCTTGTCGAGCGCGAAGGCCGCGGCGACGAGGAAGAGCGTTACGAGGACGTCGCTCTGGACGAGCGTGCCGTGCCCACGGAACGTCGGCTCGACCGCAAGGACAGCCGCGGCGGCGAGGCCGGCGGCAGGGCCGGCGACGGCGCGGCCGAGGAGGCCGGTCGCGACGACGAGAAGGGCGAGGACGAACGGAATCGCCGCCCGGCCCGCGCGCGTCTCGTCGATCTCGAGGTCGGGTTTCGCCGCGGGAAGCGTGGCTCCGGCGATCACCTTCATGAGGACGGGGTGCTCGAAGTTCGAGACCATCCCCGGGCCGTAACGCCACGCGCGGGCGGCCGCGAGGTGCGGCGGCTCGTCGGACGTCGTCCAGAGGCCGAAGCGCGCCCGCTCTGCGCCCGCGAGGGCGACGCAGGCGAGGACCGCCAATGCGGCCGCGAACCGCGTGCGGGACATCGGCCGATTATGCGTGGACGCCCGGCGCCTCGTGCCCGGTGCGTGACACCCACTCCGCGTACGAGCCGCCGTAGGCGTGGGGCGGGTCGGACGAGTCGTTCTCGCTGAGCACGAGGACCCGGTTCGAGAGCCCGCGGAGGAAGGCGCGGTCGTGGGAGACGAAGAGCATCGTCCCCTCGAACTTCGAAAGGGCCTCGACGAGCATTTCCTTCGTCGCGAGGTCGAGGTGGTTCGTTGGCTCGTCGAGGACGAGGAAGTTGGGCGGGTCGAAGAGCATGCGCGCCATCACGAGGCGCGACTTCTCGCCGCCCGAGAGGAAGCGGACTTTCTTGTCGACGTCGTCGCCCGAGAACTGAAACGCGCCGACGAGGGCGCGGAGCACGCCGATGCCGGCGGCGGGGAAGTCCTTCTGGACCTGTTCGAGCACCGTCAGCTCGGGGTCGAGGACGTCGAGCGCCTGCTGCGAGAAGTAACCAAGCCTCACGCTCGCGCCGACGCGCACGGATCCATCGTCGGGCGGCAGCATGCCCGCGACCATCTTGAGGAGCGTGGACTTCCCGGCGCCGTTCACGCCCATCACGCACCAGCGCTCGCCGCGGCGGATGAGGAAGTCGAAGCCGTCGTACAGGCGCCTCTCGCCGTAGCCCTTCGAGAGCTTCTCGAGGACCGCGACGTCGTCGCCCGACCGGGGCGGCGCCTTGAAGTCGAAGCGCACGACGGCGCGCTTCCTCGGCAGCTCGATGGTCTCGATCTTCTCGAGTTTCTTGACACGGCTCTGCACCTGAGCCGCCTTCGACGCGTGAGTCTGGAAACGCTCGATGAAGCGGTTTTCCTTCGCGAGCATCGCCTGCTGCCGCGCGAACGCGGCCTCGCGCTGGCTTTCGCGCTGGAGACGCTCGCGCTCGTAGAAGTCGTAGTTGCCGGAATACGTGATCGTCTCGCCCGCGTCGATCTCGACGACCTTCGTCACGACGCGGTTCATGAAGTCCCGGTCGTGGCACGTCATGAGGAGAGAGCCCGGATATTTCTTCAGGTACTCCTCGAGCCAGAGAATCGACTCGATGTCGAGGTGGTTCGTCGGCTCGTCCATGAGGAGGACGTCGGGCCTGCCGAGGAGGACCTTCGCCATCGCGACGCGCATCTTCCAGCCGCCCGAGAGGGCGCCGACGTCGCCGTCGATGCGCTCGTCGTCGAAGCCGAGGCCGTGCAGGACCTCGCGCGCCCGCGCCTCGAGCTCGTACCCGCCGCGCTGCTGGTACTCGCCCTGCACTTCGCCGAACCGTTCGAGGATCTTCTCCATGTCGCCCGCCCGCTCCGGGTCGCCCAGCGCGTGCTCGAGGTCGAGAAGTTCGTGGTGGAGGTCGCCGAGGCGGCCGCTTCCGGCGATCGCCTCGTCGAGGACGGGCCGGCCCGCCATCTCGTCGATCTCCTGCTTGAAGTAGCCGATCGAGAGCTTCTTCGGCACGGACACGTCGCCGTCGTCCGCGTGCTCCTCGCCGGTGATGAGGCGGAAGATCGTCGTCTTGCCGGCCCCGTTCGGGCCCACGAGGCCGATCTTCTCGCCGTCGTTGAGCTGGAACGACGCGTCGACGAAGAGGACCTGGCGGCCGTACTGCTTGTTGATGCCGGAGAGCGCGATCATGGGCGGCGGACGATAACAGGCCCGCGCCCGTTTCGCCTCACTCGATCATCGCGATTCGCCGCGCGTGGCGGCCGCCGCCAGCCGCGGGGTCGAACGGGGTCTCGAGGAAGATCCGCACCACGGCGAGGGCGATTTCCTCGGCAATCATCCGCTCGCCGAGCGAGAGCACGTTGGCGTCGTTGTGCTCGCGGGCGGCCCTCGCGGTCGCCTCGTTCCAGCAGAGCGCGCAGCGGACCCCTTTCACCTTGTTCGCGACGATGGCTTCGCCGTTCCCCGAGCCGCCGAGGACGATGCCGCGGTCGCACGCGCCGCTCGCGACCGCTTCGGCCGCCGGTCGAATGAAGAGCGGGTAGTCGACCATCTCCGGCGAGAACGTCCCGAAGTCCTGAACGGTATGCCCCATCTCGAGAACGGCGACCTTGATCTTCTCCTTGTACGCAAAGCCGGCGTGGTCGGAGCCGAGCGCGATCTTCATAGCCGCCGAGTCTACCCGCCGCCCCCGATACAATGGCGGCCCCCATGACGGACGCATCCGGGAGCCTCACGATGTTCTTTCCGTGCTTCAACGACGCGGCGACCATTGGCTCGCTCGTCGCGGCCGCGCACGTCGTCGGGACCGAGGCGGGACGGGACTTCGAGATCCTCGTCGTGGACGACGGCTCGAAGGACAACAGCGCGGAGATCCTCGAGGCCCTCCGCGGGAAGTACCCGGAGCTGCGCGTCGTGTCGCACGGCGTGAACCGCGGCTACGGCGCGGCCCTGCGCTCGGGCTTCACGGGCGCGACGAAGGACCTCGTCTTCTACACGGATGGGGACGGACAGTACGACGTCCTCGAGCTGAAGAAGTTTCTGCCGGTCCTGCAGGAAGGCGTCGACGTCGTGAACGGCTACAAGATCGCCCGCTCCGACCCGTTCCACCGGATCGTGATCGGCAAGGTCTATCTCGTGCTCATGCGGGTGCTGTTCCAGTTTCACGTGCGCGACGTGGACTGCGACTTCCGCCTGATCCGCCGGACGGCGCTCGACGCGATCTCGCTTCGGCACTCGAGCGGGGTGATCTGCCTCGAGCTCGTCAAGAAGCTCGAGCTCGCGGGCTTCCGGTTCGTGGACTTCCCGGTCCACCACTACCACCGCGTCGCGGGGAAGTCCCAGTTCTTCAACTTCCGCCGT
>JBDTTJ010000297.1:0-4179 GCA_039930645.1 Acidobacteriota bacterium
CCCTCCAGCATCCGCGGCAGCGTCGACGCGTCGACGAGGCCCGTCGCGCCGTACAGCGCGGGGAGCACCTTTTCGGGCGCGTGCCTCCGGCGCAGGTCGGCGACGAGCTCGGTCCCCGCTCGGTACGCGGGCAGGTACATCCGCCCGAGGAGCGGGTGCCGGCCCCACGCGCCCGAGAGCTTGTCCGCGCGCTCGGCGGAGACGAGGAACTCGTTCCGGAGGGTCTTCGCGACCTCGGCCTGCGGGAGCTTCTCCTTCCACGTGAGGTAGGAGGAGTGGTTCTTCGCGTCGTCCTGCAGGAGGGCGAGGAGGAGGCCGAGCTCGAGATCGCGGTCCGGGAGCTCGTGCGGCTCCTTCACGCCGTGCGCGACGAGGACGCCGTTGTTCGCGATGCCCTCGAAGAGAACGGCCGCGCGCGTATTCATCGTGAGGACCGACGCCTCGAACCCGACGAGCCCGCGCACGAACATGTCCTGCAGGTAAGCGAACGTCGTCACGTGCCCGGGCACGACCTCGTGGCTCACGAGCTGCTGGAACTCCGGCACCGAGATCTGCAGCGAGGCGTTCAGCTCGTACGTCGCCTCGTACTCCGGCGACCCGTCGGCCTTGCGCGCGTGGCCGAGGTAGTTCATCGAGCCCGAGAACCACGCGTTCTCGATCGCGAGGAACTTCACGTTCGCCCGCGGGACGCGGGCGAGCTCCTTCGGCAGGAAGGGGAGGAGGTTCTTCGCCGAGAGAGCGTCGTAGTGCGAGATGAACGCGTCGCCGAGCGCCGGGATCGACTTGCCCGGGACGAGGCGCGCGTGGCGCCACGCGTCGACGGCCGCGAGGAGCGAGTCCCCGCCGCTCGACGGGTGTCCGGCGTGCGCGAGGAGGTCCGCGACGCGGCGGCGCTTGTCCTCCGGCCTCGAGGGCTCGGGCGCGCGGCCGAGGATCGTCTGCACGCAGCGTTCGTAGGGCACCTCGGGCCCCTTGCCGAGGATCTCCATCCCGAGGTCCCACATGACCTCGCTGCAAAGGCCGAGGCCTTCGACGTACGCGCCGCGGAGCCCGCCGGCGGCGCGGCCGCCCTCGATCATTCGGGCGATCGCGCCCTTCACGTCCACGGCGGCGACGTACGCCTCGATCGACGCCTTGTCCGGCGCCTTCACGCCGACTCCGCCATTCGCGCGCAAGGGAGCGGCCGTCGGGTGCGAGTAGGCCGCGGGCAGGGGCTCGTCCGAGAACCAGCAGTCCGCGATGAAGCGGCCCGTCCCGGACGGGTTCATGACGTCTCCGCCCCAAAGCGTGTCGATCCCGATGAGCGCTTCGGCGGTCGCGGCGTCGAGTCCACTGAGAGGCAGGCTCGGCATGGTCAGTTCTCCCGGACCTTTCGGGTCGAGTCGATCCAGAGGTAGAGGCAGAGCCCGGTGAAGAAGAGAATCGAGACGCCCTGCGAGATCGCCTCGTTGCCATAGAAAGGCGTGCGGATCCCTTCCTCCGAATACGACTTGAAGAGCCTCATGGAGGCGCCGAAGACGCCCCCGAGAGCGCCGCCGGCCATCAGGCCCGACGCGATGATCACGGCGCGCTCGCGCATCGTGCGGCCCCGGGCGCCGCCGACCTTCTCCGACCGGGCGGTCACGAAGTACGACAGGAACCCGCCCACGAGGGCCGGCGTGTTGAGCTCGAGCGGCAGGTACATCCCGAGCGCGAACGTGAGCGCGGGGACCTTCAGCATCTCCATCATGACCGCGATCGCGGCGCCGGTGCCGAACAGGACATAGGCGATCGGCTGCTGGTTCATGAAGCCCTCGACGAGCGCCTTCATGATCGAGGCCTGCGGCGCGGCAAGGACCTCGCGCAGGTCGCCCGGAGCCTTCTCCCCGAACTGGTACACCTTGGCCAGCACGACGATCGAGAGGCCCGCGAAGATCGACGCGGCGATCGCGCCGTAGAACTTCACCTTCTCCTGTGCCGCCGGCGTCGATCCCAGCCAGTAGCCGGTCTTGAGGTCGGTAATCATCTGGCCCGAGACCGAGAGCGCCGTGCAGACCATACCGGCCATCGCCATCACGAAGAACATCCCCGTCGTTCCCGAGACGCCGAATCTCAGCAGGATGACGGACGAGATGATGATCGTGAGCATCGTCATTCCCGAGACCGGGTTGCGCGCCGTCGTCGCGATCGCATTCGCGGCCACCGAGGCGAAGAAGAAGGAGAAGACGACCGTCAACACGAGGGCGATCACGACCGCGAGGAGCGTGCTGCCGAGGCTTCCGAAGAAGGCGCCGACGCCGATTGCGCTCACGATCGTCCCGAGGAGGATCGCCATCACCGGCACGTCCCGGTCGGTGCGCTCCGTGGACGCCGCGCCAGCGCCGCCTCGGAAGGCTTTCGCCGCGATCGAGAAGGAGCCGGCCACGATGCGCAGCGACTTCACGATGCCGAAAATGCCGGCTGTCGCGATCGCGCCGACGCCGATGTACCGCACGTAGCCGCGGAAGATCTGCTCGGCTGTCATCTTCGCGATCGGGATCGCCGCGGGATAGACCGCGTCGGGCAGGTCCCGGCCGATCATCCAGATGAGCGGCACGAGGACGAAGTTCGAGAGAAAGCCGCCGGCGCAGAGGATGAGCGACGAGCGCAGACCCATGACGTAGCCGAGGCCGAGGATGAAGGCGATCGCGTCGAACTTCACGATGACCTTCGCCTTCACGGCGGCGTCCTTCATGAACGGAAGGAACTGGAAGTCGACGTATTCCTTCCAGACCTGGAACGTGGTCACGAAGAAGTCGTAGATCGCCGAGACGATCGTCGCCTGGACGAGGAGCTTCGCCTGCGCGCCGCCTTTCTCGCCCGTGACGAGGACCTCCGTGATGGCCGTCGCCTCGGGGAAGGGGAACTTCCCGTGCTGCTCACGCACGAAGTAACGCCGCAGCGGGATGATGAAGAGGACGCCGAGGCAGCCACCGGCGAGGCAGATGAAGATCGTCTGAACGGGGTGGGGGTTCAGGCCGAGCGTGTAGAGCGCCGGCAGCGTGAAGATCGCGCCCGCCACGACCGAGCCCGAGACGCCGCCGATGCCCGTGATGATCACGTTTTCGAGAAGGCTCGACCGCCGCTTGTAGACGCGGGCCAGGCCGATCGCGAGGATCGAGATCGGGATCGCGGCCTCCATGACCTGCCCGACCTTGAGGCCCGAGTACGCCGAGGCCACCGTGAAGATCACGCAGAAGACGAGGCCCCAGAAGAGCGACCGGCCGGTCACCTCGGGCGGCGTCTTCTCCGCGGGCACGACCGGGGCGTACGTCTCGCCCGGCGCGAGCGGCACGTATGCGTTCTCGGGCAGCGACTTCGAGTCGGGTGCGTCCATCTGTCCTCCGGTATTCCGGGATTTTGTCAGAGCGGCTCAGCGCTCCACGTACAGCGCGTCGAGGACGTCCTTGTAGCGCTCCTCGACGACCTTCCGGCGGACCTTCATGCTCGGCGTCAGCTCGCCAGATGCGACGTTCAGCTCCCGCGGCAGCACCGCGAACTTCCGCACCGCCTCGTGCGGCGCGAGGCTTTCGTTCACCTTGTCCACGTGCCGGCGCAGGAGCGCGAGAAGGCGCTCGTCCTTCACGAGATCCTCGTAGGCACGATCCTCGAGGTCGTTCGCCGCCGCCCAGGTGCGGACTTCCTCCTCCGACAGCGTGAGGAGCGCGGTCCCGTAGTTGCGCCCCTCGCCGTGGAAGACCGCCTGCGCGATGAGCGGCGTCTCCGTCGTGAGCCGCCCCTCGACGCGTTGCGGCGCGACGTACTTGCCGCTCGAGGTCTTGACGAGATCCTTCTTGCGGTCGGTGATCGAGAGATATCCGTCCGCGTCGAACGTCCCGATGTCGCCCGTGTGGAACCAGCCTTCCGCGTCGATCACGGCGGCCGTCTCGTCGGGGAGATTGCGGTAGCCGCGCATGACCCCGCGCCCGCGCAGCAGGACCTCTCCGTCCTCGGCGGTCCTCACGTCCATGCCGGGCACCGCGGTCCCCACCGTGCCGAAGCGATTCGCCCACGGGCGGTTGAAGAACGTCATCGCGGTCGACTCCGTCAGGCCGTAGCCCTCGGCGATCGCGATGCCCGACGCCGCAAAGAAGTCCGTGAGGCCCCGCGGCAGCGCGACGCTGCCGCTGAAGAAGAACTTGAGCCGCTTGCCGAAACGCG
>JBDTTJ010000298.1:0-4177 GCA_039930645.1 Acidobacteriota bacterium
CCTTGTAGTAGATGTCCGTCTCGCCCTCGGACGGGCCCGAGATGATGAGCGGCGTCCGGGCCTCGTCGATGAGGATCGAGTCGACTTCGTCGACGACGGCGAAAACGTGCCCGCGCTGGACCATCTGCGCGAGCTCGAACTTCATGTTGTCGCGCAGGTAGTCGAAGCCGAACTCGTTGTTCGTGCCGTACGTGATGTCGGAGCGGTAGGCGTCGCGGCGGTCCTCGTCCGGCATGTCGTGCTGGATGCAGCCGACCGTAAAGCCGAGGAACTTGTAGATGCGGCCCATCCACTCCGCGTCGCGCTTGGCGAGGTAGTCGTTGACGGTGACGACGTGGACGCCGCGCCCGGAGAGGGCGTTCAGCGAGACGGCAAGCGTCGCGACGAGCGTCTTGCCCTCTCCTGTCCGCATCTCCGAGATCTTTCCTTCGTGGAGGACCATGCCGCCCATGAGCTGGACGTCGTAGTGCCGCTGGCCGATCGCCCTCCAGGCAGCTTCCCGGACGAGAGCGAACGTCTCGACGAGCTCCTTGTTCAGCGTCTCGCGCGCGAGGGTGCGGCGCTCCTCGACGTTCTCGGGAAGGGCCTTCAGGGCCTCCTGGACGCGCGTCCGGATCGCGGCGACGCGCGCGCGCAGATCGTCGTCCGAGAGCGGCTTGATCCCGGCCTCGAGCGCGTTGATCTCCGCCACGCGGGGCCGCATGGCCTTCACGTCGCGCTCGTGCTTCGTGCCGAAGACTTTGGAGAGAGCCTTGTCGATGATCATGAAAGGAGGGCTCCGCGCGCTTCGCGCGAAGAACGGGGAGTTTAGCAGGAGAGGAGAATTCTCTTAGAAGGTGAAGAGGGCCGGGGTCCGGAGCGTCTGGATGAGGGCGGCGGCGGCCTCCACGAGCGACTTTTCTCCTTTGACGTAGGGTCGCCAGGCGCTCTCGAGCGGCTTCTTGTACTCGGCCCAGGAACCCCGGTCGAAGATCTCGTACAGCATCGGGGTGTATGCCGATCCCCCGCTCGCGTCCGTGACGGCGCGAACCACCTCGCCGGTCGTGTAGAAGAGGACGACGTGCCAGAGATCTCCGGGCAGGCGGAAGCCGGCGGCGGTGGCCGCGTCCTCGAGGGCCAGCCGCACGGGGGCGCCGCGTCCCATCAGGAGGTGAGACGCCTCGTGGAAGACGGTTTCCACGGCCGCACGCTGCGGGTTCTCGATCGCGATCAGGATGTGCCCGCTGCCGGGACCCCGCAGGATCGTGTTCGCCCCGCTCCAGTCCACGGTCTGGACGACGTCCACCGGGATCGGCAGTCCGGTCCACTTCATGCGATAGACCTCCTCAAGCCGGGAGCCGATCTTCGCTTCATCGGCCGTCAGGCGCGGCTTGAGCTCCTCGATCCAGCGCCGGTTTTCCCCGTCCTGCGCAGCCCACCGGCACGCCCGGTATGCCGGCGCGGCGGCCGCACGGAAGCCTCGGGCGATCGCCGCGAACTGCCGGTCGGCGTCGTCGCGGAGCTCCTCGTCGAAGAGCGCGATCTGGACGCGGATGAGGAACCGCTGCGTGGAATTCGAGCTGGAGGCGGAGACGATCTTCGCGTAATAGTCGGTGGCGCCGTCCCATCCGGCGCGCGCGGACTCCGGGAGCTTCGCGAAGCATCCGGCCTCGGCGCCGGTTCGAAAGAGCTCTGACTTGCCGGGTTTACGGGCGCCGCCGGCGGCGATCAACGCGTCGTTCAGGTTCGGCTCGAAGTCGCTGTAGAAGGCGAAGTGGCGGGTCGTCGCGACCGGGACGCGTAGGGGAGCCTGCCCGAGCGCCGTGGACGCCGCGAAGAGCAGCGGGACGAGATGGAGGATCTTCAGAACGCGTTGAGGACGTAGTCGAGCGGGTTCGACGGCTTGCCGTCCACACGCACCTCGTAGTGGACGTGCGGGCCGGTCGAGCGGCCCGTGGAGCCGACGAGGGCGACGAGGTCGCCCCGCTTGACGCGCTGGCCTTCCGCGACGCGCGCCGCCTGCAGGTGTCCGTACAGGGTGGTCACGCCGTAGCCATGGGCGATCTGAACGAACCGCCCGTAGCCCTTGTCCACGCCGACCTTCACGACCGTGCCGGAGGCGGGCGCGACGATGCGGTTTCCCGCGGGCGTCGAGATGTCGATTCCGGGGTGGTACTCGGGGTGGCCGGTGAAGGGGTCGGGCCGCTGGCCGAAGCCGGCCGTCAGGACGCCGGCGGCAGGGGCGATCGTCGGCGTGAGCGCCAGCTGGTCGGCCTGCGTCGCCAGGCGCTTCTCGACGAGCTGGAGGCGCGACGAGAGGAGGGCGCCGCGGCGGCCGGCCTCGGTGAGCCCCGAGTCGGCCGAAGCGGACGGGTCGATCGGGGCCGCGGACAGGCCGCCGACGCCGCCGGTGCCCGGGTCGCGCACGGCCGAGAGGCCGGCGACGATCGAGAGGCGGCGGGTGCGGTCCTCGAACTCGGCCAGTTGCTTCTCGAGCGACTCGAGGCGGGCGTTCGTGAGGGCCGCGCGGGAGCGCAGGTCGGAGTTCTCGGCCAGGATCGCCGTGACCTCGCGGTTCTTGTTGATGGAGCGCACCCAGAGGATCGAGAAGGTAGCGCCCAGGAAAACGGCCGTCAGGAAGGCGGCGCCGAGACCCCAGAGCAGCCGCGAGGAGACGTGGAACTGCCTGAAACGCGCTTTCGCATGGGGCACGAAGATGATCGTGTGCTCGCGCTTCGGCATCTCGTCTCGCTCGTGGTTGCCCGTGCGTTCCGGGACCTTCCCGGACAAATAAAAGCACGGCCTACCCGTGAAGGCCCTGTAGTGTGCGGGGTGAATTTGAGCCCCCGATTGGAACCTGTCAAGTGATTTGGATGCATCACGGCAACTGGCAGTCTATTCAAATACTTAAGGGGCGTCTGATGCGTCGCGCCCTGGTCTGAAGCGCAGCGCTTCCGCCACTTCTGCCGCCCCGACCGAGGCCTTGCCGGCGAGGTCGGCAATCGTCCGGGACACGCGGAGGACGCGCTGGTAGCCGCGGGCCGAGAGCGTGAGCCGATCGACGGCCCGGTCGATAAGGGCCTTGGCGTCCGGGGTCGGCTTCAGGGCCGCACGTCCGGACCGGCCGGACAGGGCCGCGTTGACGAGCCGCGGATCGCCCGTGCGGGCGCGCTGGACCTCCCGGGCGGCCACGACCCGGGCCCGCACGGCCCGCGAGGGCTCCCCGTCGCCGTCCGCTCCGAAATCGGAAGACGAGAGCGCGGGTACCTCCACGTGGAGGTCGATCCGGTCCAGCAGGGGGCCCGAGATCTTCCGGCGGTAGCGGGCCACGTCGCGAGGGGAGCACGCGCAGGCGCGCCGCGGGTCGCCCCGATGGCCGCACGGGCAGGGGTTCATCGCCGCGACGAACAGGAAGCGCGCGGGGAAGGTCCGCGCGCCGGCGGCGCGGGCGACGGACACGACGCCGTCCTCGAGGGGCTCGCGGAGCCCCTCGAGCGCGTCGCGCCGGAATTCGGGCAGCTCGTCCAGAAAGAGGACGCCGTAGTGAGCGAGCGAAAGCTCGCCGGGGCGCGGGTCGGAGCCGCCGCCGGTGAGCGCCGCGGCCGATGCGCCGTGGTGCGGCGAGCGGAACGGGCGTTGGACGAGGAGCCCGCTCCGCGCGGGCAGCCGGCCGGCGACGCTCCAGATGCGCGTGACCTCGAGGCTCTCCTCGCGAGAGAGCGGCGGCAGGATGCCCGGCAGTCGCCGCGCGAGCATCGTCTTGCCCGACCCGGGCGGCCCGGTCATCAGGAGGTTGTGGCCGCCGGCGGCGGCGATTTCGAGGGCGCGCCGCGCGACGGCCTGGCCGCGGACGTCCGCGAGGTCCGCCTCGGCTTTCGACTCGAGTCGTGAGGACACGGCCGGGGTCGCCTTCGGGAGAGGGAGTTTTCTGAGAAGGTGAGCAATCACCGCCCCGAGATGGTCCGCGGCTCTCACGTCGAGGCCGGCGATCGCCGCAGCCTCGGCGCCGTTCTCCGCCGGGACCAGCATCTGCCGGCCCTCTCGGAACGCTGCTTCGGCGAGCGCGAGAACTCCCGGCACCGGCCGGAGGGCTCCGTCCAGCCCGAGCTCCCCGACGAGCATCGCGCCATCGAGCGCTTCGGGCGGGACGTCGCCGTTCGCGGCGAGGATGGCGAGGGCGACGGCGAGGTCCAGCGCG
>JBDTTJ010000299.1:0-4177 GCA_039930645.1 Acidobacteriota bacterium
CCTGGTGCTCGTGGCCGATCCAGCCCGCGTCCACCGCGGCGCGCGAGGCGCCGAGCGCCGCCCCCAGCTCGTGGCAGAGCGCGCGCAGCATGGGCCAGCTCTCCGGGCCCTTGATGCCGCGGCCCCCCGAGACGATCTTGTCGGCCTCGGCCACGTCGATCTCCCCAGCTGCCGCGGCCTCGATCTTCACGACCTTCCCGCGGATCTTCAGGGCCGGGTCGATCGCCACGGCCTCGCCCGCGCCGGGCGCCTCGGCCTTCGCGGCCGGGAAGACGTTCGGGCGGGGCGTCGCGACCTGGATCGCGGCCGAGGGCGAGGTCGTCACGGCGACCCGGGCCTTGCCCGAGTACACGGGGCGCGAGCCGACGAGGCGGCCGTTCTCGACGTCGAGCGCCATCACGTCCGAGAGGACGCCGACGCCGCGGCGCGCCGCGAAGCGCGCGGCCACGTCCAGCCCCATCGCCGTCGCCGAGACGAGGACGATGGAGGGCGAGAACGCCGTGGCCGCCGCATCGAGCGCGGCCGTGTAGCCCTCCGACGAAAACAGCGCGAGCTCGGGCTTGTCGGCGACGAACACCTTCGCAGCGCCGTAGGCGCCGAGCTCGGAGGGAAGGGACCCGATGCCGGATCCGGCAATCACGGCAGCAAGGGCACCGCCACTTTTCTTAGAAAGTGAATTCCCGAGAGTCAGGGCCTCGAGCGAGGACTTGCGAATCTTGCCGTCTCTCTGCTCGATGAACACCAGGACGTTCGACATGGTTGTCTTCCCCTCTTAACCTTCTAAGAAAATCTTCTCTTTTCTTCTTTTTCTTTCTTCCTCAAAGAACCTTCGCTTCTTCGCGCAGCAAACGGAGCAGCTCCGTCGCCGCCGCCGCCGGGTCGTCCGCCGGAATGAGCTTCACGGCCTGCCGGGCGGGCGGGAGCTCCAGCTTCGTCCAGCGCACGCTCGCGGCGTCGCCGGAGATCTTCGCGGCGTCCACGCCGAGGTCGGCGGGCGTCTTGACGGCGATCGTCTTCTTCTTGGCCGCCATGATCCCCTTGAGCGACGCGTAGCGCGGCTCGTTCAGGCCCTTCGTCGCGCCGACGACGAACGGCGTCGGCAGCTCGACGATCTCCTGCGCGCCCTCGATCTCGCGGCGCACGGTCGCGCCCGCGCCCGTCCAGTCCATCTTCGTGACGAGGTTCGCGTGCGGCAGGTCTAGAAGCTCGGCGAGCATCGGGACGAGCGTCTGCGCGTCGGTGCCGACGCTCTTGTTGCCCATCCAGACGACGTCGTGCGGCAGCGTCCTGATCGCAGCCGCGAGCAGCGTCGCCACGCCGAGCGAGTCCATCTGGGCGAGTCCGTCGGAGGCGACGCGGACGGCCTCGTCGGCGCCGCGCGCGAGGCACTCGCGGAGGCCCGCGTCGGCCCTCGCGGGGCCGAAGGTGACCGCGGTGACGGTGCCCCCGCTCGCTTCCTTCGCCTTGAGGGCCCCTTCGAGCGCGTACTCGTCGTACGGCGAGACGATCCACTTGACGTCGGCCTCGTCGATCGAGACCCCGTCGCCCGCGACCTTGATCTTCGTTTCGGTGTCGGGAACGTAGGCGATGCAGACGATGTGATTCATGGCGGGGGAAAACTAGCATGGATTCTGCAATGCGTCACGGAGAAAATGAGCCGTGGCTCATTGCGAGGCAAACGCTTGGATGGAAGTGGCTTGCGCGCGCCGCGCGGCCTGAGCCCCTTAAGATCCCTCGATGCGCCGCGCTCTTCCCTGTCTTCTTCTCCTCCTCGCGGCGGGCGCCGACGCCGGGCAGGTCCTGAAGTTCTCCGAAGAGGGGACGAAGGACGGCGCGCCCTACCGCTCGTCACTCACGCTCAGCGTCTCGCTCGAGGGCGTGAGGGCCGAGGCGACGGATCTCACCGGGTCCGGCGAGCCGAAGACGGTCGTCTACCTCTACGAAGCGAAGGGCGACCGGATCGTCCCGATCGACCCGCCCACCGGCCCCGTCGTCTCCTCCACGACGATCGCGGCCGTGGAGGAGCGCGCGCGCGCCGCGCGCCACCGCCGCCGGCCCGGCGCGTTCGCGGTGACGCCGCTCCGTTCGGTGCAGACATTCGGAACGTGGACGTGCGAGTCGTGGGCGGTCCGCCGCCCGGGCCAGACCACGGAGATCGTCTGCCTCGCCGACCCGAAAGCGCTCGGCCTCGCCGCGGCGACGCGCACGAATCTCCGGAAGATGAACGCGCTCTTCGTCCCGTTCCTGAATGCGGCGCGTCTGGCCGGCGGCGACCCGCGCGAGGGCTACAACTCCTGGGCGCTCGAAGGCGGCTTCCCCGTCCGCACGTTCCGGGCGAAGGACGGCGTCGTCGAGCTGGACGTCCAGCTCGCCTCCGTCGTAAATGCCGACCTCTCCCCGGACCTCTTCCGCGCGCACCGATCGCCCGCTCCCGCCGACTCCGCGCCCCCGCCGGGCCACACGATCACGCTCGAAGACTGGGCGCTACGCGGCATGCCCGATGCGGGCCGGCCTTGGACCGGCGCCGACTACGACGCCGCGGCGGGCCTTTTCGAGGCGGCTGCGAAGGAAAACGCCCGCCGGCTGCCGCGCGACGCGAGCGCGGATTCCGGCGCGCTCTTCCGCCGTCTGGTCGACCCCGCGAACCTCGCGGCCGTGCGCGAGCCGGGCCCCGCCGAGGAGCGCGCGCGGGCCGGCGCGGGGATCCTCGCGGGCGTCGACCGGATCAGCGTGCTCTGGGCTGGCGCCTACCGCGACGACCCCGCGCGCGGTGGGGAGCTCGCGAGCCTCATGGCCTTCACGCTCGGCGCAGCGCACGAGGTCGTCCCGCTCGCGGACACCGCCGTGGCGAGCCGCGCGCGCGCCCATGCGGCCCTCGCGTCCGTCGTGAACGCGTGCCTCGTGAGCCTCGCGACGCCCGGAGCCTTCCGGCCGGCCGAGCGCCTGCGCCTCGCCCGCGCGGTCGAGGAGCATGTCCCGCCGCTGAAGGCGTACCTGCCTGCATCCGACCAGCAAAGCCTGCCACGCCGCCTGAAGAAGATGTCGGCCCCGGAGAGCGACCCCGCCGTAAAGGACGCTCTCGACCGCACCCGCGCGGCGCTCGCCAGGCCGGCCCCGAAGGCGCTCTGATCCGTGCGCCCGCGCTGGCCCCTCCCCCTGCTTGCGCTCTGCCTCGCCGGCGCGATCGGCTGCTTCGCGCTGCACGCCGCATGGATGCTCGGCCGGCCCGGCCCGTTCGCGCTCGCCGTCGCGCTCGAGCTCGGCATCTTCGTCGCGTGGGCGCCTGCCGTCGCCCTCTTCGCGGCCCGCGCGAAGGCGCGCTTCGGAAGCCCGTTCGCGCCTGCGCTCGTGCGCGCGTTCTTCCCGACGTTTTTCGACGGCACGCCGCCGTGGCTGCGGCGCGCCGCGATCGTCTCCGTCGCCTATGCGTGGCTCTTCCTCGTCGCGCGCTGGGCGTGGCAGCTGAGGGATCTCGAAGAGACACCGCCAGCTCCGGCCGACCCCGAGCTGACCGCCGTCGCGTTCGCGTTCTACGTCCTCTCGGCGGCCGTCCTCGCGGGCGCGGGCAGAGAGCGCGGCCCCGGCCCCCGCGCGCTCTGAGAGAATCTCCCCGGAGGCCTTCCCCATGCTCGTCCTTGCAGGCGCACTTCTCCTCGCTCTCGGCGTCGCGTCGGGGGCGTTCCTCGCCCTCGCGCCCTTCGGATTCGTCACGGCGGCGCCCGGTTTCACGCTCTGGGTCCTGTTCCCGCTCTTCACGGCCGCGGGCTACCTCCTGCTCGCGCTCCCGTCGCGCCCGCCCGCCGTCGTGCTCCTGTCCCGGATCGCGGGCGGCGTCCTTCTCGTACTCGCACTCCTTGCGGCGCTCGGCCTCTTCGCCGCGGCGTCCGGGACCCTCAAGGCGACAGACTCGACGTCCGCGCTCTGGTACGTCCTCGGCTTCGGCCTCGTCCTCGGCGTCGCGGGCCTGTCGGCGCACCGCTCCGCGGGGACCGCGCCCGCCGCGGGCGCGGCGCGGACGTCCCAGGCCTGAAAAAAGAACGCGGGCGGGGCGCTTCGCCGCGCCGCCGCCCGCGCTCCCTCGCGCATTTACCGGGAACTCAGGGGTGCAGCTGCGTGTAGCGAGCCTGAAGGACGTCCTTCGACTCGTTCAGGGCCGCGTCGATCGTGATGCAGCCCT
>JBDTTJ010000300.1:0-4164 GCA_039930645.1 Acidobacteriota bacterium
CGACGATCGCGGTGGCGGTCTCGGGCTTGCCGCCCGAGTCCTGGATGTCCAGGGCGAGCTTCATCCCCTTCACGCCGCCCTTGGCGTTGATCTCGTCCACGGCCATCTCGTAGGCCTGCTTCTCCATCTCGCCGAACTTCGCCTCGGCCCCCGTGAGGGGCAGAGGGACGCCGACGGTGAAGGTCTTGCCCTGCGCGAGGGCCGGAGACGCCGAGAACGCGGCAAGCGCCGCGACGGCGATCATTGAGGACATGCGCCGGATGGTCATGTAAGGCCTCCTTTTGAAGTTTCGGGTTCCGAAGCAACACCGTTATGTCGAGATTCGTTCTCGGACGCGATGATTCGAATGAATCAGATCGCGTCTAAAAAGGATGCGCCGGGGCGGGCGCCCCGGCGCGGAGAGAGGCGAGGACCCCGGCGAAAGGGGCCCGGCCTCGGGAATCAGTCCGCTTCGACCCGGGCGTCGCCGTAGGCCTTGGTGAGCTCGGCCTTGAGAACGTCCGGTTTCGGGCATTCCACCCTCATGATGAGCTCGCGCTTGCCCGCCGGGACCTTCGCGTAGGACCCGAGGATCGAGAAGATCTTGCCGCCCGCCGTCCGGCAGAGGTCGGCGACCTCGCGGATCGACCCAGGCTTGTCCGGGATCAGGAGGTCGACACGGAGGCGGCCCTTGCCGACGCCGGTGATGTCCACAAGGG
Organism: Acidobacteriota bacterium; assembly: GCA_039930645.1. Classification (GTDB taxonomy): domain Bacteria; phylum Acidobacteriota; class Thermoanaerobaculia; order UBA5066; family UBA5066; genus Fen-183. Next base: position 699 of record JBDTTJ010000300.1, read on the forward strand.
CCCGGAAGACGTCGCCCTCCGTCAGGATCCCGACCATATTGCCCTTCGCGTCGACGACGGGGAGGCCCTCCACGCGCTTCTCCATCATGATCTGCGCGGCCCGCTCGATCGGGGTGTCCGGCGTCACCGTGACCGGCTTCTTCGTCATGATGTCGCCGATCTTCAGCTTGTCGAGGACGTAGTGGAGCTCCCAGATGTCGAGCGTCGTGGCGCGCGACGGGGAGACATCCTTGAGGTCGCGATCCGAGACGATGCCAACGAGCTTGCCGTCGCCGTTGACGACGGGAATCCGGCGGATCTTCTTCTCCTTCATCAGGTGGATCGCCGCCGAGAGCGAATCCGTCGCCTTCAGCGTGATCACCTTGGGGGTCATCCATTTGTCGACGCGCATGCGCGGGTCCTCCAGACGTACGCTATTACGCTCCCCGGAGCGCGATTCCGGCGATAGTTCGTTTGAATCAGGCGCCGGCGGAGGGAGCCGCGAGGCCGAACCGTTTCTCGACTTCCTCGGCGGGCTCGGGGTGCGCGAACAGGTAGCCCTGGACGTCCTCGCAGGCGAGCGCGGCCAGCAGGGCCGCCTGCTCCTCCGTCTCGACTCCTTCGGCCGTGACCGCGAGGCCGAGGTTCCGCGCGATCGAGATGACGGTCGCGACGATCGCGTGATCCTTGTCGTCGTTCGTCATCCCGGCGACGAAAGACTGGTCGATCTTGAGGCGGCGGATCGGGAAGTGCTTCAGGTAGTTCAGCGACGAGTGGCCCGTCCCGAAGTCGTCCATCGAGATCTGGATCCCGAGATCCGCGAGCTCGGACAGGACCCGTCCCGTGTGCGCGACGTCGTGCATGGCGATGGACTCCGTGATCTCGAGGTCGAGGACCGAGGGCTCGAGCCCGGACTCCCGGACGATCCGGCGCACGTTCGCCGCGAAGTCGCGCTGCTGGAACTGGCGCGGCGAGACGTTCACGGAGATGCGCATCGGCGGCGCCCCGGCCGCCTGCCACGCCCTCAGCTGCTCGCACGCCCTCCGGAGGACCCATTCCCCCACGCGCGCGATGAGGCCGACGTCCTCGGCGAGCGGGATGAATTCGCGCGGCGACAGGATGCCCCTCTCGGGGTGCCGCCAGCGGACGAGGGCCTCGACGCCGACGACCGAGCGGTCCCGCAGCCGGTAGATGGGCTGGTAGTGCAGGATGAACTCGCCGCGCGGGAGCGCCCGCCGCAGGCCCGACTCGAGAGCGGCCCGCTCCTGGGACTGTTCCTGCATTTTGCGCGTGAAGAACTGGAAGCTGTTGCGCCCGGTCTCCTTGGCGCGGTACATCGCCGTGTCGACGTTCGTGATGAGCATTTCGGCGTCGCCGCCGTCACCCGGGTACAGCCCGATCCCGATGGACGCCTCGATGAAGAGCTCGCGCTTCTGGACGAGGAAGGGCTCGGCCAGGATCCCGAGGATCTTGCGCGCCATCGTGGCGGCGTCGGCCTCGCGCGTGATCCCGTTGAGGAGGAGGAGGAACTCGTCGCCGCCGACGCGGGCGACCGTGTCGTCCTGCCGGATGCAGCGGCGGAGGCGGTCGGCGACCTTGACGAGCAGCTCGTCGCCGGCCGAGTGGCCGAGCGTGTCGTTCACGCGCTTGAAGTGATCGAGGTCGAGGAACATGACGACGAGCGCCTGCCGCCTGCGCTGGGCATGCAGGATCGCGAGCGAGAGGCGGTCGTTGAAGAGGACCCGGTTCGGGAGGTCCGTGAGCGCGTCGTGGTTCGCCTGGTGCCAGCGCTGCTGCTCGGCGCGCTTGCGATCCGTGATGTCGATGAGGCTGCCGTCCATGACGACGTCGCCTCCGGCCTCGTCCATGAGGCTCTCGTTCGCGAGGACCCAGACGGGGCTCCCGTCCCGGCGCCTGAGGCAGATCTCGAAGTTCACGAGGACGCGCTGCTGTTTGAGGCGCGCGACGAAGGACTCCCGGTCTCCGGGGTCCGAGTAAAGGTCGAGAGCCGTGATCTTGAGGACGTCCTCGCGGGACGGATAGCCGAGGATGCGCGCGAAGGCCGAGTTGCAATCGAGGATCCTTCCATCGAGCGTCGTGCGGTAGAGGCCCGCGAGGTTCCGCTCGAAGAGGAGGCGATACCGTCTCTCGGAGGCGGTCACGGCGGAGTCGCGCCGCTTGAGCACCCGCGCGACGTAAACGGATGCGGCCACGCCGAGGCCCACGAGGAGGAGCGACATGACGCCGACGATGGTGTAGAGGCGGCGAAGAAATACCCGTGAGGTCTGGCCGAAGGCGGCCGTGAAGCCATCCTCGAGAAGGGCCGCCCTCTCGTTGAGCTTCTCGAGCCTCAGGTCATAGGCGACGCGGGCCTCCGGCGAGATGGGGCCGGCTTCGAAATCCCGGTGAACCACGATCGCGAGCGCCTCGAGCTCGTCGATGACCTCGTCCGCACGCTCCCAGATCTGGAGGGCGCGCTGGATTTGCTCCGCATCTCTGAAGCGAGCCAGGACGGAGACCATCTCGTCCGCCGCGGACGGAGTGTTGCGCCCCTCCAGGAAGCCCTGAACGGCGGCATCCGGGTCGGGCACCGGGCCGGACATCGCGACTCGGGCCTTGCGGTCGCCCCGCGGTATGGCGAGCAGAGCGTTGAACCTCCGGTAGTGGGACTCCTCGCCCCCCGTGTCCAGGTAACGCGAGAGGGCGTAGACGGCCTCCTTCTGCGCCTTGGACCAATTGGATTCCGCCGCCACGAACGCCCGGACGCCCGAAAGAGCCGACATCCCGGTGGCGCCCGTCGCGAGGATCGCCGCGATGATCGAGACGAAAAGGACGACGAGGAGCGCCACGAGGCGCGACGCCTGCGCCGGGGAGTCGCCTGGAGGCCGCCCGGAGCGCGGTTCCGGACTCGCGGGGAGCGTGTCGGGGTGCACGCGCGATTATAGGGAGGAGGGGCCGGGCGCTTCCCCGACGTTGAGGCCCATCGTCCCGAACATACGGTCTTCGTATCGGGCCGAGGAGAGTCCGGCGCGTTCCATGAGGTCCCGGACGCCGCGCTGGGCGGGATAGCGCTCGAGCGACTCGGGAATGTACCGGTACGTGTCGGAGTCTCCGTGAAAGAGCCAGCCGACGACGGGCATGGCGCCCTTCAGGAACCCGCCGTAGAGCGACCGCGTCAGCGGGTTCGCGGGCTTTCCGAAGTCGAGGACGACCACCCGGCCGCCGGGTGCGAGGACGCGCCGGACTTCCCTCAGGCAGGCGATCGGGTCGGCGACGTTCCTCAGGCCGTACCCCATCGTGACGGCGTCGAAGCTCGCGGCGGGGAAGGGCAGCCGCAGCGCATCGCCCTGCGCGAACGCGGGCGCTCCGGCCGCGGCGGTCCGCCGGACACGGGCGACGCCGAGCATCGGAAGGGTGAAGTCGAGGCCGACAACGCGCGAGCCGGCGGCGGCGCCGGCTTCGGCGAGGAACGCGAGGTCGCCGGTGC
>JBDTTJ010000301.1:0-4147 GCA_039930645.1 Acidobacteriota bacterium
GGGCCGCCGTGCGGCTCGGCGCGGAAGACGAGCTCGCCGGGGAACGAGGACGCGACGTAGGCCTCGGCCGCGTCGATCAGCTTTTCGGCCCAGGGCTCCTTGCAGGAGACCGGGCGGCGCTCGCCGGGATCGCGGCCCAGGTCGAAGCATTCCTGCGAGGGGAGCCCGTCCAGCCATGCGCCCGTCTCCCAGCTGCGGGCGCGGAAGCCGGGCCGGAGGATCAGCTTGTGGCTGCCCTCGAGCAGGGCCACCGCGCCGTAGGGCGTTGCCTCGGACACGACGACGCGGCCGGCAGGCTGCGGACGCCCGAGCGGCACGCCGGTCATGCCGGGCGGGATCGCGACGTCGAAGAGGTCGAGGATCGTCGGCGCGACGTCGAGGGACGAGACCGGCTGCGCGATCCGGCCGCGCAGGTCCTTCCGCCACGGCGCGCGCAGCGCGAGCGGGACGCGGATGTGCTCTTCGTAGAGGTACGGGATCGTGTGGCCGTGGGCGGGGGCCGAGCCGCCGACCCGGAGAGGCCGCTCGCCCAGCTCTTCGCCGTGGTCGGACGTGAAGACGACCGCGGTTCGGTCCCAGAGCCTGCGGGCCTCGAGGCCCGCGATCAGCTCGCCGAGACTCTCGTCGACCTCGCGCGTCGCGGCGTCGTAGCGCGCCGACAGCCAGGAGGTGATCCGGGCGTCGCCGTTCGAAGCCCGGGTCTTCTCGAGCTCTTCGAACGACTTCGTCCAGCGCGGGCCGAGCGGCGCCGTGGACCCGAAGACGGCGCGCGCGCCGCGTTCGGTGGCCTGGAAGTTGTGGACCTGAACCGTGTGGAGGAAGAGGAAGAGGGGGCCCGGTCCCGATTGGTCGATGAAGCGCAGGGCTCCCTGCACCTCGAAGGCGACGGGGTCGGTCGTGAAGAGGTAGCGGTCGAACCCGCGCGCGAAGCCGAAGCCTTCGTCGACGTATCCGCCCTGCTGGATCCCGAGACAGCGGACGCCCGCCCTGGTGAGGACCTCGGCGAGGAGCGGCACGTTGGCCGGCACTTTCTGGAGGGCGGTGCGCACTCCGTGGGCCGACACGGGGAGCGACGAGAACATGGACGCATGGGCGGGCAGCGTCCAGCCCGCGCTCGCGATGGCGTGCTCGGCGACGAGGCCGTCGGCCAGCATGCGGTCGAGGCGGGGCGACGTCGGCCGCGAGTAGCCGTACGTCCCGAGGCGGTCGGCGCGCAGCATGTCGACGTCGAAGAGGATGACGATCCGGCTCGGGCCGGGTGCGCCGCCGGGCGTGGGCTTCGCGGCTGGGGCGGAAGGCCGGGCGCCGACCGCGAGGACCGCGATCGCGGACAACAGGGCCGCTGCGACCGCGAAAGCCGCGACGCGCTTCAGGCGCATGAGACACGTTGGACGCAGGTTTCCACGCCCTAGTTTACCGACCGACGCGCGTTCCGGCCCCCGAAGGGGGTTCGTCCTCCTTTAGTAGTAGTAACCGTTGATGTCCAGGATGACGTGGCCGCCGGAGACTCCGAGCGCCATCGAGATGCTTCCCGTTGCGCTCAGGGGGACGATCGCCGAGTTGACGATCGTGTCGCCGCCCAGGAAGTTGAGCGTCGAGACCGGCGGGAACGCGCCGCCCTCGGGCCAGAGCGTGAGGAAGCCCGGTCCCGAGGGACCGGTGACGGTGGCGTTCACGGAGACGGCCTTCGCGCCGGTCGGCAGGTTGCACACGTTTGTCAGGGTGTAGCTCCGCACCGTCGCCGCGGGCAGCCATCCGCCGCCGAGCGGGGCCGGGAACGCGGGCGCCCGCGTATCCACCATGCGGCAGGGCGGGATCGCCGTGAAGTGACCGTCGGCGGGCCAGTAGTATGCGACTCGCGCCCCACAGAATTGCTGGGCCGAGGTATATACATTCGGCCTCCAGACGAGACCGTATGAGTACAGCGCCGTGTCCACCACCTCGGTGATCGTCGGACTGAGAGTCGTCCCGTAGCCGGCCGCGCCGGACGACGATACGGACGTGAGGTCCACGGTGTTGCCGGCCTGGTCGTACCTCACGATCCAGGCAACCAGGTCGGTCGCTGTCGTGTCATAGAAATAGATCCGCAGGTATTTCAGGATCGCCCCGTCCGGGACGTTCAAGGGAGTGATGTAGTCGCCGCCGGTTGCGGTCGTCTGGTAGGCACACCCGCCGCCCGGGTATGCGTAGGTCTGGCCGCTCGTGCGAGGCGTGTACTGGATGCCGAGACTGCGCGTGTAGCTGAAGAGGTTCGGAACGATCGTCTCCGCGGTCCGACCGGCGGCGAATGCCGCGCGGCCTTCCGGATTCGCGGGCATCCGGTTCGTGTCGGAAGCGTCCGGATCGACGGCGAACGCCTGGACGGCCGGGGCCGGCCGGGCGGCGCGGCCCTCACTATCCGTCCGCGGGTCGATCGGTGGGCCCGCGCCGGCGAGAACTCCCGCGGTGAGGAACAGCGCCACGGACGAGGCAAGACGAATACCGAGAGGCGACATGTCTACCTCCTTGTCGAGCCCTTGATGTCAGGCTTGGGGGAAACGTAGGGCTCAACCGGGGGGGTTGCCACTCCCCGGCCTCGCCCCGATTAGATCGGGTCCATAATCCGCGCCCCCATGGACGCGATCGTCATTCGCGGCGCACGCGAGCACAACCTCAAGAACGTTTCCCTCTCGATCCCCCGGAACGCTCTCGTCGTCCTGACGGGCGTGTCGGGCTCGGGGAAGTCGTCGCTCGCTTTCGACACGCTCTTCGCCGAGGGGCAGCGGCGTTACGTCGAGTCCCTCTCTGCTTACGCCCGCCAGTTCCTCGAGCAGATGGAGAAGCCGGACGTCGACTCGATCGAGGGGCTGTCCCCCGCGATCTCGATCGAGCAGAAGACGACGTCGAAGAATCCGCGCTCGACGGTCGGGACCGTCACGGAGATCTACGACTACCTCCGCCTCCTCTACGCGTCCGTCGGCGAGCCCCATTGCCCGTCCTGCGGGCGCGAGATCGCGGCCCAGACGATCCAGCAGATGGTGGACCGCGTCCTCGCGATGCCGGAGGGAACGAAGTTCCTGCTGCTCGCGCCGTTCGTCCGCGGCAAGAAGGGCGAATACAAAAAGCAGATGGAGGAGATGGTCAAGCAGGGCTTCCTCCGCGCCCGCGTGAACGGGAAGATGGTCGACCTCGAGAGCCCGCCCGAGCTCGACAAGCAGAAGAAGCACACGATCGAGGTGGTCGTGGACCGCCTCGTCGTCAAGCGCGACGACGACACGCGCCGCCGCCTCGCGGACTCGCTGGAGACGGCGACGAAGGTGGGGAAGGGCCTCGTGACGATTGCGACGCTCGGGGCGGGTCCCGACGCGCCGACATCCGACGAGACGCTCTCGACGAGCTACGCGTGCCCGGACTGCGGGACGTCGCTCGCCGAGATCACGCCGCGCCTGTTCTCCTTCAACTCGCCGTTCGGAGCCTGCCCGACGTGCAGCGGACTCGGGTCGGTCCAGAAGGTGGACCCCGACCGCCTCGTGCCGGACGCGTCGCTCTCGATCCGCGACGGCGCGATCGCGCTCTACAAGCCCGGTTCGGCGAACTGGCGCCTGCGCCAGATCGAGCACCTCGCCAAGGTTCTGAAGTTCTCGATCGACGTCCCGTGGTCGAAGCTGCCGAAGGACGTGCGCGAGATCATCTTCCACGGCTCCGGCGACCGCGAGATCAAGTGGAAGTGGAAGTCCGAGAAGGGCGAGTACAACTGGTCGTCGGCCTTCAAGGGCCTCGTCCCGATCCTCGAGACGAAGTACAAGGAAGTCGAGAGCGAGGACGCGCGCGCCGAGATGGAGAACTACATGTCGGCCTCGCCCTGCCCGGACTGCAAGGGGCGGCGGCTGAAGCCGGAGGCGCTGTCGGTCCTCGTGGACGGGCGCTCGATCGACACCCTCACGGCGCTCACGCTCGAGGACGCGCAGGCGTTCTTCACGAAGCTGAAGCCCACGCCGCGTGAGGTCGAGATCGCCGGGAAGATCCTCAAGGAGATCCGCGACCGCCTCGGCTTCCTGAACGACGTCGGGATCGGCTATCTGTCGCTCTCCCGCGCCTCGGCGACGCTTTCGGGCGGCGAGGCGCAGCGCATCCGCCTCGCGACGCAGATCGGGTCGAAGCTCATGGG
>JBDTTJ010000302.1:0-4120 GCA_039930645.1 Acidobacteriota bacterium
CGAACGTCATGAAGCCGCAGTGGAGCCCCGTGTCCACGACGACGCGCGCGTCGCGCAGAAGCTGATTCTGGAGCTGGAAGATGCGCTCCTCAGATGTGTAGAAGCCCTCGGGAAACCCATCCCGCGGTTCGCCGACGAGCTGCTCGCAGTAGAGGCCCCAGCCCTCGGACGAGAGCGCGTCCTCCCACATCGACGCGGAGTCCTCGACTCCCCCGGGCAGCAGCCAACGGATCACGGGAATCGAGGAAGAGCGCGCGCGCGTGAACTGGTAGTACCAGTCGTGGCCGGGGAAGCCCTCGTGCGCCGCGAGCGACGCGACCGCAGGCCGCGTGTGGTCGCGCAGCGCGGCAGGGTCGTTCCCCGTGGGTGTGACGTAGAACTGGCCGACGCCGCTCTTCTTGAACTGGGGCGCGGGGTAGTACGCGGCGTCGATCGAGTCGCGCAAAGGGGGGGGCGTGTAGAGGACGTCCAGCCTGTAGTCGGCCGGCAGGTCGAACATGCCGGTCTTGCGTCCGTACGCGACGAGGCGCTGGCAGGCGTCCCGGTAGGACGCGAGCATCTCCGCGTCGGACTTCGGGATCTCGTCCTCGAGCTTCGCGACGACGGTGGGAAGGGACGCATCGGCCCAGCCGCGCGAGAGCGCGATGCGGCGCGCGAGGACCGTCATCTCGGCGAGAGTCGCGGCCACGGCGGTCTTGCCGCGCGCGTGCAGCTCCCGCGGCGTCGCGGAGATCCCCAGGTTGTTCTTCAGCGCCCAGGTGTATTCAATCTCGCCGGCCGCGTAGCGGTCGCGGTCGAAGGCGGGCTTCAGCGTCTTGCCGTCGAGCTGGATGTAGAGGTCGACGAGGCCCTTGCGGAAGTCCCGGAAGGCGGCCCCGGCGGCCGCGGACGCCGAGAGGAGAGCCGAACGGCCCGCGTCGTCGAGAGCGGAGCCGGCTTCTTTCGAGCGTTCCGGGAGCGTCTTCTCGAAATAGACCGCCGTCGCCGCGGCCGCCTCGACGGAAACGGCGATGAGACGCCGGTCCGGGATCGCATCGCCGGCGGCGCCGCGCCGGACGTTTGCGAGAGCCACTTTCAGGTACGTGGGCACGGCGGCGGTGCGAGAGGCGATCGCGGCCCATTCGACCTTCGTCCCGCGCGCGGAGCCCGCGCCCGGCTCCATTCCCTGAAGCGTCCACTCGATCCCGCGCAGCGGCTCCTCGAGGAAGACGTCGAGCGCCTTCTCGTGGATCCGGCGTTCGTGGTTGCGGATCAGGAAGGCGAGCTGGGCCTTCATCACGGCCGCGTCGATGCGGTCGGATTCCGGGAGCTTCCTCCGGTCGATCCTCGCGAGCCGCGCCTCGAAACTCCGCCACTCGTCGCGCTCGGCGAGGAGCGCCGCGGGGGAGTAGTCACGCAGTCTTCCGTCCAGCGCGGCGTACGCCGGGTCGAGCCCCTCGGCGCCCAGGTACGTCGCGACGACGGGGAAGCGGTTCAGAAACGCCTTGATGTAAACGGCTTCGAGCGCCGCGACTCCGGAAGAAGATCTTTGCTTTTTCTGCGAATGCGCGGGGAACGGAGCCGCAAAGGTCAGCAGGATCGACGCGATGGTCGCCGGCCGCGCGATCCGCCCTCTTACCCTTCTAAGCAATTCCCAGAACCTCCCGTCTTGTCTTTGCGCGAGTCGGAACTGCGATTCTCTCTCAGGTGTCCGACGAAAAACGGGATTCCCACAACCCCCGCCGCGAGCGTCGTCAGAAGATGCAGGAGGCCGCCGAGGATGGCGCCCGTGGCGAGCGGCAGCCCGTCCAGCGCAGCGGCCGCCGCGAATCCGGACTCGTACGGGCCGAACGTGCCCGCGGGCGACGGGATCACGGCCGCCGTCGTGATGGACGCGAGCAGCGCGACGGTGAGAGTCGCGGGGTGGAGGGGGAGGCCCAGGCCCTTCGCGGTCACGAAGAGCGCCGCGAGATGCAGCGCGAGAAACGCGAAGGCCGCGAGCGCCGCCCCGAGATAGCGCGCCGGTGCGGCGTGCGCAACCGCGAGACCGGCGAGGATCTCCTCGGCGACCCGCCGGCGCCGGCTCCCTTCCGGGAGCCGCGGCACGACCCACCGAACGAAGCGCCCCGAGACGGCGGGCAGGACGAGGAGGAGCCCTGCCCCCGTGACGCAGGCCGCGGCCGCCGCGGCGCCGAGGACGGGCGTGCCGCGCGCGACGAGCAGCCACGCCGCGCCCGCGACGCCCGTGAGGAGGAGCGTCGCCGTGTCGAGGAGCTTCACGAGGCCAAAGACCGCCGCCGATCGCGCCCACGTGGCTCCGAGGACGGAGCGCAGCGCGGCCCACGTTCCGACCTCGCCGGTCCGGAACGGCATGACCTGGAGCAGGAACGTCGTGGCGCCCGAGACCGACCACGCGCGGCCGAACGGCACCTCCGCGCCGCGCGGCAGCAGCAGGTTCAGCCGTAGCGCGCGGGGAGCGAACGCGACGAGGTTGAGCACGAACCCGAGCGCGACGAGCGTGGGCGAGGCGGTGGAGAGGCGGGAGGAGAGTTCTGCTGAAGAGTGGCGGAATGCGACGGCGAACAGCGCGAGCAGCGCCACAGCACAAGCCAGAGAGAAGATTTTCCTGGAAAGGGTAAGAGGGGAGGGGCGCGGGGAGGCTGCGTCGGTCATCTGTTGCGCCTGTTCCGCGGCGCGCGGACCTTCCTTCACCTAAGAAATCCGAATCCCCGGTTCCCTGTCTTTCTCCGAAGCAGCATCTCTTCTCTTCTCCAGGACGAGCTCCTCGAGGAGGGCGCGATTGATGGAGATGAGGTCGGCGAGGAGGCCCGAAAGGAAGCAGACGACCGCGGCGACGAAAAGGACGGCCGCGAGGAGGAGCGACTGGATGTGCCCCGCGGGATTCCGGGCCGTCGCGACGAACCACGCATACCGCCCGACGAGCGCGAGCCCCGCGAGGCCGAGCAGCGCCGCGAAACCGAAGAAAACCGGCAGCGGCTTGTAGAGAGCCGTGATCCGGAGGATGTTCGCGCCCTGCACGAGGACGTAGTTCGACGTGCGCCGGATGAGCCGCGACGGCCGCACGGGCGGGTTCGTCCGCACGGGAACGGAGACGACGGCCATCTCCTTGTTGCCCGCCTGGATGAGCGTCTCGATCGTGTACGTCATCCGGGAAAAGACGTTCAGCTGCATCGCGGCCTCGCGCGTGAGCGCGCGGAAGCCGGACGTCGCGTCGGGCGCGTCCGTGCCGGAGACCCGCCGGACGACCCACGAGCCGAGCCGTTGTGTCAGACGCTTGCCGGGAGAAAAGTCCGGCTTCGTCGCGACGCCGCGGTCGCCGACCACGATCTCGGCCTCGCCCCTCAGGATCGGGGCTACGAGGGCCACGACGTCCTCCGCGGCGTACTGCCGGTCCGCGTCCGTCGAGACGATCACGTCCGCTCCGGCGCGGAGAGAGGCGTCGAGGCCGGCCCGCCACGCGAACGCGAGGCCGCGGTGGATCGGGAGGCGCACCACGTGGTCGGCCCCCGCCCTCCGCGCGGCCTCCGCGGTGCCGTCCGTCGAGCCGTCGTCCACGACGAGCGTCTCGACCGCATCGAAGCCCGCGAGCGCCTTCGGCAGCTCCGCGAGGGCGGCGGCGATCTGTTCCGCCTCGTCCCAGGCCGGGATCTGGATGACGAGTTTCATCGTTCGCGCAGAAGGTTAACAGGAGCCGTGATATGAAATGGAGAGAGGCAGCAGGAGGTTTACATGAGCTTTCCCGACGAAGATGAAAAAGACCCCGATTTCTCGGACGTGACCAGCGGCAGCTCCTCGACGGCCGGCGGGCCCGCCGGCGAGACCGTGACGCGGACATACACCGTTGTCGCGGGCGACAGCCTCTCGAAGATCGCCAAAAAGATCTACGGCGACGCGAATCGCTGGAAGGAAATCTGGGAGGCGAACAAGGACAAGATCAAGAACCCGGACCTCATCCACCCCGGCCAGGAACTGAAGATCCCCGGCGCCTGAGAGAAGGAGAAAACGATGAAGAACCGCTTCGCCCTGCCCGTGCTCGTCCTCGCGGCGGCCGTCTCGCTTGCCGCTTGCGGAAAGAAAGAGCCCCCGCCGCCGCCCCCGACGCCGATCCCCGTCGCGACCG
>JBDTTJ010000303.1:0-4116 GCA_039930645.1 Acidobacteriota bacterium
GAACGTGAACGAGACGATCGCGCCCGAGGTCCTCGGGATGGACGCGCGCCAGCAGGCCGAGATCGACCGCCTCATGATCGAGCTCGACGGCACCGAGATGAAGACGGCGCTCGGCGCCAACGCGATCCTCGGCGTCTCGATGGCCGTCTGCCGCGCCGCGGCCGAGGCCTGCGCGCTCCCGCTCTTCCGGTACATCGGCGGCACGGGGGCTCTGACGCTTCCGGTCCCGATGATGAACGTCGTAAACGGCGGCGCCCACGCCGACAACCCGCTCGACATCCAGGAATTCATGCTCGTGCCCGCCGGCTTCGGGACCTTCCGCGAGGCGCTGCGCGCCGGGTCGGAGGTCTTCCACGCGCTGAAGGGCCTCCTCAAGGCCAAGGGCCTCGCCACGGGAATCGGCGACGAGGGCGGCTTCGCTCCGAACCTCGAGTCGACGCGTGCGACGCTCGACTTCATCGTCGACGCGATCGGCAAAGCCGGCTACAAGGCGGGCAAGGACGTCTTCCTGGCGCTCGACAGCGCGGCGAGCGAGTTCTTCGACAAGGGCGTCTACACGCTCGAAGGGAAGAAGCTCTCTCCCGCCGAGATCGTGGCCTTCTACGAAGGGATCGTGATGGATTACCCGATCATCTCGATCGAGGACGGCTGCGCCGAAGGCGACAAAGCAGGCTGGAAGCTCATCACCGAGAGGCTCGGAGCGCAGATTCACCTCATCGGCGACGACAACTTCGTCACGAACCCGAAAATCCTGAAGCAGGGAATCGCGGACGGCATCGCGAACGGCCTTCTCGTGAAGCTGAACCAGATCGGGACGATCACGGAGACGCTCGAGGCGGTTCGGATGGCGCAGACGGCGCGCTACGTCACGGTCATTTCACACCGCTCGGGCGAGACCGAGGACACGACGATCGCCGACCTCGCGGTCGCGACGAACGCCGGCTTCATCAAGACGGGCTCCCTCTGCCGCTCCGAACGGATCGCGAAATACAACCGCCTCCTGCGCATCGAGGAAGACCTCGGCGAGACGGGCGTCTACCCCGGCCTCGCGGCGAAGAAGGCCTGACCCTTCAAACTCGCTCCGTTCCGGCTGAATTGAGCGAAAATGGCCCGTGCGCTTCGAACGTATCGTCGGCGGTGAAGGTCCGCCCCGCCTCGTTGGCGTCAAGCGCGTCCCGCAGAGTCCGCAGAGGCCGGCCCGCCCGGAGCGCGAGCGCGAGCCGGAACCGACCGCGCGGCGCGTCCGGACGGACCACGGCCAGGAGGCGCCCGCGGCGCGGCCCGACGCCCGCCACGTGCGCCCCGCGTCGGTCGTCGTCGTGTCGGCGCTCCTGTCGGCTCTGGTCTTCGGCATCTTCCTCGTGAGCGACCGCGGCCTCCTGCAGGTGCGCAAGCAGCGCGTCCAGCTCGCGAAAGCCCAGGACGAGGTCGCCCAGCTCGAGGCCGACACGAAGCGGCTCACGGCCGAGGTCGCGGCGCTCAAGAGCGACCCGAACGCCCTCGAGAAGGTCGCGCGCGAGGAGCTCAACCTCGTCAAGCCCGGCGAGATCGTCCTCGTCCTGCCGGACGGGTGGGAGCAGCGGGTGAAGCCCGCTTCTCCCGCATCCGCGACGCCCGTCCCCCGTTAAGCCGCCTCGGCTTGCGGGACGCGCCCGTAGCGCTGCGTGGCATATCCCGTCAGGAGCCCCACGATCGAGCCAGGCAACATGATCTCGAAGTAGTACTTGCCCTGCAGGCTGGCAACGCCGTACGCGAGCACGAGCCCGACGGCCGTCCCGAAAACGAGAGTGGCCGGAACCGACGCGACCTTTCGCGCGAAGGCGCCGATCAGGAGCCCCGCGAGAAGCCCCTTGAACGTGGACCCCATCACGATCGTCGCGATCTGCGCCCTCACGTCGGCCGTGAACCAGGCCGTGAGCCCGTCCAGCGCACCGAGCCCCGCCCCCACGAGCAGTCCGACCAGGATCTTGTTCATCGTTTCCTCCTGACCGTTCTTTTCAACGTCCTGCGAGTTTCCTTTAACGCCGGAGCACGATAAAGAGGCCGCGCACGAGAAGGTACGTCGCGACGAGGCCCACCGCGACCCCATGCCTCTTCACGACCCGCGCCGCGCGCTCGAGGACGTTCTCCTCGTACGCCCGGACGCGGCCGCCGTCGAGGAGCCGTTCCACCTCGGCCGCGAGCGCCGGGACGTCCTGGTAGCGCGCCCCGGGCTCCGTCGCCCTCGCGCGCGCGACGATCGCGAGCAGGGCCTTCGGCCGCGCGGGGGCCGGCGGGACTCGCAGGATCGCGTCGAGCAGCGCCCCAAGGCCGTAAACGTCCGCGCGCGTGTCGACCGGCCCGCCCGCCGCCTGTTCCGGCGCCATGAAACCGGGCGTCCCCGAGGCGTCCGCGGCGCCCGCGACCGGCCGCGCGAGCCCCCAGTCGAGGACGAGCACCTCTCCGAAGGACCCGAGCATCACGTTCGAGGGCTTGAGGTCGCGGTGGACGACGCCGTTCGCGTGCGCGAACGCGACGGGCTCGCAGACGCGCAGGAAGACGCGCAGCCTCTCCGGCAGCGACGACCCGGCGAGGGCCTCGTCGAGGCGCCGCCCGCGCACGAGCTTCATCGCGTAGTACGCGCGCCCGTCCGCGAGCCGGCCCGCGTCGTGGACGGGCACGAGCCCCGGGTGCTCGAGGCCCGCGAGGACGCGCGCCTCGGCCAGAAGCGCCTCGGCGGCTTCTTCGCCGTCGAGGGGCACGTCGACGACCTTGAGCGCAACGTGCCGGCCGAGCGGCTCGTCCACGGCCTCGAAGACGGCGCCCATCCCTCCGGCGCCGACCGGTCCGACGAGGTGGTAGCGCGTGCCCGTGAGATCGGGCGTCCGGACCGATTCGCGCAGGCGGGAGAGCGTGTTGTCCGAGAGCCTCACGGGGGCGCCTCCACCCCCAGAAGCGCCCGCGCCTCGGCCCGGAACTCCGCCTCGGACGCGGTGAGCTCCCGCAGGACGTCGAGCACGGTGCGGCGGAAGTCGCGCCGAGCGGCCGCGATCTGGTTCGTGACGTCGACGGCCGTCGTCGTGTGGCGGCGCGCGAGGTCCTCGTAGCGCGGTCGCTCCGGGGCCGCGTCGCCCTCGAGGTCGTAGGAGGAGAAAAGCGCAAAGCGCACCTCCCGCCCGTCCTTCGCGCAGGCCGTGCGGAAGCGCTCGACCGCCATCGAAAAGACGCTGCGCGCCCACTCGCGCTCGAACGCCTGCTCCGGCGAGTCCTGCGACGAGGCGGCCGCGGCCTCGTACGCCCCGCGCACGGCGTCGATGTCGAGGGAGAGCATCGGCGCCCCGCCGCCGCGCCTGGCGCGCCCGCGCGCCTTCCACTCGTTCGCGTCGAGTCCGTCCACGAGCATGCGGAAGTACGTCCTGAGGCGCGCCTTCGCGGGATCGAAACGTGCGAGCCAGTCTTTCTCGACGAGCCCCGCGAAGAACTCCTGCGTGAGATCGGCGGCCTCCTCGTGTGTGCGCCGCGCCTTGAAGCGGATGTAGGTGTAGACCGGGGCCCAGTACGCGTCCGCGAGTGTTCCGAGAGCGCGCGACCGCGCCTCGGCGTCGCCGCCGGCCGCCGCCGCCACGAGGGAGCCGCGCGTCTCGGGGAAGCGCGCCATAAGGATCTAACCCACCGACTCGAGGTCTTTCACGACTTCCGCGGCGTGCCTGGCCGGAGCGACGGACTCGTAGACCTTCGCAATCTTCCCCTTCGAGTCGATCAGGAAAGACTTCCGCTTCGCGACGCCGAACGCGAGGCCGACGCCGTAGAGCTTGATGACCTCGCTGTGCTCGTCCGCGAGGAGTCGGAACGTCAGCTTGTTCTTCTCCGCGAACTTTTTCTGCGCCTCGACGGTGTCTTTGGACACGCCGAGGACGACGACGTCCTTCGGGAGCTTCGGGCCTTCGTCACGGAAGGCCTGGGCTTCCACGGTTCAACCGGCGGTGTCGGCCTTCGGGAAGAAGTAGAGGACGATCCGTTTTCCGCGGAGACCCGCGAGGGAAACGGATTTCCCGTGCTGGTCCAAGAGCGTGAAAGCGGGCGCGGTAGCCCCGGGCTCGAGATGAGTTCCGGAAAAGAGTCCCATGATGTCGCCTC
>JBDTTJ010000304.1:0-4098 GCA_039930645.1 Acidobacteriota bacterium
CCGGCGGCTCGGGCGCCGCGCCCTCGAGGGCCTCGCGCTTGGCGCGCGCGACGGCCTCGGCGCGGCTGGAGTCGTTCGGGCGGTCGTCGGAGATGCGCCCATCGCGGATGCGGATGATCCGGCGGGCGTGCGCCGCGATGTCCTCCTCGTGCGTGACGAGGATGATCGCGTTTCCCTGCTCGTTCAGCTCGCGGAAGAGCCGCATGATGTCCTCGCCCGTCGCCGAGTCGAGGTTGCCGGTCGGCTCGTCCGCGAGGAGGAGGGACGGTCCCGTGACGAGCGCGCGCGCGATCGCGACGCGCTGGCGCTGGCCGCCCGAGAGCTCGTTCGGGTTGTGGTGGGCGCGGTCCGTGAGGCCGACGCGCTCGAGGGCTCTTTCGGCGCGCTCGCGGCGCTCCTTCTTCGGAAGGCCCGAGTAGACGAGCGGGAGCTCGACCTGGGCCAGAGCGCTCGTTCTCGCGAGGAGGTTGAACGTCTGGAAGACGAAGCCGATCTCGCGGTTGCGGATGCGCGCGAGCTCGTCGTCGGTCAGGGTCTGGACGGGCGTCCCGTTCAGCAGGTACTCGCCGCCGGTCGGCGTGTCGAGGCAGCCGATGAGGTTCATGAGCGTCGACTTGCCGGAGCCGGAGGGGCCCATGATCGCGACGTACTCGCCGCGGTCGATGGTGAAGGTGACGCCGCGCAGGGCACGGACCTTCTCCTCGCCGACGGAATACGTCTTCTCGATGTCGCGCATCCCGATCAGCATCGGCTTCATCCCATGACCGCCTTCCACGCGACCTTGACGGCCACCGCGACGATCCACAGGACGATCGGCGTCCACGTCGCCGCGCCCTTCGAGAGGCCCGGGAGCTTTCGGAAGCCGAGGACGAGCAGGCACAGGACCGCGATCGAGAAGATGTCGACGGACGAGGCGAGCGCGCGAAGGGCGCCCGGCGTCGACTCGTCCAGGAACGCGCCGACATTGGACTTCAGGACGTGCTGCGCGCCCTCCTGCGTCAGCGAGGCGTCGGGCAGCTGGAGGAAGATCGGGATCGAGATCAGGACGCCGACGAGGCTTGGCAATCCGGAGTGTCCCCAGATCGCGAGGAGCTGCGCGTATCGCGCCTCGGCTCCCATCGCCCTGGCGCCGCCCCAGAGGACGAGTGCGATCACGAAGAAGAAGACCATCGCCGCGACGACGCCGATGCCGAGGTAGAGGGGCGTCATCTTCTTCGCGCTTTCGACCTGCCGCTGGATGACCTCGGGTGACACGGTCCGCCCGCTCTTCTCCATGCGCTTTTCGATCGACTCGCGGATCGTGCGGTCCATGTCGATCTTCGGCATCACGATCCAGAACGACCCGGCCGTCGCGAGCAGCGTGAGAACGAGCGGCAGCCACCACGTCGGACGCGCGACGAGCCGCCCGAACGTGTCGGACGGCTTCGTGAACGTGCCGATGACCGCCTCGACGGCGCCGATGCCTGAAGCAGGAGAGGGGGCGGCGGCCGGGGCGGCGGGGCCTGAATCGGTCACTTGACGGCCCCTTCCTCGGGCGCCGAAGCGTCGAGCGAAACGGGCAGCCCGGCAAGAACGACGTTCGTCCGGGACAGCAGGTCGCCGATCGCCTTGTGCCAGGCGACCTGGGATTTCAGGTACCCCGCGACGGCCTGCAGCTCGTTCGTGACCGCCGTCGTGAGGTCGTTCTGGATCTGCGCGACCTGGAACGACGTCGTCATGCCGTTCTCGTACTTCTTCTTCTCGGCGTCGAGGTTGCGTTCGGCGAGCTCGCGGGCCTTCGAGGCGGCCTGAACGCTTCGGTACGCCGTGTCGATTCCGCGCGCGGCCGCGCGAACCTCGACCTGCAGGTTCGCCTTCGTGATGGCGAAATTCGTCCGGGCGAGCTCGAGGTCCGCGTTCGCGATCGCGGTGTTGCCCTTCGCGGCGCGGTTTCCGATCGGCATGGAGAAGACGAGCCCAACGCTCCACGACGGGTAGTCGCGACTCCCGATCTGGCTGTACGCGTCCGAGTAGTTGAGCTGGTCGGTGGTGCCGTCCGGGTTCAGCACGAGAGCCCGCGCGCCGAGGCCGGCGAGGCCGTACCCGCCCGACAGGTCGAGGCGGGGGCGCAGCTGGTTCTTCTGGTACGCGTACGTGACCTTCTTCGACTCGATGTTCAGGAGCGACTGCTTGACCTCGGGCCGCGTCCTCAGGGCCATTTCGTAGCCCTGGCTCACGTCCGCCACGTAGCCGGAGCGGAGCGATTCGCGCGACGGGCGGTCTATCGGGACGATCGGCCGGTTCCAGTCCGGGACGGACTGAACGTTCAGGAGACGGCGGAGGCGGTCCTGCGCGTCGCCGATGAGACCCTCGGCGATGATGATGTCCTGTTCGCGCTGGGCGATCGTGACCTCGGTCTGGACGATGTCGATCGGGGCGAGCGCGCCGACGTCGATCTTGATCCGGGTGATCCGGTTGAGGTCCTTGGCGCGGTCGAGCGCTTCCAGCTTCGCCTTGAGGTTCTCGACGGCGTAGACGAGGTCCCAGTAGGCGTTTTCGGCGGTCTGGATGGCCGTCTGGACCGCGATCACGAATCCGTACGCGCTGCCGTCGCGGCCCAGGCGCGCCTGGACGACGAAGCGCTCGTTGACGGCGCGCCCGAAGTTGCGGAGCAACGGCTGCGTGACGCCAAGCGAGAAGTTGCTCGTGTACGTGGGGTTGATCGTCGTGAACCCCAGGATCGCGGAGTCGCGCCGCGTGTTCGTCCACCCGAGGTTGTACGTCGTGCCGTACGGCAGGAGGCCCGTCAGCGCGGCGTTGCCGTACGCGATCTTCGTCTCCGAAGCCTGGATCCGCGACGCCGTCGCGTTCTGAGTGTCGGACGCGCCGAGATCCACCTCGACGTTCGGGTCGAACGCGCCGCGCGCGGCGAGGATGCCGAACTTCGACGCCTCGAGGCTGTAGGCCGCCACGTCGAGATCGAGGACGTTCTGGAGCGTCAGCTCGATCGTCTGCTTGAGGGAGAGCTCGATCTTGTCGCCCGCGGGCAGCGGGATGGCCTTGCGGGCCTTCGACGCGACAGGCACGGAAACGGAGTCGTCGGCGACCACGACACCGGCGGCAAGGACGAGGGCGAGGGCCGCCACGGCCGCCCGCCGGCCGGCGCGCACGGGGCTGCCGGGCTTCTGCTCAGGACTCACGAAAACCTCCTCGAACCGAAAGCCGATGATAGTGGACGGGCACCGTTTCTGAGTACGGCATCCGGGCGGAAAGGTTTCCGCCAGAACGGGTTTCTTCACTTTTCCAGAGGCGCGTGACAGGCCACCGAACGCTCGGGAACCGCCGGGTCCGCGAGGAGACGCGGAACCTCCTGCGAGCAAACCGGACGGGCGGACGGGCAACGGGGATGGAACGGACACCCCGGAGGCGGCGAGGCGGCGGACGGCGGTTCGCCGGGCGCCCGCAGGGGAGCCGCGGCATCCCCGGGGTGCCGGCGCGGCTGGGAGGCGAGGAGAAGCGCGGTGTAAGGGTGCCGAGGGGCGGTAAAGAGAGCCTCAGTGGGCGCCTCCTCGACGATCCGTCCCAGGTACATCACGGCGGTCCGGTCGGCGATCCATCGCACGACGGAAAGGTCGTGCCCGATGAAGAGGAAGGCCGGGCGCGACGGGGTGTCGCGTTGGAGGTCGAGGAGCAGGTTGAGAACCTGGGCGCGAACCGAAACGTCCAGGGAAGACACGGGCTCGTCGAGGACGACGAGGCGGGGCTCCGTCGCCAGAGCGCGGGCGATGGCGATGCGCTGTCTCTGACCGCCGGAGAATTCATGGGGCTTCTTCCCGAGCGCGGACGCGGACAGCCCCACCGAGGCGAGCAGCCCGGCCACGCGCTCGCGCCGTTCGACGCGCGAGCCGATCCGGTGGATGGCGAGAGGCTCGCCGACGATCTCGCCGACCGACTGCCGCGGGTCGAGCGAAGTCGCGGGGTCCTGGAAGACGACGCCGATCTCGCGCCGGCGGGCGTTCAGCTCCTCGAGCGGGAGCGACAGCCAATCGGCGCCGCCGAAAAATACCGTCCCGCGGTCGGCGGCGAGAAGCCTCAGGATCAGCCGTGCGGTCGTGCTCT
>JBDTTJ010000305.1:0-4073 GCA_039930645.1 Acidobacteriota bacterium
TCTTCTTCCCCTGTCCTCCTCGTCCGCGAGAACCGCACGGGCGTCCCCGGCTGGGACCTCCGCGTCCCCTCTTCACTTTCAAAAGCAATCCTCTCTTCTCTTCTCTTCTCCGGAGCACGCCTCGCGACGCCTGCCGAATTCGAGAGCCGCCGCATCGCCGCCGGCATTCCGCTCTGGGGCGCGGAGCTGACGGAGGCCGTCCTGCCCGACGAGGCCGGGCTGCGCGGGCGCGGCTTCATCGCGGACAACAAGGGCTGCTACGTCGGCCAGGAGATCGTCGCGCGCATCAAGACGTACGGACACGTCAATCGCAAGCTCGTCCGGCTCGCCGTGACCGGGGGAATTCCGAGGGCCGGAGAGGAGATTTTCTTCGAAGGTGAAAAGGCCGGCAGTCTCACGAGCGTGGCGCCAGCGACGGGCGGCGGCGCAGCCGCACTCGCGTACGTGAAGAGAGAGCGCGCCGAGGTCGGCACCGAGCTGACCATCGCCTCATTCGCAGGAAATCTCCCCGCATCCGTCGCACCTGTCGCGCCCGTGCCGCTTGGCTGAGCCCCTTCCCTCCGGGCGCCCGCGGGACTTCCGCCCGTACCTCGCGCTCCTCGCCGTCCAGCTCTGTTTCGGCAGCTTTCCCGTCTTCGGCAAGCTCGCTCTCGCGGAAACCCAGCCGCTCGTCCTCGCCGCGTTGCGCGCCGTGGCGGGCGCGGCCGCGCTGACGCTCCTGGCCCGGATCCTCGACCCCGGCGACACGTTCGACGCGAAGGACCGGCGCACGCTGGCCGTGCTCGCGCTGATCGGGATCGTCGCGAACCAGATCCTCTTCATCTTCGGCCTCTCGAAGACGACGGCCACGAACGCGACGCTCCTGACCGCCATGACGCCGATCCTGACGCTCGCCGTCGGGTCTCTCCTCTCCGAACAGCACACGCCGCGCAGGCGCCTCCTTGGAATCCCCGTCGCCCTCGCCGGTCTCCTCTGGCTGCTCGACGTGTCCCGCCTCGATTTCGGCGACCGGAACTTCGCCGGCAACGCCCTGATCTTCACGAACTGCCTGTGCTATTCGGTTTTTCTCGTTCTCTCGCGCGACATCCTGCGGCGCCACTCGGCGATCCGGGTCACCGCGGCCGTCTTCCGGTACGCGGCGCTTCCGATCGTTCTCGTCGCGGTCCCCGATCTCCTGCGCTTCCGGCCCGCGGCCCTGACCTCCCGCGCATGGGCGGGAATCGCGGGCACAGTCGTTTTCGCGACGATCGTCGCGTACGCCCTGAACGCCTGGGGCCTCGCGCGCACGAGCCCGTCGACGGCCGCGATGTTCATGTACGTGCAGCCGCTCGTCGCCATGACGCTCGCGCGCGTCGTGCTCGGCGAATCGCCGTCGCCGCGCACGGCGGCCGCGGCGGTGCTGATCTTCGCGGGAATCGCGCTCGCGACGTGGCCTCGTGGCCGCTCCCGGCCCACCGGGCCCTGACCCTCGCGCCGCGGCGAGGCAGGACTGAGACTCCGTCTTGACACGCTTGGCCCTTAGCCCAAGAATGAGGCGAGATTTCAGGAAACCGCATCGAATCGCCTGTCCGGGGGCGCCCCACGCCACCCAGCGGAAGGAGCCTCATGAACCGACGTCCGTCCGTCGTTCGGCAGCTGCGCAACGTGTCCGCCTTGTTCGTTCTCCTTTCTTCCGGCGCCCCCACCGGCCTGCTCGCCCAGATCGCCGGCCCGAACGTCAATATGGTCTCGGGCCGCGAGTGGCCGGGCGGCGATCCCTTCCTCCAGCGGCAAAACGAGCCCTCGCTGGACGTCTCGACCCGCAATCCGTCGCACCTCGTCGCGGGCGCCAACGACTATCGGACGGTCGACATCCCGTTCGACGCCGCGCTCCCGGGTGAGACGAACGCCGGGGACGCCTGGCTCGGCCTCTTCAAGTCACTCGACGGGGGTCGCACATGGAAGAGCACCCTCCTTCCCGGCTACCCGCAGGACCAGTCGCCCGAAGGCCTCGCGTCGCCCCTCAAGGGCCTCGCCGCCGCCGCGGACGCGACCGTCCGCGCCGGCGCCAGCGGCGTCTTCCTGTACAGCGGAATCGCGTTCAACCGGGGGGCGAACGCTCCCGGAGTCCTCTTCGTCGCGCGCTTCATCGACAACAACGACAAGGAGAATGGCGACGCGTCACGGGGCCGCGATCCGATCAAGTACGCCGGGACCGTCGTCGTGGACACGGGAAACTCGGGCCAGTTCCTGGACAAGCCCACGCTCGCCTTCGACGTCCCGCGGCCGGGCGACGCGCCCTGCACGTTCACGACGCCGAAAGACGGCGGCGGCTCGCTCACGCAGACGGTGCCGGGCGGCCGGGCGTACCTCGCCTACACGATGTTCGTGGGCGGCACGAACAACATCAACACGAAGCTCATGGTCGCCTCCACGTCGGACTGCGGCGCCACGTGGGGCCAGCCCGTCAAGGTGACGTCGGACAGCCACATCAACCAGGGCGCGGCGCTCGTGATCGATCCCACGACCGGGGCCCTGACCGTCGCCTGGCGCCGCTTCGCGGAAGGGAACGACCCGAACGCGATCGCGGTTTCCCGCTCGACGGACCGCGGAAAGACCTGGACGGCCCCGACGCTCGTCGTCCAGTTCCCCTCGTACAACGCGGCCTCACCCGCGGCGCCCACGTTCTTCGATCAGGGAACGACGTCCACCTCGATGCGAACGAACGCCTATCCCGCGCTCGCGACGGACGGGACGGGCCGTCTCTACCTCGCGTGGTCGCAGCGCGGCGTGGGTCCGGGCGGCGACGCGCGCATCGTTCTCACGACGTCCACGAATGGCACGACGTGGTCGACGCCGATGCCGGTCGACAACGGCTACGTGAACGACGACGAAGGCGTGGCCTTCGCGATCTCGGGCCGCGGCCATCAGCTCATGCCGGCGCTCAAGTTCGCCGCTGGAAGGCTGATGGTGCTCTATTACGACCTGCGGCTCGACCACACAGTCGGGATCTTCCAGCCGGTCAGCCTGGCGCCGAGTCAGGCTGGTCTCTTCTTCACGGAGACCCGGCTGCCGAAGGGCGAGCTGCCGGCCGCGCCGTCCAGCGTCTTCACGCCGTTCCTCACGGATGCGGGCCTCACGCTCCGCCGCCACACGATCGACGTCCGCGTTTCCCAAGCCGCCCCGGGCGCGTTCCCCTCCTTCACGTCCGCCCGCGTCTCGCGGTACGTCTACGGGAGCCGGCCAGGCACGCGGACGATCGAGCAGCTCCAGATCAATCCGCCGAACCTTCCGATGTTCAAGCTTGGAACGGCGCCGTTCCTCGGCGACTACATCGACATCGCGGGCCCACCCACGTTCGTCCCGCTCTCCGGCGGCACGTGGGCCTGGAACACGGCGCTCGCGAAGGACGCCGTCTTCCACGCCGCCTGGACGGACAACCGCGACGTGCGCTCGCCGGCGGACGGCAACTGGGCGAACTACACGCCCGTCGGGAGCGCGGGCGGCCCGAGCCTGTACGAAC
The DNA here is from genome assembly GCA_039930645.1 of Acidobacteriota bacterium. Taxonomy (GTDB): domain Bacteria; phylum Acidobacteriota; class Thermoanaerobaculia; order UBA5066; family UBA5066; genus Fen-183. The sequence goes on from JBDTTJ010000305.1 coordinate 3,503, forward strand.
CGTCGCAGAGCAAGCCCCCCTGCGTCAGCGGCCAGGCGGGCATGCGCAACCAGAACATCTACACGGCCAAGATCCTGCAGGGCCTCGTCGTGACGACGCCTTCGAACGCGAAGCAGCTCACGACGGCCTTCCCGCGCGTCTTCGCGACGATCGTCCAGAACAACACCGAGTTCGTTAAGAGTTACCGTCTCACGATCGCGAACCAGCCCGCCGGTGGCGCCGCGTCGTTCCTGCGGGACGCCGTGCTCACGGCGATCGACGTCTCGCTCGCCCCGCGTTCGAGCGCCTCCCGCCCCGTCTTCATCATGTCCACCGATCCCAAGGCGCGCGTGACCGTGAACGTCGCCCAGATCGTCGCACCCGCCGGGACTGTCGTTTCGGGCGGCCTTACGGGGGCGATGGTCTTCAACCCGGACGTCTCGAACCCCGACGTGTCGAACCCCGACGTCTCGAATCCGGACGTCTCCAATCCTGACGTCTCGAACGTCGAGGTCTACACGCCCGATGTCTCGAACCCCGACGTCTCCAACCCCGACGTGTCGAACCCCGACGTCTCCAACCCCGACGTCTC